>NZ_CP063070.1:2400000-2740947 GCF_047305825.1 Citricoccus nitrophenolicus | reverse complement strand
AGTCCATTCGCTCGCCTGAGGCGATCATGGCGTGCGTCCACCGCGCGATCTCGGCGCGTTCCATCCCGTTGAGCAGGATGGCCATGGACAGGGCGGACATCTGCTCATCCGCCACCACGCCGCGGGTGTAGGCGTCCACCACCCAGTCGATCTGGCCGTCCGTCAGCCGCTGGCGGTCCCGCTTGGCGCGGATGACCTCGATGGCGTCGAAGGGCTCTGCGGTGCGGGTCATCGCGTCCTCTCGTCCTGCTGGGCCTGCTGCGCTTGCTGGGCCTGCCGGCTCTGTTCGGCCATTCCAGCCATGTCTGCGGGCCCGAAGGCGTGCGGCAGGACCTCCTCCATGGTCAGTTCCCCGTCCGGTCCCATCAGGCGCATGCCCGGGGCGTGGAACTCGAAGAGCAGCTGGCGGCACCGGCCGCACGGCATCAGGACCTGCCCGTTGCCGTCCACGCAGTAGAACGCCACCAGGCGGCCCCCACCGGTCATCTGCAGGTTGGAGACCAGGGAGCACTCTGCGCACAGGGTCAGCCCCAGCGAGGCGTTCTCGATGTTGCAGCCGGCCACCACACGGCCGTCCTCCACCAGCGCTGCGGCCCCCACCGGGAACCCCGAATACGGCACGTAGGCGCGCGTCATGGCGGCCCGCGCCGTGGACTCCAATCGGTCCCAGTCGATGCCGGAGCCCGTGGGCATCAGGCGCGGGAGGGACGCCGTCAGGGGGATGTCATCCTCGAACGGATCGGCGAACTGGCCGGCAGGCTCCTCGCCCGCCCCATACTCGTGCTGTTCCACGGCTACTCCTTCACTATTCCTTCACGTACGGCGAGCCGGCGGCTGCCGGACCACGCGAGCGGCCCACCAACCCTGCCACCACCAGCACCGTCACGAGGTACGGCAGCATCGCCATGAACTGGCTGGGGACCGGGGTGCCCAGGATGGCCAGCACGTACTGCATGTTGGTGGTGAACCCGAACAGCAGGGCGGCGAAGAAGGCTCCGATCGGGTTCCACCGGCCGAAGATCACGGCCGCCAGCGCGATGAAGCCCTGCCCCGCGGTCATCTCCCTGGAGAAGGAGGAGGCGGACACCAGGGTGAAGAAGGCCCCGCCCATGCCGGCGATCGCACCGCCGAGCAGCACGTTGACGTACCGGGTGCGGATGACATTGATCCCCACGGTGTCCGCGGCCTTGGGATGCTCGCCGACCGCCCGCACGCGCAGACCCCACTTGGTGTGGAACAGACCGAGGTACAGGGCGATCACGATCAGGTACATGCCGTAGCCCAGCAGGGTCTGGTCGAACAGGATGGGGCCGATGATGGGGATGTCCGCCAGTCCCGGGATCCGCAGGGACGGGAAGTGCGGCGGCGAGTTCAGGGCGGATGAGTTCGAGGCCAGCACCGTGCTGAACAGGAAGCTGGTCAGACCCGCCACGAGGACGTTGAGGACCACCCCGACGATGATCTGGTTCACCAGGTAGCGGATGGAGAACACCGCCAGCAGCACCGAGACGAGCACGCCGGCCACCACAGCCGCGAGCAACCCCGCCCAGACGGAGCCCGTCACCGAGCCGGTGACGGCAGCGGTGAAGGCACCGGCCAACAGCTGGCCCTCGATCGCGATGTTCACCACGCCGGCCCGTTCCGAGAGGACGCCGGCCATGGAACCGAAGATCAGTGGAATGGCCAGGGTCACGGAACCGGCGATCAGTCCGGTGAGGAACACGGTGGTGGTGTTCGCCGCGCCGACCACCCAGACCAGGAAGCCCATGACGAACAGGGCCGCGAACACGGCGGCGGCCCAGCCGGCGACGGTGCCCGTCCGCCGCACCTGCAGTGATCCCCACACGGTCAGGAGCGCCAACAGGACGGTCACGGTCCACCCGAAGGCCACCGTGGGTGCCACCACGTCAGGTATCTGGACGGCGTCGGCGTCCGTGGAGATGCGGAACGTGGCCGAGGCCCCTGAGGCGTTCAGGGCGAAGACCACCAGGGCGACCACGGTGAGCACCGCGAAGGCGATCGGCGTGGTCCAGTGGCGGACGATGTCCTTGGTCGGCTCCGCGGCGGAGCGTGCGGCCGGGGCGCCCGGGGTGGGAGCGCCGGGTGAGGTCACGGTGGTGCTCATCGCTGCTGGCCTTCCGCGTCGGGGGTGGTACTCGACTCATCGGCCGGGCCGGTGTCGCTGGAACCGACGTCACCCGATCCCGGACTCTCTCCTGCCCCGGCCTCCTCGGAGGGGGTGGTGTGGCCACCGGCGGTGGAGGTGGTGGAGGCCACCGCGCCGGCCAGGGCCGGCTGGGTGAGGGGGTCGGCGGTCTTGCGCTCCTGCAGGGCCCCGGGCGCCGGCAGACGGAAGATCAGGCGCACCAACGGCGGTGCCGCGATGAACAGCACGATCATCGACTGGATGATCAGCACGATGTCGATCGGGACGCCCGTCTCGGTCTGCATGGTGACGCCGCCGGCGCGCAGCGCGCCGAACAGCAGGCCCGCCGCGAACACCCCGAGCGGATTGGAGCGGCCCAGCAGGGCCACCGTGATGGCATCGAATCCGAAGGACCCGGCCACGTCCGTGTTCAGCATCTTCTCCGTGCCGGAGACCTGGGCCATTCCGGCCAGGCCCGCGAGTCCACCGGAGAGGGCCATGGCGATCACGTACATGCCCTTGACGGACACCCCGGCGGTCCGGGCCGCATCCGGGTTGGCGCCCACGGCCCGCAACTGGAATCCGATGGTGGAGCGCTGCATGAGCCACCAGGCGAACGCGGTGGCCAGCAGGGCCACCACGAAGCCCCAGTTCAGCCGGAAGGAGTCCCCGAACAACAGGGGGAACTGAGCAGTGGCCGGCAGGAAGTCGGAGACCGGGTTGGTGGAGCCCGCGCGCTGGAGCACGGGGGTGTAGAGGAAGTAGGTGACCAGGTGGATGGCCACGTAATTGAGCATGATGGTCAGGATGACCTCGTGTGCCCCCGTCAGGGCCTTGAGGAAGCCCACCACGGCACCCCACAGCGCGCCGCCGAGGATGCCCATGACCAGTACGAGGATCAGGTGCAGCCCCACAGGCAGCTGCAGGTGGACGCCGAACCAGGTGGCGAACATGGCGCCGAAGATCATCTGGCCCTGACCACCGATGTTGAACATGCCGGACCGGAAGGAGATGGCGATGCCCAGAGAGATGATGATCAGTGGCGTGGCCACGGTCAGTGACTCCATCAGCGGGTAGATCCCCTGGCTGAAGGTGTCTGCGCTGTAGTTGAAGATCGCGCCGCGGAACAGGGCGGCATAGGCGGAGGACACGGCGGCCCAGGCTGCCGCCAGGGTGTCACCCGGCCGGGCGAAGAGGTAGCCGGAGGCCTCGATGACGTCCTCGTCCGTCACGATGATCAGCAGGGCGCTGATGACCAGGGACAGCACGATGGCGAGCACCGTCACGGTGCCGTTGCCGGCCAGGAGGCCCCGCATCGAGACGTTGCGGGCCCGGCCCTCGGTGGTGGCGGCGCTCATGCCGTGGTCCCCTTCCCCGTGGTTTCCGTGGTGTCTGTGGTGTCCGGGGAGTCTGTGGTGGACTCGCTGGCCATGGCCGGGTCCACGCCGGCCATCATCAGGCCGAGCTCGTCACGTGAGGTGCTGCCCGGCACGATCCCGATGATCCGGCCGTGGTACATCACGGCGATCCGGTCCGCCAGGTCCAGGACCTCCTCGAGTTCCGTGGAGACGATCATCACCGGCGTGCCGGAGTCCCGCTCGCGGATGATGCGGTCATGCAGGAATTCGATGGATCCGACGTCCACACCGCGGGTGGGCTGGGAGGCGATGAACAGCTTGAGCCCGTCCGCCAACTCGCGGGCCATGACGACCTTCTGCTGGTTGCCGCCGGACAGCGTGCCGACGGGCAGGTCCACGCCCTGGGTGCGGACGTCGAACTCCTGCACGCGCTGCTCGGCCAGGGCTCGGATGGCCTTGAGGTTCAGTTGGAAGCGGCCGCCTGCCGGGGCCCGGTCGAAGCGGTTGAGGACCAGGTTCTCCGCCACGGAGAACGAGCCCACCAGCCCGTCCGTGGAGCGGTCCTCCGGGACGTAGCCCACCCCGGCCCGGATGATCTGCCGGGTGGTGCGGCCGAGGAGTTCCTCGCCGTCCAACCGGACCGATCCCTGGGCCTTGAGCAGTCCCATGATGGCCTCGGTCAGCTCGGTCTGTCCGTTGCCCTGGACACCGGCGATGGCGAGGACCTCGCCCTGGCGGATGGAGAAGGACACCCGGTCCACCAGGCGGACGCCCTCGGGGCTCAGCACCGTCAGGTCCCTGACGGCGAAGGTCTCCTCCCCCAGGTCAGGCGCGGACTTGGTGGTGTTCAGCTCCACGGCGCGGCCCACCATGAGGGCGGCCAGCTCGGAGGGCTCGGCTCCCGGGTCCGCGGTGCCGACCAGCCGACCACGGCGCAGCACGCTGATCACGGTGGAGATGGCCTTGACCTCCCGCAGCTTGTGGGAGATGAAGACGATCGCGGTGCCGCTTTCCCGCAGCCTGCGGATGATGTCCAGCAGCTCATCCGTCTCCTGGGGGGTCAGCACGGCCGTGGGCTCATCCAGGATCAGCACGCGTGCGTCCCGGACCAGGGCCTTGATGATCTCCACCCGCTGCTGGACGCCCACGGGAAGGTCCTCCACCAGGGCATCCGGGTCCACATGGAAGCCGTACTCGTCAGAGATCTCGCGGATCCTGCGGCGGGTGGCCTCGAGATCGAGCGCGCCGGCAGCACGGGTGTGCTCGTCCCCCAGGGCCACGTTCTCGGCCACCGTGAACACGGGAATCAACATGAAATGCTGGTGCACCATGCCGATGCCTGCTTCCATGGCCTCACCGGGCCCACTGAACCGCACCGGCGTCCCGTCCACCAGGATCTCGCCCGCGGTCGGCTCATAGAGCCCGAACAGGACGTTCATCAGGGTGGACTTGCCAGCACCGTTCTCCCCCAGCAGGGAGTGCACCTCGCCGGACTCGACCGTGAGATCGATCGAGTCGTTGGCCGTGAAGGCGCCGAACCTCTTGGTGATGCCGCGTAACTCGAGTTTCACCGTGCTCCAGCCATTCTGGCCTTCAGAAGACCATCGCAGTGTTCATGTCCCGGTGTTCCCGGGGAGATGTTCCTGCAGGAGATCATCTCAGGAAACGGAGGGTGGGGCGGCCCAAGGGCCGCCCCACCCTGAGGCCCCTCGGGGCCGGTCAGGCGATCAGATCTCGGGCGAGTAGTCCGAGTCCACCTCGATCGAGCCGTCGATGATCCCGGCCTTGATCTCCTCGAGCTCGGACTTCAGCTCGTCCGAGACCTCCGAGTCGAAGTCGTGGAACGGGGCGAGGGCAACGCCCTCGTTCTCCAGCGTGCCCACGTACGGCTCGCCGTCGAACTCGCCCGCCAGATCGGACTCGATGACGTCATGGACTGCCTGGCCCATCAGCTTGACCACAGAGGTGAGGATGACCTCCCCGTTGTCAGTGGTCTCGTAGCCGTCCGAGTCCACCCAGATGACCTTGGCCTCCTTGCCACCGGCGTTGGCCTCCGTCACGGCATCCAGGGTGCCCAGGCCCACCGGGCCGGCCACGGGCATGATGATGTCCGCGCCCTCGTTGATGAAGTTGGAGGTGTTGGTCTTGCCGGCGGCCTGGTTCTCGAAGTCTCCGGTGAAGGAACCGGTCTTGGCCTCGCGGTTCCAGCCCAACACCTCGACTTCGGCGTCCTTCTGCTCGTTGTAGTACTCCACGCCGGCGGCGAAGCCGTCCATGAAGATCGTCACGGTCGGGATCTCCGCACCGCCGTAGGTGGCGACCTTTCCGGTCTCCGAGGTGCCGGCGGCCAGGTAGCCGGCCATGAAGGAGCCCTGGGCCGTGTCATAGATCAGGCGCTTGACGTTGTCCGGGAACTCCGGGTCCGTGACGTCCACACCCATGAAGTGGGTCTCGGTGTTGTCATTGGCGATCGGCTTCATGGCATCACCGAGGAGGAATCCCACGCCGATGACCATGTTGCAGTCCGCCTGAAGCATCGACGTCAGGTTCGGGGTGAACTCAGAGGGCGAATTGGACTCGGCCCGATGGGTGGTGATGCCGAACTCCTCCTCTGCGGCCTTGAGCCCTTCATGGGACGACTGGTTGAAGGACCGGTCGTCGAAGCCGCCGGCATCGGAGACGATGCAACCGGTGTAGTCGGAGTTGTCCGTGCCCACCGCCGGGGCGTCCGATCCGGCGGAGCCGCTGCCGGCCTCCTCCGGGGCCGCGCCACAGCCGGCGAGCAGCAGGCCGGACAGGCCCAGCACGGCGGCCGGCAGGAGTGCCTTGCGAGACAGGGGGGATGCGATGCCCATGATGATCCTTCGGTGCGAGTGAGTGGGGCTGAGACGTGGACGGAGGGTCTATCTCGACCGGATCCACGGGGTGTCCGCGCCCTGAGGACGGACAGTTACCCGGGAGTTTACCCAAAGTTGGCAGGAACTGCTTCAGAAATCGGGGACGAATCGTACAACGACTTGATCACCGACTTGATCACCGGCTCGATGGCCGGCTGGATCACTGTGCCCCGGCCAGCGCCCGGAGTGCGGCGGCGGTGAAGATGCGCATGCCCACGCCGATCGCCCGCTCGTCCGGCGCGTAGTCCCCCATGTGCAGGTCGTAGACCGGCCCGCCGGGAGTCCGGGTTCCCAACCGGAGCATGGCCCCGGGGACCTGCTGGGTCATCCAGGCGAAGTCCTCCCCGCCCATGGACTGGGGTGTCAGCTGGATGGCCCGGGACCCGAGTTCGTAGCGGGCGGCATCCTCGATGAGGTCCGTCTCGGCCTCCGTGTTGACCACAGGGGGGACGCCCCGGACATGTTCCAGGTGGACCGTCACCCCGAAGGGCCGGGCCACCTGCTGGACCACCTCGTCCAGAAGGTCTCCGGCGGACTCCCACACCTCGGCGTCCAGGCAGCGCATGGTCCCGGCGAGATAGCCGGAGCCGGGGATCGCATTCGGCGCCGCCCCCGCGTTGATCTGTCCCCACACCACGGAGACCGCCGAACGGACGTCGATGCGCCGGTTCAGCACCGCGGGAACCTGCACCGCGATCTCGGAGAGGGCATAGACGAGGTCCTCGGTGAGGTGTGGGCGTGAGGTGTGGCCGCCCCTGCCTGACAGGCTGATCTTGATGGTGTCCGCGGCCGAGGTGATGGCACCGATGCGGGTGCCGATCGTGCCGACGTCGAACCGGGGCTCGCAGTGCGCGGCCAGGATCCGCGGGATCCCCTCCAGGGTGCCCTGCCGGATCACGGACAGTGAGCCACCGGGCAGGCGCTCCTCCGCCGGCTGGAAGATGATGCGCACCCGGCCCGTCAGCGGCAGGTGGGCGAACTGGGGGCCACTCCGGCCGTCGTCGCCCAGAATCCGGTGCAGGGCCAGTGCCGTGCCGACCATCACGGAGGTGTGCAGGTCATGGCCGCAGGCGTGCGCCACACCCGGCGTCCGGGATGCGTAGTCGAGGCCGGTCTGCTCCGTCAGCGGCAGCGCGTCGATGTCGGCCCGCAGACCGAGCACGATCGGCCCGGAGCCGATGTCCACGTAGGCCCCGGTGTCCTCGAGCTTGACCGGGGACAGCCCGGCGGCGCCGAGCGTCTCCAAGATCTTTCGCGTGGTGCGGTGCTCGTCATAGGACAGCTCCGGATGCGCGTGCAGATCCCGGCGGAAGTCCACCACGCCGGGTTCGAGCCCCTGGACCAGCGGGGTCACCCGGGGCAGTCCGGGATCGTCCAGGACGGGATGGGGCTCAGACATCAGAGCACGTCGTCGTCGCCGTGGGCCTTGAGGGACTCCACGGCCTGCTTCACGGACTGCGCATGCTCCGTGGTCGTCACCAGCAACGCATCCGGGGTGTCCACCACCACGATGTCCTGAACCCCGATCAGGGCGATCACCCGCGCCGTATCCGTCACCACCACACCCGAGGCCTTGGACGAATACACCCGTGGGGTCTCCCCGATCACCGTGATCCCCGAGGCACGCTTCGCCGGATTCAACCGCGCGATCGCCGCGAAGTCGCCCACGTCATCCCACGTGAACCCCGCCGGAATCACCGCCACATCCCCGGCCGCCGCCGCCGGCTCCGCCACCGCATAGTCGATCGCGGTCTTCTTCAACTCCGGCCACACCCGCGCCATCGTCTCCGCCTGGGCCTCAGTCCCCCACGTCTTCGCGATCTGAACCACCCCGGCGTGCAACTCCGGCTCCTTCGCCGCCAAGTGCTCCAACATCAGGGACACCGGAGCCACGAACATCCCCGCATTCCACAGGTACTCCCCCGAGTCCACGTACTCCCGAGCCACTGCCGCAGCAGGCTTCTCCACGAACGCCGCCACACTCTTGGCATGCGGAGCACCCTCCACGGACAGGTCATCACCCTGCTGGATGTACCCGAACCCCGTGGCCGGATGCGTCGGCCTGATCCCGATCGTCACGATCTTCCCCGTGGCCGCCGTGGCCACCGCCTCGGCCACGGCCTCCTGGAACTCCTCCACCGGGGTGATCACCTGGTCCGCGGCGAACGAGCCCATGATCGTCTCCGGGTCACGCTCGAACAGGATGGCCGCCGCCAGACCGATGGCAGCCGCCGAATCCTTCGGCTCCGGCTCCAACACCGTGTCCACCCCGGCCAGATCCGGCAACTGTTCCCGCACCGCGTCCTCATGGGCCTCACCGGTCACCACCATCACCCGGTCCCCCGCCAACGCGGACAACCGGTCGTACGTGGCACGGATCAAGGTCTGGCCCGACCCCGTCAGGTCATGCAGGAACTTCGGGGCCGCAGCCCGGGAGAGTGGCCACAACCGCGTCCCCACACCACCAGCAGGGATCACGCCATAGAAACGATCCAGTCCAGGAGTGCCGGAGAGGTCCGCTACGGGCTGGCCATTGAGTTCGGGGTCAGTCATCACATCGGACAGCATAGGTGACGGGCACCCGGCCGACCGGGAGCGCCCCGCCTGCACCCGGCGCCCAGTGACCCGTGCCACACCGGATCCAGGCCGGGTCAAAATGGGGACCTGGACGCCGAGAAGGACTAGTCTGTCGTGGAGGAATGCACTCGCACCGGCGTTTCCATGTGCCCACTGGAGGTGGCACAGGCGCCCTTGCAATCCCTGGGAGGTTTAACAGTGTCAACTGCGACATCAGCGCAGGCCCCGGCGAAGTCCGGCCGTGGGACCCTCTATCGCGGCAATGAGGGCATGTGGTCCTGGGTGATCCACCGGATCACCGGCGTCGTCATCTTCTTCTTCCTGCTGGTCCACGTGCTGGACACCTCATTGGTGAGGGTCTCGCCGGAGGCCTACAACGCCGTGCTCGGCACCTACAAGAACCCACTGATGGCGGTCGGTGAGGTCGGCTTGGTGGGCGCCATCATGTTCCATGCCTTCAACGGCCTGCGGATCATCCTGGTGGACTTCTGGAAGGGCGGCACCAAGCACCACAAGAAGATGCTCTGGGCCGTGGTGGTCGTGTGGGTCATCGCCCTCGCCGCCTTCGCCATCCGTCACCTGATGCTTGCTCTGGGAGGTCACTGAGCCATGACTGCCACCGCTGAATCAACCATCGCCGCCCCCCGCACCGGGCGGATCGACCCCAAGTACACCCGCGGCACGTCCGCGGGCGGCAGCTACGAGATGATGGCCTGGCTGTTCATGCGCATCTCCGGCGTGATCCTTGTGGCTCTGATCTTCATCCACCTGTTCTCCAACCTGTTGGTCGGGGACGGCATCAACGGCCTGGACTTCGGCTTCGTCGCCGGCAAGTGGGCGGATCCGTTCTGGCAGTTCATGGACCTGGCCATGCTGTGGTTGGCCATGCTGCACGGCACCAACGGCGTGCGCACCATCATCAACGACTACGCCGAGCGTGACGGCGTGCGGTTCTGGCTCAAGATGGTCCTCTACGTGGCCACCGTGGTCATCATCGTGCTGGGCACCCTGGTGATCTTCACCTTCGAGCCGTGCCTGACGGACGCGACCGGCGCCCTGCTGGAAGCCTCCCCCGCGTTCTGCGAGACCCTCTGACGCACGTCCACCACTGACCCACCGAGACTTCTCGAGTAGAAAGAACTCAACGCATGCAGGTACACAAGTACGACGTCGTGATTGTCGGTGCCGGCGGCGCCGGCATGCGCGCGGCGATCGAATCCGGCCAGCGCGCCCGCACGGCGGTGCTGACCAAGCTCTACCCGACCCGTTCGCACACGGGCGCTGCCCAGGGCGGCATGTGCGCCGCACTGGCCAACGTGGAAGAGGACAACTGGGAGTGGCACACCTTCGACACCGTCAAGGGGGGCGACTACCTGGTGGACCAGGACGCCGCGGAGGTCATGGCCAAGGAGGCCATCGACGCGGTGCTCGACCTGGAGAAGATGGGCCTGCCCTTCAACCGCACCCCGGAGGGCCGGATCGATCAGCGCCGCTTCGGCGGTCACACCCGCGACCACGGCAAGGCTCCGGTCCGCCGCGCCTGCTATGCGGCTGACCGCACCGGCCACATGATCCTCCAGACGCTGTACCAGAACTGCGTGAAGCATGACGTCGAGTTCTACAACGAGTTCTACGTCCTGGACCTGCTGCTGGTGGACGAGCCTTCCACTCGACCGGACGGGACCCCCTTCACGCAGAAGCGCGTGGCCGGCGTGGTCTCCTATGAACTGGCCACCGGCGAACTGCACGTCTTCCAGGCCAAGTCCGTGGTCTTCGCCACCGGCGGCGCGGGCAAGGTCTTCAAGACCACCTCCAACGCACACACGCTGACCGGCGACGGCATGGCCATCGCCTACCGCAACGGCCTGCCCCTGGAGGACATGGAGTTCATCCAGTTCCACCCGACCGGCCTGGCCGGCCTGGGCATCCTGCTCTCCGAGGCGGCCCGTGGTGAGGGCGGCATCCTGCGCAACGCTGACGGCGAACGCTTCATGGAGCGCTATGCCCCGACCATCAAGGACCTCGCCCCGCGTGACATCGTGGCCCGGTCCATGGCCGAGGAGGTCCGCCAGGGACGCGGCTGTGGCCCGAACAAGGACTACGTGCTGCTGGACCTGACCCACCTGGAGCCTGCGCACATCGACGCCAAGCTCCCGGACATCACCGAGTTCGCCCGCACCTACCTCGGAGTGGAGCCCTACACCGAGCCGGTGCCGGTCTTCCCCACGTGCCACTACGTGATGGGCGGTGTCCCGACCAACATCAAGGCCGAGGTCCTCCAGGACAACACCACCGTGGTGCCGGGCCTGTACGCCGCCGGCGAGGTCGCCTGCGTGTCCGTGCACGGTTCCAACCGTCTGGGCACGAACTCCCTGCTGGACATCAACGTCTTCGGGCGCCGCGCGGGCATCCAGGCTGCCGAGTACGCCGCCACCGCGGACTACGTCGAGCTGCCGGAGAACGGCGAGGCCCCGACGGTCGAGCACATCGAGAACCTGCGCTCCGCCACCGGCACCGAGCGCGTGGCCGAGCTGCGGGCCCGCCTGCAGGATGTCATGGACGCCGACATGCAGGTGTTCCGCACCGAGGAGTCCATCCGCCGGGCCCTGGACGAGATCGAGTCACTGCGGAAGCGTTACCAGCAGGTCTCCGTCCAGGACAAGGGCAAGCGGTTCAACCTGGACCTGCTCGAGGGTCTCGAGCTGGGCTACCTGTTGGACATGGCCGAGGCCATGACGGTGGCGGCCCTGCACCGCAAGGAATCCCGCGGTGGCCACTACCGCGAGGACTACCCGGACCGTGATGACGAGAACTGGATGACCCACTCCATGCTCTACCGTGACCCGGACTCCGAGATGGAGGGGGTCAAAGGCATCCGTTCCGAGACCAAGCCGGTCGTCGTCACCCGTTACCAGCCGATGGAGCGTAAGTACTGATGAGCACCACAGCAACCGAACCCGCCGAGGGACCGTCCAAGGTCGATCTGGGTGAGCAGGGCGGAGCCGGGGAGGTCCCGAGCTTCGACGTCACCCTCAAGGTCCGCCGCTACCTGCCCGAGTCTTCCGAGGAGTCCTACTGGGACGAGTGGAAGATCACCATGTACGGCACGGACCGCGTGCTGGACGCCCTGCACAAGGTCAAGTGGGACCTCGATGGCACACTGTCCTTCCGCCGGTCCTGCGCCCACGGTGTCTGCGGCTCCGATGCCATGCGCATCAACGGCCGCAACCGCCTGGCCTGCAAGACCCTGCTGAAGGACCTCGACCTGTCCAAGCCCATCATGGTGGAGCCCATCAAGGGCCTACCGGTGGAGAAGGACCTGATCGTGGACATGGACCCGTTCTTCCAGTCCTACCGCGAGATCATGCCGTTCCTGGTCAACAAGGGCCCCGAGCCCACTCAGGAGCGCCTGCAGTCCGCCGAGGAGCGCGAGCGGTTCGATGACACCACCAAGTGCATCCTCTGCGCCGCCTGCACCTCCTCCTGCCCGGTGTTCTGGACGGACGGCCAGTACTTCGGCCCGGCCGCCATCGTCAACGCACACCGCTTCATCTTCGACTCGCGCGACGATGCCGGTGACATGCGCCTGGAGATCCTCAATGACAAGGAGGGCGTGTGGCGCTGCCGCACCACCTTCAACTGCTCAGAGGCCTGCCCGCGTGGCATCCAGGTGACCAAGGCCATCGCCGAGGTCAAGCAGGCCGTTCTGGCCGGGGCGTTCTGATCCAGCCAGCCATGCCGCATCGGGGGTAGCCACTCCCCCACCCATGAGAAAGCCCCCGGGAAGATTCCCGGGGGCTTTCTCATGCCGTGTCCGACGGCGGCCGCTTACCTCAGGCGCGAGCGCTCAAGTACGCGTTCACGTCCTTCGAGAACGCCGTCACGATCCAGAATATGTTGACGATCAGGAAGAGCACGGTGATCACGATGCTGACGGTGCCCATGACCGGTGCCACGGACATCATGGTGCCGATCGAGGTCAGGCCATACAGGGTGAACAGCGTGCCGATGGCGGCGAACACGGTACCCAGGATGCGAGCCCAGTTCTTGGACTTGCGCAGGCCGAAGAACACCAGCAGGTAGACGACGAGCGCGATGACCAGGGCAACCACGGCTCCGCCGATCGCGATGGCCATGCCGATCTCCATGCCCTCTTCCAGCTGCTCCATCGGGATGCCCATCTGCGCCGACTGCTTCTCCAGCTCGGCATCCAGGAGCGCCTCGTTGCCCGACGTCAAGAGGCTGACGATGCTGGAGACCACATAGATCGACAGCGAGGCCAGTGTCAGCTTCTTGAGCAGTCCGAACTTCTTCGGCTCGGCCATCTCCTGACCGAAGGCACCGGAGCCGTAGGCTTCCGTGCCGTACTTGGAGCCCTGCTGACCGGCGGCGTGCTCACCCTGCCCCTCGAAGGCCGGGTTGCCGTAGGGCTGCTGTGGATTCTCTGTCATGGTGTTACCCCTCTCTTGGTGGTGGAAAAGTTCTCTGGTCGGTCTACTCGTACCGCAGGGCCTCGATCGGGTCCTTCTTCGCGGCACGGGCGGCCGGCATGGTCCCGGCGAGGAACGCGATCACGAGGATCAGCGCCACGATCAGCAGGATGGACAGGGGATCCACGGCGAACAGGCTCAGCCCGGCCACGCCGCTCAGCGGCCCGTTGACCAGGGCGGCATTGCCACCCACGCCGAGGGCCACGCCGAGGCCCACGCCGATCACGGAGCCCATGACGCCGAGCAGCACGGCCTCGGTGGAGAACAGCCCGAAGACCTTGCCGCGGCCCATCCCGAGCGCCTTCATCAGGCCGATCTCCCGGGTCCGCTCCTGGACGGACATCAGCAGCGTGTTGACGATCCCGAAGCTGGCGGCCAGCAGCGCGATCAGCGCGAAGCCATTGAGCACCCACGTCACCGTGTCGATGATCCCGGTGATGACGCCGAGCTGGTCCTCCATGGTCAGTCCCATGAATCCCTCGTCCACCAGGGCAGACTTGACCGCGGCCTCGTTCTCCGCGAGGTTGTCCACGGTGGCCACGGCCTGCACGTAGGTCTGCGGCTGGTCCACCTCGAGCCCGGAGTTCTGCACCTCGTTCAGCTCCTGGTTCAGGGAGCTGGAGGGCATCGGGGCACCGCCGATCCCGGAGATGGCCTGCTCGGAGACGCCGACGATCTCGGCCTCGACTGACTGCTCCTGCTGGGCGAGATCCTTCAACCCGACGGTGACGCTCTGGCCGATCACCTCCTTCGGGTCCTCGGTGTCAAAGGCCGGCAACCAGGCCTCCGGCACCGTGATCTCGTGGGCCGCAGGGTCCGGCAGCTCGCCGGCGGCCAGCTCCATGCTGTCCCCATCCGAGGGGAAGCCCAGGCTGGACAGGACGAACTGGTCCCCGGCCTCGGTCTCCAGGTAGTCGGCCGTGACGAACACCATGGGCTCCACGGCCGTGACGGAATCGAGGCCCTCGATGGTCTCGATGTCGTCCTCCGTGAGCATCTGCATCCCGAACTCACCGACGGAGCCGGCCTGTTCGGGGTCGTACTCCTGCGGCTCGGTGCTGGTGCTCATCTGCTGGGACGGATCGGCCCCGGGCATCACGTAGATCTGATCGGTCTCTCCGAAGCCGGAGACCATGGAGTCCACGTACTTGTTGATGCCGGCGCCCAGACCCGAGGTCAGGGTCAGGGTGAAGGCACCGATGACGATCGCGATGACCGTCAGGAAGGTCCTGGTCTTGGACCGCATGGTGTTGCCCAGTGCGGTCTTGACGACGTCGACGCCCCTCATGCGTTCCCCTCCTCGGCTGCCTGGGCCGGCGCCACGGATGCGGAACCGTCCGTCCGGCCATTCACGGGCGCGGGGGCGGCGTGCTTGCCGTGCCCGCCCAGCTGGCGTGACCCCTCGCGGGAGGCCTGTCCGACGCCGGCTCCAGCGGCCTTGGCGCTCTCGCCGCGCTCGTCCGCGATGATCAGCCCGTCCTGCATCAGCAGCCGCCGGTCGCAGCGGGCCGCCAGGTCGTCGTCATGGGTGACCACCACCAGGGTGATCCCCCGCTCGCGGTGCAGACCGAAGAGGATGTCCTCCACCACCTCGCTGGTTGCCGTGTCCAGGTTGCCGGTGGGCTCGTCCGCGAAGAGCACCGTCGGAGAATTGACGAGCGCGCGGGCAATGCAGACGCGCTGCTTCTGTCCGCCGGAGAGGTCTGTGGCCTTGTTCTTGGCCTTGTCCGCCATCTCCAGCTGCTCCAGCACCTCCATGCCGCGGCGCTTGCGCTCCGCGGCAGGGACACCGGCGATCTTCAGCGGCAGGATCACATTCTCCAGCACCGTCTGATTGGCGTTGAGGAAGAACTGCTGGAACACGAACCCGAAGGTCTCGTTGCGCACGGCAGAGACCTGGGAGGCCTTCAGCTGGCTGACCGGGCGTCCCCCCATGGCGACCACACCGGACGTGGGGTCGTCGAGCAACGCCAACAGGTGCATCAGGGTGGACTTGCCGGATCCCGACTTGCCGACGATGGCGACCGATTCGCCCTGTTGAATCTCAAAGGTCAGGCCCTTGAGGGCGTCGAAGCGAGATTCTCCGCGCCCATAGACCTTGACCAGGTTCTCTGTCTCGAGAACGGGTGCTGACATGGGAGACCTTTCGTGGTGACTCTGGTCGGGGTGGGTTTCCACGCCAGTATGTCAGGTCCCTACCGCCCGATCGGTGCCACAACGGGCCATCGGCCGAACTGATGACACGTGTCATGGGTGCCCGTGACACGGTTCAGCGCTCGGCCGGCACACGTCTCAGCGGCTGGGTGGCTGAAAGCCCATCTTCGCGTACACGTCGGCCAGCACCGGCGCAGCCACCTCGCGGGCCTTCGCCGCACCGTGGTCCAGCAGCCGGTCCAGTTCGGCCGGGTCATCCATCAGCTCCAGGGCCCGCGTGCGGATCGGGGCCAGCCGCTCGACGACTGCCTCCGCCAGGTCCACCTTGAGGTGCCCGTACATCTTGCCGACGTAGGCCTCCTCGAGTTCCGGGATGCTCCGCTCCGTGAACGCGGCGAAGATGGACAGCAGGTTGGACACCCCGGGCTTGGCCTCCCGGTCGAAGCGGACCTCGGTGCCGTCGTCCGTCACGGCCGACTTGATCCGCTTGGCGATGACCTTCGGATCGTCGAGGATGTTGATCAGCCCATTGGGCGATTCGGCCGACTTGGACATCTTGGCCGTGGGGTTCTGCAGATCGTAGATCCGGGCTCCGTTCTCCGGATAGAACCCCGAGGGGACGATGAACGTCTCCCCATGCCGGGTGTTGAATCGCTGGGCCAGGTCACGTGTGAGCTCCACATGCTGGCGCTGGTCGTCCCCCACGGGCACCCCGTGCGGCTGGTACAGCAGGATGTCCGCGGCCATCAGCATGGGATAGGCCAGGAGCCCGACGCCGGCCGTCTCCGCGCCCTGCCGCGCCGCCTTGTCCTTGAACTGGGTCATCCGCTGGGCCTCACCCATCCCGGTCATGCACATCAGGATCCAGGCCAGCTGCGCGTGCTCGGGTACCTGGGACTGCACGAACAGGGTGGAGCGCTCGGGATCGATCCCCGCCGCGATGTACTGGGCCGCGGTGTTCCGCGTCCGCAGTCGCACGGACTCCGGCTCCTGCGGGGTGGTGATCGCGTGCAGGTCGGGGATGAAGAAGTAGGCGTCGAAGTCCTCCTGGACCTGCACCCAGTTCACCAGCGCGCCGAGGTAGTTGCCCAGGTGCAGCGAGTCCGCGGAGGGCTGCATGCCGGAGAGCACGCGGTGACGGGTGCCGGCACCGGCCAGGTGAGCCGTCCTCGCGGTGTCCTGGGCCAGGACGTCTGCGGGGGTCGTGCGGCGGGCCCCGGAAGCGGTGGCGTTCTCGGTCGTCTCAGTCACGGGGTCGTCCTCAGAACTGGTAGTCGACCACGAGCGGGGCGTGGTCGGAGAAGCGGGTGTCATAGCTCGGGGCGCGGTCCACCACCGCGGCGGTGGCCTTGGCGGCCAGCTCCGGGGTGGCTGCCTGGTAGTCGATTCGCCAGCCGGTGTCGTTGTCGAAGGCCTGCCCCCGCTGGGACCACCAGGTGTAGGGCCCGTCCATCTCCCCCGCCAGAGTGCGGTGCACGTCCACGTAGCCGATCTCCTCACCGAAGAAGCGGTCGAAGTAGGCACGCTCCTCGGGCAGGAAGCCGGCCTTCTTGGTGTTGCCCCGCCAGTTCTTGATGTCCAGCTTCGTGTGGCCCACATTGAGGTCCCCGGTGACCACGGCGTAGTCTCTGGTGGCCCGCAGCTCCGGCAGGTACCGGATCATCTCGTCCAGGAACCGGTACTTGTCCACCTGCTTGGGGGTGTCCACCACTCCGGAGTGGACGTAGGCGGAGACCACGGTGAGGGATTTGCCGTCCGGGGCTGTCAGATCGGTCTCGATCCAGCGGCCCGAGTCATCGAAGTACGGGTCCCCGAGCCCCACGCGGGTCTCCTGCGGTTCGAGCCGCGTGGCGATCGCGACGCCGGCCCGGCCCTTGGCCGCGGCCGCCGTCTCCACCACGTGCCAGTCCTGTCCGGTGATGTCCTCGAGCAGGTCCTCCACGATCTCCTTCGGAGCCCGCACCTCCTGCAGCGTCAGGATGTCGATGCCCCGGCCGGCGAACCAGGCACCCATGCCCTTGCGGTGGGCGGCACGGACGCCGTTGACGTTGACGGTCGCCAGGCGCAGGGCGCCCTCCGCCTTGGGTGCGTTGGCGTTCGTGTGGACCACGGGCTGGGCCTCGGGCTGCTGGGGTGTGGTGTCTGCAGAAGTCACGCGTTCCAGCCTAGCCCGATGGCGGCCCGAAGGCGTCAGCCGGGCCGGTCAGTTGATGACCTCGCCGCTGATCGGCCCCTCGGAGCCGGGCTCGGGCTTCGACTGGGGTGAGGATGGCGACGATGCCGCCCCGGGGCCCTTGAGCATGTCCCGGGCGTTCGAGGAGGTGATCTGGATGGTCTCCAGGGCGCGGGTGACCATGTCCGTGTCCGCCTCGGAGCCCTTGGTCAGCTCCTCGGTGACCACGCGGGCCTGCACCTGGACGATCTTGAACGAGTGGTCGAGCTTGGTGTCCCGCATCGGTTCCGCAGAGCCGGCCGAGCCAGTCGAGCCGGACGAGCCGGAAGAATTGGGCGAGTTGGGCGAGCCGGACGTACCGGGTGCCGGGGCCGGCGTCGTGTCCTGCCCTTGGACCCGCGGGGCCATGGTGGCGGAGAAGTTCTTCATCTGACGGTCCACGGACCGTGCGCCGCGGCGCACGCCGAGGACCACGAGGATGGCCAGCACGAGCCAACCGGCGGAGATGGCCACGAGGAGCCAGCCGATCACGTCATTCTGGTTGGCCGCGAACAGCAGGGCCACCAGCAGCACCACCACCATGACGGCGAACGTGATGCCGCTGCTCTTCGAGGCCCAGCCCAGACCGCGGGGGCCGGTGCCGGGCTGACCGGCCTGACGGTTGCTTCCACTCTCCACTGACTGCATGACCTGATTATCCCGCATATGACGGCCTGCGTGGTCCGTGGGTGCTCCTGATCGCCACTGGCTTAGTCTGGTGGTCATGTCTGCCTCCCCGCTCTCGCCCGCACGCGAGGGGTTGTGGTCCCGAGGCTTCGTGACGGCCTGCCTGGCCAACATCATGATGTTCTTCAACGTGCATTTCCTGCTGTCCACGGTGGCGGGCTACACCGTGGCCCGGTTCGCGGTCGGCGACTCGGTGGGCGGCTCCGTGGCCTCGGTCTTCATCCTGGGCACGCTGATCTCCCGGCTCCTGGCCGGGCCGCTGATCGAACGCTTCGGGGCCCGTCCGCTGCTGCTCGTCGGCTTCGCCGCATTCGTGGCGGCGCCACTGCTCTACTGGGCCTCCGGATCCGTGTGGATGTTGCTGGGCGTGCGCGCCGTGCACGGCCTGGCCTTCGGGGTGTCCTCCTCCGTGATCGCCGCGGCCGCCGTGAATCGGCTGCCGGCCTCCCGGCTGTCCGAGGGCACCAGCCACTACTCCTCCTCCACGCTCATCGGTGTGGCGTCCGGACCGATGATCGGACTGGCCCTGGCCGGCACGGCCGGGGCCGGCGTGGGCGGGGGCTTCGGTCCCGTGGCCGTCATCGCCTCGGCGGTGTCCCTGGCCGGCCTGGTCACGGCATGGTTCATGGACGTCCGCCCCCGCCAGGACGCCCCCTCCGGGTCCGCGGCACCGCGCCCGGGGTGGGCACGCTTCGTGGAGCCGGGGGCGGCCCCCACGGCCGCCGTGGGAGCCCTGTACTCGCTGGGATACGCCGGCATCGTCTCCTTCCTGGCCACCCTGGCCGCTGAACGTGGCTTCGGGGCCGTGGCCAGCCTGTTCTTCGCCGTCTACGCCGGCACGGTACTGGTGTCCCGCGTGTTCACGGGGCGGCTGATGGACCGCCGGGGTGCGAACGTGGTCATGCTGCCGGCCTTCGTGCTGTTCGCCGCCGGCCTCGCCGCCATCGCCGCGGCGGAGCACCTCTGGATGTTGATGGCGGCCGCCGTGCTGGTGGGACTCGGTTACGGCCAGCTGCTCTCGGCCGGTCAGGTCATCTGCGTCACCCGGGTACCGCGGGACAAGGCGGGGATGGGTGCCTCCACCTATTTCCTGGGGATCGACATCGGCATGGGACTCGGCCCCTTGCTCGCCGGAGCCTTCGTCCAGTGGTGGGGTGCCACCGGGATGTTCTGGATCCTGGCAGGATTCACCCTGGCCCTGCTCCCGGTGTACTGGCTGATCCAGGGGCGCCACCTCCACGGTCAGGAACACCCATGAGCAGCATGCCGGCCGGCGGCAACCGGATCCTCGTGGTCCTGCTCGTCCCGCTGTTCATGTCCCTGATGAGCGTCAGCGTGGTCAACGTGGCACTGCCGGCCATCGAGACCGGACTGCAGGCCACCTCAGCGGACCTTCAATGGGTGCTGGCCGGCTATGCGCTCTCCTTCGGCGTGGTTCTGGTGGCCGCCGGGCGGGCCGGGGACCTCTGGGGCCGCAAGCCGCTCTTCATCGCCGGGATCCTGCTGTTCACAGCCGGCTCGCTGGCCTCCGGCCTGGCCGTTGACCCCCTGATGCTCAACCTGTCCCGGGTGCTCACCGGCCTGGGTTCCGGGGTGCTGAACCCGCAGATCATCGGCATCATCCAGAACGTCTTCCAGGGCCGGGCCCGCGGCCGGGCGTATGGGCTGTTCGGCACCGTGGTGGGCCTGGGCGTGGCGATCGGCCCGACCCTGGGCGGGGTGATCATCGGCGCCCTGGGCCCGGAGTGGGGCTGGCGCACCACGTTCCTGATCAATGTGCCGTTCGGCATCCTCGGCGCCGTGCTGACAGCACTCTGGCTCCATCCCCCACAGCGGGTCCGCCGTCCTGGATCGCGGCGCTCCCTCGCCGACCTGGACCCCGTGGGCGCCGTCCTGCTGGCCGCGGCCGTGATCGGCATGATGCTCCCCTTCATCCTCCCCGGAACCTGGCTCCTGCTGGTGCCCGCGGCGCTCCTGTTGGTGCTCTGGTGGCTGTGGGAGGCAGGGATGAGGTCCCGTCTGCCGCAGACCGGCCGTGCGCCGATGGTGGACCCGGCACTGTTCCGGATCCCCTCCTTCAGCTACAGCACCGTGGCCACCGCGTTCCTGCTGGGGGCCATGCCCGGGCTGTGGGCCGTCCAGGCGCTCGTCACCCAGCAGGGCCTGGGGCTGTCCGCACTGGCCGCCGGCCTCACCTCGCTGCCCACGGCGATGGCCGTGATGGTCCTGTCCCCGTGGATCGGCAACCACGTACACCGCAGGGGCCCGCTCTTCGTATTGCTCGGGGCCTTGCTGGGCATCGCAGCGGTGGGCCTGAGCATGATCGCCTTCCACCAGATCGCCTCCGGGGCCTGGCCCTACTGGACCCTGGCCGCGTGCCTGTTCCTCTTCGGCCCGGCCCAGGCCCTGCTGATGACCAGTACGCAGGTGCTCACCATGCACGAGGTCCCGCTGCATGCTGCCGGGGCCGCCGGCGGCGTCTCCCAGACGGCCCAGCGCGTGATGACAGCCATCGGCCTGGCTGCCGTGACCGGGGCCTTCTACGCCTCCCTGACCGCTTCCGGAGCCGGCGGAGGCCACGCCGGTGATTCGACGGCCCCGGCGCCGGGTTCCCCGGTGGCCGTGTCCTACGGGGAGGCGGCGGAGACGGCCCTGCTGGTGGTGATCGGGCTCCTGGCGGTCACCCTGCTGGCCGGCGTGCTCGACTTCCTGCGCCGGTACCGCAACGGCACCCTCTCCCTGGAGGACTGAGCCCGCACCACTGATCACGGCCTCAGTTGTGGTCGAGAATCGCCGAAGGAGTCGACAGTTACCGCTCTCCTGATCGGGGGATTGCCAGGGGAGGGTCAGCGCAGGAACAGCGCCTTGAGCCGATGGGAGGTGAAGACCAGTCCGCCGCAGATCATCACCGCGAAGTACAGCACGTGCACCCCAGTCCACACCGTGAAGACCCCGGCCCCCAGCTGACGCAGCAGCTCCACCCCGTGCCACAACGGCAGCGCCTGGATGACCCACTGGACCTGCTCCGGATACACGGACAGCGGGAAGAACGTGGCGGAGAACAGGAACATCGGCATCAACAGCACCATGATCCAGTCCATCTGCTGGAACTTCGTCATGTAACTGGTCACCGCCATCCCCACGGAGGCGAACGCGAAGGCGATCACCAGGGCGGCGGGCACCAGCAGCAGCGCCCACCAGCTCGTCACGAGACCCAGCGCGGACATCACCACCAGGAACGCCACCGAGTACAGGCCCCCGCGCATCAGGGCCAGGGAGATCTCCCCGAGTGCGATGTCCACCGGTCCCAGTGAGGTGTTGAGCATGGTCTCGTAGAGCTTGGACATCTTCATCTTGAAGAACACGTTCCAGGTGGAGTCGTAGATGGCGCCGTTCATGGCGGACACGGCCAGCAGCGCCGGTGCGATGTACTCGCCGTAGCTCACCGGTCCCCCCGGCCCTTCCACGTCTCCCACCAGCGCTCCCAGCCCGATCCCCAGGCTCAGCAGGTAGAGCACCGGCTCCACGAACCCGGACACGAAGATCGCCCAGTTCGAGGTCTTCAGGGCTCGCAGCCCCCGCTCCACCACCACCCGGATCCGGCCCGCGTACATCCCGGCCCCCGGTCCCGTCCGCACGGTGGGCACCGGCATCGGGGGTGGCGGCAATGGGGGGACGACGCCGGCCGGCTGGCTTGCGGCTTCCTCGGCACCGGGTGCGGTGGCCGCCTCGGCCGCGGGCCGGCGTCGTGCCCCGTCCTTCTGCCCCCGGCCCACCACGGCCTCCCGGTCCGCCGTGCCGGGGACCCAACCCAGCCGGTGGGTGTAGATGCGCCGCACGAGGACCCAGCCGAGCGCTGCGAGGCCCAGCAGGTACCCCACGTGCACGGCCGTCAGCCAGCCGGGATTCTCCATCCCGTAGGACGCGATCCGGCCGAGCTGGGCGGCGTGCCACTGAGGGGAGATCCAGCCGATCCACCGCAGGCCGACCGGCAGGGCGTCCAGCGGGTAGAAGGTGGCGGAGAACAGGAACAACGGCATGATGACGAATCGCTGCACCAGGGCGAACTGCCCCGCGTCCCGCCGCAGGGTGGCGGCGTAGGCCATGAGCGGCAGCCCCACGGCCAGTCCGCCGAGGCAGGCCGTGACCACCTGCACCCAGCCCCAGGGACTCGAGACCGCCCCGAAGGCCAACATGATGAGGAAGAAGAGGAGGGACTGGACCAGGAACCGCAGCATCACCCCGGTGACGTGGCCGGCGGCGATCTGATGCGGGGAGATCGGGCTGGCCTGCGGGCCGTAGTAGAGCCGGTGCCACTTGAACCCGTCCATCACGGGGTAGGTGAACTCCGTGGCGGCGGCCATCAGCGTGCCGGCCGCCAGCAGCGCGGGGGCGATGAAGGTCAGATATCCGACGCCGCCGACCCCACCGGCACCGGCCCCCGAGGCGGCCGACGCGTCTCCCCCGATCAGGCTCGCCAACCCCATACCCATGGCCAGCAGGTAGACCAACGGCTCCCCGATGGCGGAGACCAGGATGACCCCGCCGTAATTGCGCATGGTCTTCAGGTAGTGCTCGGCGTAGTACCACGCACCGAACCGGCGGACCCGTCTGGCGGACGCCGCCGGGCTCAGCGGCACGGGCAGGGACTCAGTCAATGAGGCTCCGCCCGGTCAGGGTGAGGAACACGTCCTCCAACGAGGACCGGCGCACCAGCGAGGTGATCGGTTCCAGGCCCAGACCCGTCACCGCCTCCAGTGCGGCCTCGCCGTCATGGGCGTAGACCAGCACCCGGTCAGGCAGTGCCTCGATGCGGTCCACTCGGGTCAGCTCCCGCTGGAGCTGCGCGGACACGCGGGCGTTGCGGTCCGTGCCGAAGCGGACCTCCAGGACCTCACGGCTGGAGTGCTCCCGGATCAGGGCAGCCGGGGGTCCCTCGGCCATGATCCGGCCGTGATCCACCACGATCAGCCGGTCGCACAGCTGCTCTGCCTCGTCCATGTAGTGGGTGGTCAGCACCAGGGTGGTGCCCTGCTCCTTGAGGCGGAACAGCCGGTCCCACAGGATGTGCCGGGCCTGCGGGTCCAAGCCGGTGGTGGGTTCGTCCAACAGCAGGATCCGCGGCTCGTTGACGAGCCCCCGGGCGATCACCAGCCGGCGCTTCATCCCCCCGGAGAGGTCATCCACCCGCACCTCCGCCTTCTCGGTGAGCTGGGCGAACTCGAGCAGCTCTGCGGCCTTGGGCCGGAGGTAGGAGTAGGGCAGGCCGAAGTACCGGCCGTAGACGATCAGGTTGTCCCGGACCGTGAGTTCCTCGTCCAGGTTGTCCTGCTGCGGAACCACTCCGAGGTGGGCGCGGACCTCCGGGCCGTGGCGCTCGGGGTCCAGGCCCATGATGGTCAGCGTGCCCCCGGTGCGCTGGGAGACCCCGCCGATCATGCGCATCGTGGTGGACTTGCCCGCCCCATTGGGGCCGAGCAGCCCGAAGGCCTCCCCCGGCCGCACGGCGAAGTCGATGCCGTCCACGGCGACGACGTCCCCGTAGCGCTTGGTCAGCGCGCGCGCCTCGATGACCGGCTGGCTCGCGAGATGGTCAACGGGTGTTTCAGATGGCACGAGCGGGAGCTTACCGGGCCTTCCGGATCAACGGAAGGCCCGGTCAGGACTCAGTTCCGCGCTGCGACGGCCCGCTCGGCGGCCTCGACCACGTTGGCCAGCAGCTCGACGCGGGTCATGGGGCCCACACCACCGGGGTTGGGGGCCATCCAAGAGGCCTTCTCGGCCACCGCCGGGTCCACGTCCCCGGTGATCTTCGCCTTGCCGTCCTCACCCTCCACGCGGGAGACGCCCACGTCCAGCACGATCACGCCGTCCTTGACGTCCTCCGGGCCCACCATGTGCGCCACCCCGGCGGCGGCGATGATGACGTCCGCACGGGCCAACTCGGCCTTCAGGTCCTTCGTCCCGGTGTGGGCCAGGACCACGGTGGCGTTGACGTCACGGCGGGTCAGCACCAACCCGGCGGGCCGGCCGATGGTCACGCCGCGGCCGATCACCAACACGACCTTGCCGGCCAGCTCGATCCCGTAGTGCTTGAGCAGCTCCACGCAGCCCTTGGGGGTGCACGGCAGCGGGGAGTTCAACTCTCCACCCACGGAGGCCACGAGCCGGCCCAGGTTCATGGGGTGCAGGCCGTCCGCGTCCTTGTCCGGGTCGATCGCCTCCAGGACACGGTCCTGGTCGATGTGCTTCGGCAGCGGCAGCTGCACGATGTACCCGGTGCACTCCTCGTTGGCGTTGAGCTCGGACAGCACCTCGAGGAGCTCCTCCTCCGTGGTGGTGTCCGGCAGGTCCCGGCGGATGGAGTTGATCCCCACCTCGGCGCAGTCCCGGTGCTTGCCGGCCACGTAGGACTGGGATCCAGGGTCCTCCCCCACCAGCACGGTGCCCAGTCCGGGCACCACGCCATGGTCCTTGAGGACCGCCACGCGGCTGGTCAGGTCGTTCTTGATGGCGGTCGCGGTGGCGCGGCCGTCGAGCTTCTGTGCGGTCATGGCGGGGTCACGCTTCCTTGCGGGGTCGGCCAGAAATATTACCTATCACCATAGTGACTGGGGTCGCTCCTGTCACCAGGTCTCCAAGCCGTCGTACAGCGGGAAGTCCGCTGCCAGACGGTCCACCCGGGCCTTGAGCGCCTCCACATCCGGGCTTGGCTTCAAGGTCTGGGCGATGACCTCCGCCACCTCGGCGAATTCTTCAGCACCGAAGCCACGGGTGGCCAGGGCCGGGGTGCCGATGCGCAGCCCGGAGGTGGTCATCGGCGGACGCGGGTCGAACGGCACCGAGTTGCGGTTCACCGTGATGCCCACCTCGTGCAGCAGGTCCTCGGCCTGACGGCCGTCCAACTCGGCGTGGCGCAGGTCCACCAGGATCAGGTGGACGTCAGTGCCGCCGGTCAGCACGGAGACACCGTGTTCGGTGACGTCGGCAGACGTCAGCCGTTCGGCCAGGATCTGGGCTCCCTCGATGGTGCGGCGCTGGCGCGCGGCGAACTCCTGCGAGGCAGCGATCTTGAAGGCCACGGCCTTACCGGCGATCGCGTGCATGAGCGGACCGCCCTGCTGCCCCGGGAAGACCGCGGAGTCGATCTTCTTCCTGTACTCCTCCTTGGAGAGGATGAAGCCCGAACGCGGGCCGGCCAGCGTCTTGTGTGCCGTGGACGTCACCACGTCCGAGTGCGGCACCGGGTTGGGGTGCAGCCCGGCGGCCACGAGCCCGGCGAAGTGGGCCATGTCCACCCACAGCTTGGCACCGACCTCGTCCGCGATGGAGCGGAACGCCTCGAAGTCGAGTTGACGGGGGTAGGCGGACCATCCGGCCACGATCACGGCCGGCTTCTCCGCCAGGGCCTTCTCGCGGACCTTGTCCATGTCGATCCGGTAGGTGTCCGGGTCCACCTCGTAGGCGGCGATGTTGTAGGTCTTGCCGGAGAAGTTCAGCTTCATCCCGTGCGTCAGGTGGCCCCCGTGCGCCAGGGAGAGGCCCATCAGGGTCTCGCCCGGCTGCATCAGGGCGGTCATCAGGGCCACGTTCGCCTGCGCGCCGGCATGCGGCTGCACGTTGGCGTGCTCAGCGCCGAACAGGCTCTTGGCCCGCTCGATGGCCAGGTCCTCGGCCACGTCCACATGCTCGCAACCGCCGTAGTACCGGCGTCCGGGATAGCCCTCCGCGTACTTGTTGGTCAGGACCGACCCCTGGGTCTGCAGGATGGCGCGGGGAACGAAGTTCTCCGAGGCGATCATCTCCAGGGTGTCCCGCTGACGGCCCAGTTCAAGACCCAGGACCTCGGCGATCTCCGGGTCCACGGCGGACAGCGGCTGGGTGTTGAGGGAGGTGCGCTCGGCGAATGCCGCGTTGGGCGATGCGTTGGGCTCTGTCACGGAAGGCTCCTGCTGGCGTAGTCACGTTCGTTGGCCGCCGCCGGACCCAGGCGGGCGGTCCGGAGGCCTGCACGGGGCCGGGCGCCCGTGGGGCAGCCGATCCGTGTTCGCCGCTTCCCGGTGGTGGTCCACCTTCGCCAGTCGCGGCCTGCGCCCCATCGTAGCGCGGCGTCGAGGGGTCGATCCCCCCGTGCTACGGATACGCTTCACGTGTGGTGACCTCCCCCGATCCTGACCCGAACGATCCCTCCCCCTCCGTTCCAGCGCCTGCGGCCCGCGGACCGGCCGAACCCGCCGCGGAGATCCTCGCTGTCCTGGTGATCGGCGCCGGCCAGGCGGGATTGAGCGCGGCCGGCCAGTTGCTGCGCAAACGGCTGCGTCCCAACGAGGACTTCGTGATCCTGGACGCCAATGACGGGCCCGGAGGCGCTTGGCGGCACCGATGGGACGCGCTGACCTTCGATGCGGCGCACGGGATCCACGATCTCCCCGGAATGCCACTGGATCCCCCGGACCCGGCCGAGCCGGCCAGTCGTGTGGTCGCCCGCTACTACGGATCCTACGAGCGAGAGCTCGGGCTGCCGATCGTCCGGCCGGTGCGGGTCGAGTCCGTGGAACACCACACGGCCCCGACTGAGAACGATGGCAAGGCGGGTCACTTCACCGTGACCGGAGCCGACGGTCGCACGTGGCGGGCCCGCACCGTCATCAATGCCACCGGCACCTGGGACAGCCCGTACATCCCCTACTACCCGGGCATCGCCGAGTTCAACGGCCGGCAGCTGCACACCCGCGGCTACTCATCAGCCGCCGACTTCGCGGGCCAACGGGTCCTGGTGGTCGGGGGCGGCACCTCGGCCCTGCAGTTCCTGCTCCAGCTGGATCAGGCCGGCGCCCGGACCGTGTGGACCACCCGCCGCGCGCCGGACTGGGCGGACCGATTCTTCGACTCCTCGTGGGGCGTGGACGTGGAGGCCTCTGTCTCTGCCCGCACCACCATGGGCCTGCCGCCCCTCTCAGTGGTGGCGGCCACCGGCCTGCCCGTCACTGAGCAGTACCTGGCCGGGCTGACCTCCGGAGTGCTCATCAGCCGTGGTCCGCTGCGCCGCATCACCCCCACCGGCGCGGTCCTGGACGGCCCCGGGCCCGACGGCGGCGCGGTCCCCTCCCAGGGCCACGTCGCGGACGCGCTGCTGGCACCCGGGGGTGCTGCGGCCGGCGGCCTGGACCGGGTGCCGGCACTGACGGGGCGGGCCTGCACGGCGGTCTCCACAGAGGATCCGCTGACCACCTGGGAGACCGAGGTGGACACCATCCTGTGGGCCACGGGATTCCGGGCCTCCATGGACCACCTGTCCCCGCTGCACGTCCGTGAGCGCGGCGGAGGCGTGATGATGCTTCCGGACGGGGTGTCCGTGGTCAAGCGGCCGGGGCTCTTCCTGGTGGGCTACGGTGCCTCCGCCTCCACCATCGGTGCCACTCGAGCCGGCCGGCGGGCCGCTGTCCAGGCAGCCGCGGCATCGCACCCGCCCCAAAGCGGGCATTTATGAGTAACTCAGAATATGACATACTGGGGCCATGACCCAGACCACTCCCGCCGGGACCCCGGACCAGGAAGGCGCCGACTCCACCGGTGCCGCCCCCCTGGCCTGGGCGGCCCGCATGCGGAAGGCGGGGTTGCGGGTCACCAAACAGCGGCTGGCCGTCCTGGATGCCCTGCATCAGACACCGCACGGCACGGCGGACGAGGTCCTGGACCACGTCCGCCAATCCCTTCCGGGGATCACGGTGCAGTCCATCTACACGGTGCTGCACTCCCTCACGGGAGCCGGGCTGTTGCGCCAGCTGGACCTGGCCAACTCCCCCGCCCGCTATGAGACCCGCGTGGCGGACAACCACCATCACGCCGTCTGCATGGACTGCGGCCGGATCGAGGACGTGGCCTGCGCCGTGGGCCACGCCCCCTGTCTCCACCCCTCCGAGACGCACGGAATGACCATTCAGGTGGCCGACGTCGTCTATCAGGGCCTGTGTGCCGACTGCGCCGCACGATCCTCCGCCGAGGCCCCCACCCCAGACCCCCGGGAAGCCCGTCAGGGCTGACCGGTATCCCACCACCAGACCGACACAACCCCACCCCTGAAGGAGAACGTGATGACGGAAACCACCCCGCACAGCACCGGTTCCACCACCCAGGCCGGCATCCCCGCCGTCAGCGACCGCAACTCGCTGACCGTTGGCGCCGACGGACCCATCGTCCTGCATGACCACCACCTGGTGGAGACCCTGGCGCACTTCAACCGGATGAACGTCCCCGAGCGCCGTCCGCACGCCAAGGGCGCCGGCGCCTACGGCACCCTGGAGATCACCGAGGACATCTCGAAGTGGACCAAGGCCGACTTCCTGCAGCCCGGCAAGAAGACCGACATGCTGGCCCGCTTCTCCACCGTGGCCGGCGAGCTGGGCTCCCCGGACACCTGGCGGGACGTGCGCGGCTTCGCCCTGAAGTTCTACACCGAAGAGGGCAACTTCGACATGGTCGGCAACAACACGCCGGTCTTCTTCGTCCGCGATCCCATGAAGTTCCCGCACTTCATCCGCTCCCAGAAGCGCATGCCGGACTCCGGCCTGCGGGACGGCACCATGCAGTGGGACTTCTGGACGCAGAACCCGGAGTCCGCCCACCAGGTCACCTACCTCATGGGCGAGCGCGGCCTGCCGAAGTCCTGGCGCACCATGAACGGCTACTCCTCCCACACCTACTCCCTCGTGAACGCCGCTGGCGAGCGCTTCTGGGTCAAGTGGGCCTTCGAATCCCAGCAGGGCGTGGAGAACCTCTCCAACGCCGAGGCCGAGCGGCTGGCCGGTGCGGATGCCGAGTTCCACCGCCGCGAGCTGCGGGACGCGATCGCGGAGGGCAACTTCCCGAAGTGGGACCTGTACTTCCAGGTCATGCCCTATGAGGAGGCCAAGACCTACCGGTTCAACCCCTTCGATCTGACCAAGGTCTGGTCCAAGAAGGACTACCCGCGGCACAAGGTCGGCACCATGACCTTGAACCGCAACCCGGAGAACTTCTTCGCCGAGATCGAGCAGTCCGCCTTCTCCCCGGCCAACATGGTCCCGGGCACCGGCAACTCCCCGGACAAGATGCTGTTGGGCCGCAACTTCGCCTACGCGGATGCCCAGCGCTACCGCATCGGCACCAACTTCCAGCAGCTTCCGGTCAACAAGCCGATCAACCCGGTGCACACCTACAACTTCGAGGGCAACATGTGGTACGAGCACACCGGTGCCCGGACCGTGTACGCCCCGAACTCCTTCGGTGACTCCTGGTCTGACGAGACCGGCCCGGTGGACAACGGCTGGGAGGCCGACGGCGCCCTGACCCGCGAGGCCTACACCCTGCGCGAGGACGACGGTGACTTCGTGCAGCCGGGCATCCTGGTGCGTGAGGTGTTCAACGACGCCCAGCGCGACCAGTTCGTGGAGACCGTCTCCGGCGCACTGGACGGCGTGCAGGAGCCGGTGCTCTCCAACGCGTTCCAGTACTGGAAGAACGTGGATGCCACGATCGGCCAGCGCATCGAGGACGCCGTCAAGGCCAACGCCGACGGTGCCGAAACCCCCGGCATGGGCGTCGACCGCGACCGCTAAGCCTGACCCAGGTACAGGACCAGGGCCCGTCCCCCGCTGATGCGGGGAACGGGCCCTGGTCCGTCTAGGGGCTCCAGCTCGGGGCCCTCAGTCGCGGAAGGTCAGCCGCGGCGCATCAACCCCGGCCCCGCAGTCGCCGGAGCAGACTGGGCTGTCGGCCCCCTCGTTCCGGGTTCGCGTGCTCTGCCCCGGGGTTCTGATCGGCGGGGATGTCCCGATCGGCCGGCAGGTCTCGATCCGCCGGCAGGTTCCGATCTGCCGGGACGTCTCGATCCGCCGTAGTCTCCGGTGTGCCACCCAGCGGTTCACCCCCGCGTCCGGAGTCGGCGCGGCCCACTGCTTGGGCCGGCTCACCCGGCACCGCCTGATCCTCAGGCGCCCGCCGTTCTTCGCGCAGGGGCTCTGAGACCGGCGTGCGCCCCTCGCTCGGAGCAGGCTCCGCCGCGGGGGTCGGAGCAGCGTGCTTTCCGCCGGACCCCTCGGGCACGGGCGAGGTCTGCACCGACTCGCCCTGCTGCGCTACCGGCTCCTGACGCACCGGCTCCTCACGCACCGGCTCCTCACGGCGCAGATCTTCACGAACCGCGTCCTCCTGGCGCTCTGTGGCCTGCGGCACGGACTGGCCACGGTGTTCCGCCGGCTGCTCGGTGTGGACGGCTCGCTCGGTATGGACCGGCCGCTCGGCATGAGCCGGCTGCTCGGTGTGGACCGGCCGCTCCGCTTCGACGGGGTGGCCCTCCTGGACGGGTGCCGCCCCGTCTCGACGCCGGCCGGAACGGTCCGCCGGAACGTCCGGGTCGAGCCGGTCCGCGGCGCGGAGCTGCGAATCGACGTCCTCCCGGGAGGTCGCGGCCAATCGTTCGCGTTCCTCGGCGTCCGCACGCCGCTGCTGCGCCTCAGCCTCTGCCACCTCGGCCTCCTGGCGCGCCCTGGCCGCACGCTCCTCCTCGGTTCGCGTGCGCCCCTCCTGCTGGACAGCGTTCTCGCGCAACCGCTCGGCCGCCCTGCGGTCCTCCTCCCGCTTTCTCGAGCGTCGCCGAGCTCCCAGTGTGATCGCGACCCCGATCAGGATCAGAATCACCACTATCCCGATTACCAACCACAGAATCTGCTGGTCATTCATCGCGTGTCCTTTGCTCTCAGTGACATTGCGTCAGCCGGCCGGCCGGGCCAGGCCCACGGCCCTGAGGGCCACAAGACGCGGCACCGACCTGCTGGTTCCGCCCACCCTGCCATATGACAGGCTGGGGGCCGAGGGTCATCCCGCTGTCACCCCGGAAGCCGTCCACCGCCGGGTGATGCGAATCACTATGGAGATAGGTATGCTTTCCGCATGAGCTCAAGCACTCCCGCCACCGCACCCGATGCCACCCCCGCCGCGTCAGCACCGCAGCCCTCGTCCAAGGGCAACCCCATGGTGCTGACCCTCTCGTGCCAGAACGGCCGGGGAATCGTCCACGCCGTCTCCGGTGCACTGCTGTCCGTGCAGGGTGACATCACCGAGTCCAAGCAATTCGACTCCCCGGACACCGGCACCTTCTTCATGCGCGTGGAGTTCAGCACCCCGGAATCCTTGGACACCGTGGAGGCCGCCCTGGCCCCGGTGAAGGAGGAGTTCTCCATGGACCTCGGCCTCTGGGAGGCCACCCGCAAGACGCGCACCCTCGTGATGTGCTCCAAGGACGGCCGCACCCTGAACGACCTGCTCTTCCAGCAGCGCGCCGGCACCCTTGCCGTGGAGATCCCCGTGATCGTCTCCAACCACCTGGAACTGCAGCCGATGGCGTTCTTCTACGGCATCCCCTTCGTGCACATCCCGGTGGCCCGGGGCGCCGACAGCGAGTCCTCCAAGGCCCAGGCCGAGGCCAGGCTGCTCGACCTGGTCAAGGAGTACGGCATCGAGCTGGTGGTGCTCGCCCGTTACATGCAGATCCTCTCGGATGACCTGTGCCGCCGCCTCGAGGGCCGGGCCATCAACATCCACCACTCCTTCCTGCCCTCCTTCAAGGGCGCCAAGCCCTACCATCAGGCCCACGAGCGCGGGGTCAAGCTGATCGGTGCGACAGCCCACTACGTCACCGCTGATCTGGACGAGGGGCCGATCATCGAACAGTCCGTCCAGCGCGTCACCCACGCCCAGACCGCCCGTGAGTTCGTGGTCCGCGGCCGTGAGGTCGAGGGCTCCACCTTGTCCCGCGCGGTGAAGTGGCACGCGGAGCACCGGGTACTGCTGGACGGGAAGCGCACCGTCGTCTTCGACTGAGCCACGTCCGGGGGTGCCACGTGGGCTGGACCCGTAGGCTGTGCCCATGGCACACCTGATCACGATTTCCGGCGCCACGCCGTCAGCCTCCGAGTCCGCCTTCCTGGCCCCCACGGCAACGCTTTCGGGGGATGTGGCCCTCGGCGAGCAGTCCTCGGCCTTCTACGGGGTCTCCGTCCGCGGGGACTCGGCCCCGATCCGCGTGGGGGACCGCACCAACCTGCAGGACAATGTGGTGTTGCACGCGGATGCAGGCTTCCCCTGCACCCTCGGTCAGGACATCTCCGTGGGGCACGCGGCAGTGGTCCACGGAGCCACCGTGGAGGACGGCTGCCTGATCGGGATGTCCGCCACCGTCATGAACGGCGCAGTGATCGGCGCCCAGTCCCTCGTGGCCGCCGGAGCGCTGGTCCTGGAGGGCACCGTGGTCCCACCGCGCTCCCTCGTGGCCGGGGTCCCCGCCAAGGTCCGCCGCGAGCTCACGGAGGAGGAGGTCGCCTCCCTCGCGAAGAACTCGGCCACCTACGTCCGGCTCGCCGCCGCCCACCGCGACGCGACCGCCTGAGGCCACCGGTCGCCGTCGTCCCCTTCTCCCGGGGCCGGCGTCAGGCGCCCTTGGCCGCGGCCAGCTCGATCTCCCGCTCGCGTTCCTCCACCGCCATCCGCGTCAGCTCGGCGCCGGCCTCGGCATCCCGGGTGAGGTTCTCCCCCGACTCCGGATCGAACAGGTGCACCCGTGAGGAGTCCACCCACAACTCCGTGGCCTGCCCGGGCCGCACGCGGGACTCCGCAGACAGGGTGGTCACCACCTGTGGACGGAGTTCATCCGCGTCCATCTCCGCGGCGAGGTCGGAGAGCAGGCGGCGGACCTTCTCATCCGGCTCGAACTCGATGTAGCCGTACTGCTCGTGTCCCAGCCACTCCAGGTGGGACAGCTCCGCCGTGAACACCGAGCCCTTGGACCTCTTCGCCTCGTCCACGAGGGCAGCGTCCTCGAAGTACTCGGGCCGCAGACCGATCATCACCAGTTCCCGGCCCTGCGCCACGGCAGCCTTCTCAGCGGAGATGGGGATGTCCCCGATCGGCGAGGACAACACGGCGCCGCCACTGCCTGCACTGCCGGAGTCCTTGAGCGTGGCCGGCAGGAAGTTCATGGACGGGGAGCCGATGAAGCCGGCCACGAACAGATTGACGGGCTGCTCGTAGAGTTCCCGCGGGCTGGCCACCTGCTGGAGGATGCCCTTCTTCAACACGGCCACCCGGTCCCCCAGGGTCATGGCCTCGGTCTGATCGTGCGTCACGTACACGCTGGTCACCCCGAGCCGGCGCTGCAACTGGGAGATCTCGGATCTCATCTGCCCCCTGAGCTTGGCGTCCAGGTTGGACAACGGCTCGTCGAACAGGAAGGCGTCCGCCTCGCGCACGATCGCCCGGCCCATCGCCACCCGCTGGCGCTGGCCGCCGGAGAGGTTGGCGGGCTTGCGATCGAGGTGTTCGGTCAGCTCGAGCAGGGCCGCGGCCTTCTGCACCCTCTCGTCCACACTCCCCTGGCCCACGCCACCGGAACCGTCCCCGTTCTTGTCCTTGGCCAACCGCAGCGGGAAGGCGATGTTCTCATACACCGTCAGGTGCGGGTACAGGGCATAGTTCTGGAACACCATGGCCAGGTTGCGGTCCCTGGGGGCCGCCTCGTTCATCCGGTGCCCGTCGATCTGCAGCTCCCCCGAGGTGATGTCCTCCAGCCCCACGATCATCCGCAACAGGGTGGACTTGCCGCAGCCGGATGGGCCCACCAGGATGACGAACTCACCGTCGGCGATGTCCAGGGACACATTGTTCACGGCCGGGAAGCCGTCGTCGTACTTCTTGACGATGTTGTTCAGGGTGATGGAGGCCATCGGTGCTCCCTTTCCTTCGTGCCTTCATGGATGGTTGGTGTCGGTGCTGATCAGGCCTACCCCTTGACGGCGCCTGAGGTCAGCCCGGCCACGATCTGTTTCTGGAAGGCCATGACCAGCAGCACCACCGGAATGGTGACGATGATGGCCGCAGCCGAGATGGCCCCGGTGGGCGATTCGAACTGGGAGGCACCGGAGAAGAACGCCAGGGCGGCCGGTACCGGACGGGCCGCCTCGGTGGAGGTCAGCGAGATCCCGTAGACGAAATCGTTCCAGGCGATGAAGAAGGCGATGATCGCCGTGGTGAAGACCCCGGGCAGGGCCAGGGGGACGATCGCCTTGCGGAACGCCTGTAGCGGCGTGGCGCCATCCACCTGCGCGGCCTGCTCCAGCTCCCAGGGAATCTGCTTGAAGAACGCCGTCAGCGTCCAGATGGAGATCGGCAGCGTCAGGGACAGGTACGGGATGATCAGGCCGGGCCAGGTGTCATACAGCCCCAGGGTCCGCCACATGTTGAACAGCGGGGTGACCAGGGAGATCACGGGGAACATGGACACCATCAGGGAGACCGTGAGCACGAGCCGCTTGCCGGGGAAGTCCAGCCGGGCGATCGCGTAGGCACAGAGGGTGGCCAGCACCACGGCGATCGCGGTGGCGATGACCGAGATGCCGATGGAGTTCCACAGGGCCGTCAGGAACAGCTCCCGCGAGTCCCCCACGAGGATCTCCTCGTAGTTGATGGTGGACCAGGTGCTCGGCAGGAAGCTCCCGCCGGACAGATCACCGGGGGTCTTGAAGCTGGTCGCCAGAATGGAGGCGACCGGGAACAGGCACCACACGGCCACGACGACGGTGATCACCCACCAGCCGATGGACGTGTTCCGCCGGGCCCGGCGAGCCGTCCGCTGGCCCTCGGCCTCCTCCGCCGTCAGGGCGGTGTCCGTGCTCATTTGCGTCCTCCCTTGGATCCGGCCAGGTCCACGTTGAACACCTTGACCGCCACGAAGGCGATCAGGGCCACGCACAGGAACAGCACCACGGAGATGGCCGAGCCGAGGCCGATCTCCAGCCGTCCGATGGAGGTCCGGTAGGCCAACAGGGACAGCACCTCGGTGCCGTAGGCGCCGTTGGTCATGATGAAGATCGAGTCGAACACCCGGAAGGCATCCAGGGCCCGGAACAGGACGGCCACCATGATGGCGGCCTTCATGTTCGGCAACACCACCCTGCCCATCCGCTGCCACCAGTTGGCGCCGTCCACGGCAGCGGCCTCGGAGAGGTCCTCCGGGACCTGTGCCAGGCCGGCGAGCAGCAGCAGGGAGATGAAGGGGGTGGTCTTCCAGATCTCGGAGAACATGATGACCACCAGCGAGGTCCCGCCCTGCGCGAACCAGTTCATCTCGTCATTGAACCCGGGCACCCAGCTGAGCCAGTTGTTCACGTAGCCGGAGTCGATCGAGAACATGTAGTACCAGGCGTAGGCCGAGACCACGGTGATGATCCCGTAGGGCACCAGGATCACGGTGCGCACCAGCCCGCGCGTGGACTTGATGGCCTTGTGCATCACGAGCGCCAGCAGGAAGCCCAGGATGAGCTCCACGAACACGGTGACCACGGTGATCAGGGCCGTCACGCCGAGGGCACTCCAGAACACCCCGTCCGTGAGGATGGTCCCGTAGTTCTGCAGGCCGATGAACTCCCGGTCTGCCGGCGCCGTGAGCCGGTAGCTGAACAGCGAGTCCCAGACGGCCTGCGCCACCGGGTAGAAGATGACGGCCACCATGATCACGAAGGCGGGGCCCGCCAGCCACCACCCGAGCCGGGCCTCGGCACGCGCCCGCTCGGACCGTGGTGCCCGGCCTGTTGCCTTGCGGCGGCCGCGGGTGGATTCCGGTGGTGGCCCGGACGCCGTTGGGACGGTGGTGCTCACAGCAGGGACTCCCCTCGCAGGACTTCCATGATGAACTGGCCGCTCTCGGCCGGTGTGGTCTCCGGGTCGACGGCGCCCGGTGGGGTGAAGCGCTGCTGGATCGCCGTGGAGACCTCGTTGTAGTAGGGCGTCTGAGGCCTCGGCGCCGCCAGCTCGAGTGATTCACGAATGGCAGGTGCCATCGGGAACAGCTCCTCGACCTCAGGGTCCTCGAACGCGCTGGCGCTGGAGGGCGGGTTGCCGTTCGTCACGAAGTACTGGGTCTGGTGCTCCGGGGAGACGATGCACTCGATGGCCTCCCAGGCCAGCTCCGGGTGCTCCGACTGCGCTCCGACCCCCAGGTTGATGCCACCGAGCGGCGGCGCCTGCTCCTGGTCCTCGTAGACCCGCGGGTACAGCGTCCAGCCGATGTCCTCGGGCAGGTCCTCCGGCAGGGAGCCGTCCTCCACGGAGGCGTTGGTGGCCGGCCAGATGAACGGCCAGTTGACCATGAAGGATCCGGCATCCCCCTGGAAGAGCAGCATGGCCTCGTTCTCCTGCTGCGTGGCCAGTCCGGGACCACCGAGCCCCTCCCGGCCGATGGTGGAGACGATCTCGGCCGCCTTGGTCCCGGCCTCCGAATCGAGTCCGGTCTGCACCTGAGCGGCGGCGGCCTCCGGATTCTCCAGGATGTGCCCGCCACCGGACTCCACCAGGGCGTTGAGCCAGACGGTCATGGCCTCCGCGCGGGCACCCTGGACGCCGAGGTCCTTGTCCTGATCCCGGGCCACCTCGATCAGCTGGTCCCACGTGACGGGCTCGTCCATGTCCAGCCCGGCCTCCTCGGCCACGGACTTGCGATACCAGAGCAGCTGGGTGTTGGCCCAGAACGGGACCGTGACCAGATTCTCCTTCCAGGTGGCCCCTGCCAGGGCCCCCTCCAAGGTGTCCTGCGTGGTGGAGGACGCCACCGAGTCGGGGACGGGAGCCAGGAACCCCGGCTCGGCGAGCTCGGGGATGAAGGGCGGGTCCAGGGACATGATGTCCATCGAGGTGTCTCCGGCGGCCAGACGCCGGGTGAGCTGCTCCCGCTGGGAGGCAGCGTCATTGGGGAGCACGGAGGTCTCGATCCGGTAGGCCCCACCGGCCGCCTCGGTGCACTGCTGTGCGATCGTGGCCTGGCCGCCGTCGTCCGGATTGGTGTACCAGGTGAGCACCGGCGTGTCCTCCGCGGGACCGCATCCGGCGAGCACGAGGGCGGCTGCGGCCACCACCGCGGCGCCGGCCATCCGGCGAGACGGCCGAGGAGTGATGGCCGCCCTCGGCACAGTACTGGCTGGGGAATCCGACATCAGGTGCGTACCTCCGGTCCGTGTCCCAACAGGTCCCGCCACGGGGAAACCGTGATGCGAGTCGTGATGCGAGTCGTGATGCGAGTCACTGTGACGTGAGCCTATTCCCGTTGCGGGTGTTTCCCAAGGGCTCCGGCCCGGCGGGTCGAATGCCTTACGCTTCACCCATGGGCACCGAGGTCGAGTCGAGTACCTACTCCCGTTCCGAGCGGACGCGCTACCGCGAGCGCCTGGAGTCCTCCCTGCAGGAGCTCAAGGACTATCTGGCCGCCCACGGGTTCCCGGGCGCCGGGCGGATCGGCCTGGAGCTGGAGCTCAATCTCGTGGATGGCCAGGCGCAACCGGCCCCGCTGAACCGAGAGGTCCTGGCGGCGATCGACAACCCGGCGTTCCAGACGGAGCTGGGCCGGTACAACATCGAGCTGAACCACCCTTCGCTGACCATCCGCCGGCGGGGACTCTCCGAGCTCGAGGAGTCACTCAAGGCCGAGCTGGACCGCGCCGACGAGCGTGCCGAACGCGCCGGGGCCCACCTGTTCGCCGTCGGGATCCTGCCCACCATCAGCGGGGATGACCTGTCCGGGGAGGGCTGGATCAGCACGGGCAACCGATTCACCGCCCTGAACGAGGCCATCCTCGAGGCCCGCGGTGAGGACATCCTCATTGACATCGACGGGCCCGAGCACCTCTCCTACTACGCCCGGGACATCGCCCCGGAGTCCACCTGCACGTCCCTGCAGCTGCATCTCGAGGTCTCGCGCGAGCAGTTCGGCCCGGTGTGGAACGCGGCGCAGTCCATCGCCGGGGCGCAGGTGGCACTGGCCGCCAACTCGCCGCTGTTCCTCGGCAGCCAGTTGTGGGCGGAGACGCGCATCCCGGTGTTCCAGCAGGCTGCGGACACCCGTGGCCCGGAGCTGGCCCGCCAGGGCGTGCGCCCCCGCGTCTGGTTCGGGGAGCGGTGGGTGGAGGGGATCGAGGACCTGTTCGAGGAGAACATCGCGTTCTTCCCGGCCCTGTTGCCGGAGCTCTCCGGCGACGTCTCCAGCACCGCCGCGGGCGCCCCGAGGCTGGCCGAGCTGCTCCTGCACAACGGCACCGTCTACCGCTGGAACCGGCCGATCTACGATCCCGGCAAGGACGAGAAGACGGACGACGCCGGAACCTCGCCGGCGCTCCCGGCCAACCTCAGGGTGGAGAACCGCCTGCTGCCGGCGGGGCCGACGGTGGTGGACATGGTGGCCAATGCCGCCTTCTTCTTCGGTTTGGTCAAGTACCTCGTGGAGACGGAGGAGAACCCCTGGGAGAGGATGTCCTTCGCCGTGGCCCGGACCAACTTCTACGAGTGCGCCCGGCACGGGCTGAACGCCTCCGTGTACTGGCCCGGTTACGGGGATCTGCCCGTCACCGAACTACTGGACCGGCACCTGCTGCCGGCCGCCCGGCACGGGCTCGAGCTGCTCGAGGTGGAGGACGGCGTGGCGGACCATTACCTGTCAGTGCTCACCGGACGCACCCGCACCGGCCAGAACGGGTCCACCTGGATGACACGCTCCCTGGCCCGTTTCGAGGACTCCGGACTGCCCCGCGGCAAGGCGCTGGCCCGTGTGGTGGAGACCTACGGGGAGCACATGCGCGGAGGCGATCCGGTGCACACCTGGCCGCTGCCCCAACCGGAGAGGACCTGACCATGGACCCTGACGTCCACCGCGGAGAGATGGCCCCGGCAGAGGTCTACCGCCGCTTCGCCCGGATCGAGGCGCACGGCAGTTCCGAGATCTACGAGGACTGGGCAGGGGACATCGCTGAGGATCCCGAGGTGCTCGAGCTGGTGGCCGGGCTGCCCCGCCCCAAGCGCCAGCCCAACCTCGTGTTCGCGGCCGCCCGGCTCCACGGAGCGGACGGTGCCTATGCCTCGTTCCGGTCCATCGTGGTGGAGCGATGGGACGCCGTCCGGGAGACCATCCTGGCTCGATCCACCCAGACGAACGAGGCGGCCCGGTGCGCCGTGCTGTTGCCGTTCCTGGCCGAGCTGCCCCAGCCCCTGGCCCTGATCGAGGTGGGAGCCGCAGCTGGTCTCTGCCTCCTGCCGGACCGCTACTCCTACCGGTACAGTGACGGCACCCGGCTCGACCCCGCCGACGGGCCGTCAGAAGTGGTCGTCGACTGCCACCTCGGCTCGGGGGCCGCCCCGCCACGGGCTGTTCCCGAGGTCGCGTGGCGGGCCGGGATCGACCTCAGCCCCGTGGACGTCAAGAATCCGGAGGACTGCGCCTGGCTGGAGACCCTCATCTGGCCCGGGCATGAAGGCCGCCGGGAGCGCCTCCGATCCGCCCTGGCCATCGCCCGCCGTGAACCACCCCGCGTCATCGCCGGCGACCTCAACGAGGCACTGCCGGCACTGGCCGCCGAGGCACCGGCCGATGCCACACTGGTCGTCTTCCACACGGCGGTGCTGGCCTACCTCGACCAGGCCGCCCGAACTGGTTTCGTCGACCTCGTCAACGGCCTGCCGGGGCACTGGATCAGCAACGAGGGGCCTCAGGTCATCCCGCAGCTCCGCCCTCTTCCCCAATCCGTTCCCACAGGCGAGTTCGTCATCGCCGTCGACGGTGTTCCCCGAGCCACGGCCAATCCGCATGGCCGCTCGGTCAGCGGGCTGGAGATCTCAGGCTAGGTCCCCAGTGATCTCGTTCAGAAGCTCCAGCACATGGTGGTAGTCCCGGCCGGTGGCCCGGGTCATTCCGAGTTCGCAGGTCCGGTTGCAGGAGGCGTGGGTTGCCGCACCGAGATCCTTGACCTGCCGCGCCTGCCGTTCCGTGGCTGAGGCGGTCAGCTCTGGGTGGAGCATGCCGCGGTCGCCGGCAAAGGCGCAGCACCCCCAGTCCTCGGGGACCTCCACCCGCTCGGCCACGGCCTCCGCCACCGCCGTCAGTGCCGCGTTCATCCCCATTCGGGTGGAGGAACAGGTCGGGTGCAGGGCCAGCGAAGGAAGCCGGGCCCCCTCGGGCAGCCGCGGCAGGAGGTGCTCCGCGGCGAATTCGACGGCATCGACGATGTGCAGCGGCTGCTCCCCCGCCGGTGGCACATCGGTCTCCACGGCGTGGCGCAGACCCTCGGTGCAGGAGGACGCGTCGCACACGATCGGCAGCTCGCCGCCCTTCGTGGCCGCCCGCAGGGCCGCCGCAGTACGGGACCGCATGGTGTCCTGCCCGGCCGCCATCCCCTTCGAGGACCATGGAGTTCCGCAGCACAGCCCGTCGATGCCGGTGGGCACCAAGAGCTGGACTCCGGCCTTGCGGGCCAGTTGCAGGAAGCTGTCCTGCACGCCGGCACCTGCCGGTGTGCCGCCGTCGGGCCGTCCGGAACCAGCCGGGCCGAACATTGCCGAGACGCAGGCCGGGAAGTAGACCGCAGCGGGGTCGCCATCTGGCGCGGGCCGGCTGCGCTGGACCCCGCCGGTGGGCAACTCGGGCGAGTACAGCGGGACGGTATCGGCCCCGAGCACGGCTCGTGCGGCCTGATTGGGCGGGCGGATGGCCCCGGCCGGAAGCTTGGCGGCGGCGTCCAGTCCCAGACCGGCCACGCGGGTGACGGCGTCCCAGTGGCGGGCTGCCAGGTTCCAGCCGGCCTCCGCGGTGGCCCCGGCGTCGTCGCGGCGTAGTCGCTTGACCAGGTCTCCGGTGTTGATGTCCACCGGGCAGGCGGTCTGGCACATCCCGTCCACGGCGCAGGTCTGCACCGAGGCGTAGTCGTAGTCGCGTTCGAGTTCTCGGGCCAGTGCCTCGTCCCCGGATTGGCGGGCCGTCTCGATGGCGCGCAGGGTCACGATGCGCTGGCGGGGGGTGAGCGTGATGTCCTTGCTGGGACAGACCGGTTCGCAGTAGCCACAGGAGACGCAGCGGTCGACCTCCTCGGCCACCGGTGGGATGATGGTCTTGAGGTGGCGCAGGTGAGCCTGCGGGTCGTCGTCGAGCACCACCCCGGGGTTGAGCACCCCGGTGGGATCGCAGAGGTCCTTGATGCGGCGCATCACCGCGTAGAGCTCGTCTCCGTACTGACGCCGGACGTATGGTGCCATGACCCGGCCGGTGCCGTGTTCCGCCTTGAGCGACCCGCCCTCCCCGAGCACCAGGCTGACCATGTCCTCGGTGAAGGCGCTATAGCGCTCCAGTTCGGCACCGCTCGCGAAGCCGTCGGTGAGCATGAAGTGCACGTTCCCATCCTTGGCATGGCCAAAGATGACGCTGTCGCGGTAGTCGTACCGGTCGAACAGGCCGACCAGCTGCGCGCAGGTGCGCCCCAGAACGGGCACGGGGACCACGATGTCTTCCAACAGCGCCGTCGTGCCCTGGGGGCGTGCCCCGGCAATGGAGGCGTAGAGCCCCTTGCGCAGGTGCCACAGGCCGGCCCGAGTGGTGGAATCCGTGGTGAAGCTGGCCGGGGCGGCCAGCTCGTTCCCCTTCAGCGCGGCGTCCCCTCGGCGCCGCAGCTCCTCGAGCTCGGCGGCGGCGGTTGCGGAGTACTCCACGAGCAGGGCGGCGTGCTCGTGGACGTCCAATCCGGCCACTGCGTCGGGGGTTCCCTTGAGCCGCTGACCGACACGCAGGGAGGTGGCGTCGAGCAGTTCCACGGTGGCCGCACCGGTCTCGACCAGACCGGGCAGGGCGTCATTGGCGGCGTGCAGATCAGGGAAGACCAGCAGCCCGGTGGCGGTGTGAGTGGGACGAGGCACGGTGCGGAAGACGGCCTCGGCAACGAACCCGAGGGTTCCCTCGCTGCCGATGGCCAGGTGGGCCAGCATCTCCACGGGGGTGTCGAAGTCCAGCAGCGAGTTCAGCCCGTACCCCATGGTGTTCTTCATGGAGAACTGGTGGCGAACGGTGGCGACGGAGGCCGGGTGGGAGCGGACACGGGTGGCGAGCTGGGCCAGGCCCTCGTGCAGGTCCGGTTCCAGACGGCGCAGGGTCGCGTCGGCCTCGGGCGCCCCGGTGTCGATGACGGTGCCGGAGGGCAGTACCAGGGTCATGGATTCCAGGGTCTGGTAGGTGTTCTCGGTGGTCCCGCAGTTCATGCCCGAGGAATTGTTGGCGACCACCCCGCCGATCGTGCAGGCCACTTCGGAGGCAGGGTCGGGGCCGAGGCGGCGCCCATGACGGGCCAGTCGGGCATTGACGGCTCGCACGGTTGCTCCGGGCCGGACCCGGACGCGGGAGCCGTCGTCGAGCACTTCGATGTCACGGAAGTTCTTCCGAACGTCCACCAGGACGCCGTCGGACACGGCTTGCCCGCTGAGACTGGTGCCTCCGGAGCGCAAGGTCAGTGGCACTCCTTGGGCGGCGCTGGCTCGCATCAGAGCGCCGACCTCGCCGGCATTGCCGGCCGTGACGACGGCCTGCGGGATCAGCAGGAAATGCGAGGCGTCGTGGGCAGTGGCGTGTCGGTCGAGGGCGCGGGTGCTCACCTGGGTCGGATCGGCGACGGCCTCCTGGAGGCTCTGCAGCATGCTGGGCCGCCCTTCTGTGCGGGGGTGGGGTCTGGAGTTCAGCGTACGGACGGGGGTGGCAAGGAGTCTGCGATCGTTATCGCCCAGCGATAACGGGCGTTGGTCCTGCCCCGGTACTCGGGGAGAGACTGGCGGGACAGCATCCAGACCGTCCTGTCCGCAGTGGCGGCTACCGACCGAAAGGGCCCTCTCCGTGATCTTCATCGTCGTCAAATTCAACGTCAAACCCGAATGGTCCGAACGCTGGCTGGACCTGACCCGCTCCTTCACCGAGGACGCCCGGAACGAGCCGGGGAACCTGTGGTTCGACTGGTCTCGCAGCGTGGAGAACCCGAACGAGTTCGTCCTGGTCGAGGCCTTCGAGGATGACGCGGCCGAGGCCCATGTGACCAGCGAGCACTTCCAGCGGGCGATGCAGGAGATGTCGCAGGCGCTGGTCGAGACGCCGCAGATCATCAGCCGCCAGATCGAGGGCAACGCCTGGGACCGCATGGGCGAGCTCGCGATCGCCTGAGTCTCCTCGCCGTCTGCGGCCGGACCCCGACGGGGTGTCCGGCCGCAGCCGTCTTAAGATGGGGCGTCTCGAGGTGAGCAGGCAAGATAGTTGTATGGCACAGAATGAAGCATTGGCCGGGCTGGCCTCCGTGCAGAAGGCCTTCGCCCTACTGGACGTGGTGGCCGGCCACAGTCGGGGGATGACGGCCAAGGAGATCGCGGCCGCCCTGGATATGCCGCTGCCGACGGTCTACCGGATGCTGAAGACTCTGGTCTCCTCCGAGCACCTGGTCCACCTCAAGGATGAGTCCCGGTACGGACTGGGCTACAAGCTCCACGCCCTGGACACGTCGCTGCGCCGTCAGGTCGGCACGCCGCCGGCCGTGGCCCGGCTGGTCCGTGAGTTGCATGTGCGCGCCGACGCTGCCGCCTACTATGCCGTGCACCGCGGTGAGGACATCGTCGTCGCCCACGTGGTCGACTCTCCGACCCGGCCGCGGATCACCCCCATGGGGTTCGGCTTCAATGACGCCGCCCACGCCACCGCATTCGGCAAGGTGCTGCTGGCCGCCATGGACCTGGACCGGCGCGAGACCTATCTGGAGCGGCACGGACAGCCGGCGATGACGGGGGCAACGATCACGAGCGCCGCCGGGCCGGCGGCCGAGCTGCGCCGGGTCGCCGAGACGGGCATTGCCGTCGAGCGGGAGGAGTTCATCCGGGGCGCCTCTTGTATGGCCGCCCCGGTCACCACCGCCGCCGGCCAGACCATCGGCTCGGTTGCGGTCTCCATGGACCCTGCCAACTTCTCCGCTCGTTCAGCCGAGATCGCCGTACTACTGCGTGACGCTGCCGGCAGGGTCGGCCGGGCACTGCGCGGCACCCGCATGCTCCCGGGTCAGCCCAGCGCGGGGCAGCTCTAGGTTGGATCGTGCGAAGGCACCACGGCGGGGCCCACAGAGTGCGGGCCCCGCCGTGGTGTCACGGCCTGTCAGACGGCGGAGGCCGCCATCTGCTCGGCGATGTACTCTGCCTGGCGAATAGCCAACGCCACGATCGTCAGCGTCGGGTTCGCCGCGGCACCGGTGGTGAACTGAGACCCGTCGGAGATGAACAGATTCGGCACATCGTGGGCCTGCCCGAACCCGTTGACGACCCCGTCCTCTGGCCGCGTGCTCATCCGAGCGGTGCCAAGGTTGTGGGTGGACGGGTACGGCGGTGTCCGATGAGAGGACGTGGCCCCCACCGCCTCGTAGAGTAGCGAGGCCTGTTGGTAGGCATGCTCGCGCATGGCCACGTCATTCGCGTGGTCGTCGAAGTGCACGTTGGGTACCGGGAGGCCCAGTCGGTCGGTCACGGTGGTGTTCAACGTGATCCGGTTCGACTCCTGGGGCATGTCCTCCCCCGTGATCCACAGTCCGGCGGTATTGACGTACCCGTCGAGGAGCGCCGTGAAATCCGGCCCCCACGAGCCCGGATCGATGAAGCTGGCCAGGAAGGCCGGCCCCAGCGAGATCATGTCCAGGTAGTATCCGCCGACGAATCCGCGGTCGACGTCGTGCCGGGACTCATCGGCGATCAGCCCAGCCATGGTCTCGCCCCGGTACATGTTCACCGGATGGTCGAACTGGGCGTACACCGACCCAGTGGTGTGACGCATGTAGTTCCGGCCCACTTGACCCGAGGAATTGGCCAGCCCATCCGGGAAGAGTGGCGAGGACGAGAGCATCAACAGCCGCGGCGTCTCGATGGCGTTCCCGGCCACAGCGACGACACGAGCCTTCTGCCGGTGCAGGTTCCCCTCGGAGTCGACGTAGAGCACACCGTCAGCACGCCCCTCGGGGGTATGCGTGATCTGTACCGCCTGGGATTCCGGACGCAGGTCAAGCAGGCCCGTGCGCAGAGACTTCGGGATCTCCGAGACCATGATCGACCATTTGGACCCGTTCTTGTCTCCCTGGAAGTTGAATCCGTCCTGGATCGAGGCCGGGCGGCCGTCATAGGGCTCGGCGTTGGTGGCGTAGGGCCCGGTCGCATAATGCCGGTAGCCCAGGCGTTCGGCCCCGTTGGCGAGCACCTTGTAATTGTTGTTGGCCGGTAGGGGCGCCCGCCCATGCCGATGAGTACTGCCCATCTTCTTCTCGGCCCGGTCATAGTAGGGCTCCAGATCGGCCAGTGTGATCGGCCAGTCCAGCAGGTTGGCCCCGTCGACCCGCCCATACGTGGTGCGGGTGGTGAACTCATGGGCCTTGAACCGCGGGGTGGCCCCGGACCAGTGGGTGGTGGTGCCGCCGACGGCCTTGACGATCCACGTCGGCAGGTTCGGGAAATCCTGGGCGAGGCGAAACGTGCCGGACGTGGTGCGTGGGTCCAGCCAGGCCATCTGGTTGAAGGCTGCCCACTCGTCCTGATGGTAGTCCTCGTTCCGCAGATACGGCCCGGCCTCGAGCAGGACAACCTTGATGCCCTTCTCGACCAGTTCGTGGGCCAGGGTTCCTCCCCCGGCGCCGGAGCCGACGATGACAACGGCGGAACTGTCGTCGTGGTCGATTCTGGCCGACCTCTCCTGGGTGCTCATCGCGTCATCGCTCCTTCGACTGTGTTGGTGCCCTTGAACAAGTGGTCCACGGATTGGACGCCGTCCTCCGGGGCGGCAGGGGCGACGGCATAGGGCAGCGGGCCGATCTCGGTCACCTCAACCCCACATTCCTCGATGCGCGGCTCGGGCAACCAGGTCAGGTCGTTGAAGCCGCGGTAGAGGTAGCCGCCCTGGGAGAACGACTCGCCCTCGTAGCCCAGCGCTGTGTGAACCTCTGGGTCGTCGTAGAGGTTCAGGACGGTCGTGCGGCGGATGAAGCCGAAGAACTCGAGGTCGGCGATTCGCTTGAGCACAGCCAACGCCCGATCCTCGGGCAGGTCCAGAAAGTGCTCCTCGGTGAGCGTATCCAGAGTCATCAGACCCTGGGTCAAGGCCATCCGGAACCAGCGGGACTCCTCAGAAGCGTCAATGATCTTCTGCGTCATCCGTTCATAGGGTCCGTCCGGGAAGTCCGGGTGCGGGAACGCGACCCGGATGATCCGGGTCAGGATCCGGCGCGCCTCCTCAGACAGTTCCAGGGCGTTGAGCTCCGAGTATTTTGCAGGGAACACCATTGTTGTCACCTCGGGTCGTAGCGGTCTGATCACGGCCACGGGGCCCGGTCTGCACGGCGGCGCCGCGCCCCGGTCCGGGAGGCCTTGAGAGCAGTCTGTGCCGCACATCACATGGACGCCAATGTTCATTATCGGCTGGTGAGAACGGGCGGGGCCCGCCAGATGAGGACGCTAACCTGCGGTCATGATTGACCTCGACCAGATCACCATCCGCAGCATCTCCGTGAGCGAAACGGACAACAACGTATACCTGCTCACCCACAAACTCTCGGGCCATCAGGTGCTCATCGACGCGGCCGACGATCCTGAGGCGATCCGGTCCATGCTCGTCGAAGCAGGCGCCGACGCAGCGCGGGAGCCCAGGGTGTCAATTCTGGTGACCACGCACTCACACTGGGACCACGTCCGCGCCCTGGCCGAGATCACCGAGTACACCGGAGCGGCCACGGCAGCCGGTACCGAAGACGCGCCAGACATCGAGATACCGACAGACCTACCACTGGAATCAGGCCCACTCGACGCGGGTGGAGGTCTGGAGTTGGAAGTCATCAAACTCCGCGGGCATACCCCCGGATCCGTAGCATTGCTCTACCAAGACCCGACCGGTCCCGACCATCTGTTCACCGGGGACTCCTTGTTCCCCGGAGGCATCGGCAACACGTTCGAAGACCCGGAGCGCTTCACCTCGCTCATCGATGACGTCACCGCACGAATCTTCAACGTGATGCCCGACGACACCATCGTGCACCCTGGCCACGGGAAGGGAACCACGCTGGGTGCCGAACGCCCACACCTTGAAGAATGGCGCGAGCGCGGCTGGTAACCGACCATCGGACCTGGCGTCCATGGACCGGTGAGGCCGCAGCCTCATGCATGCACCTGTTCAACGCGGTGGACGGCTCCCCTGCTGCGGCCTGACCTGCGCCCCCTTCGTCCTCGCCGTGGCAGGCGCCGTCCACGGGTCCTCGGGCCAGGGGTGCTTGGGGTAACGTCCACGCATCTCCGCCCTGACCTGGGCGTACGGACCGGACCAGAACGACGCGAGATCGCCGGTCACGGCCAGGGGCCGGCCCGCCGGGGAGAGCAGGTGGAAGACCACCGGAACCCGCCCGTCCACCAGCCGCGGGGTCTCAGCCAGCCCGAAGCACTCCTGGAGCTTGACCGCCACCACCGGGGTGCCCGCGCCGGGGCCGGAGGCGTCAGGACCGGAGGTGTCAGCAGCACCGTCGGCCAACGATTCCACGGCCGGGTAGTCGATCCGCGCCGTGCGGCCGCTGGGCACGGGCAGCCGCTCGGGCACCAGCTCGTCCAACCGCACCGCCTCGGGCCACGGCAGCAGCCGCCGCAGAGCCGAGGCCAGATCCAGTGAACCGGCCTTCGTCCCGCGGGCCAGTTTCTCCACCTCGGGGGCGAGCCAGTCCTCCCAGCGGGCCGCGAGCGCCGCCGAGGACATGCCGGGCCACGGCTCCCCCAGGGTCCGGCGCAGCAGGTTCAGTCGGCGGCGCATCGCATCGGCGGCGGGACTGGACTCGGCGGTCAGGCCGATCGCCTCGGGGCCCGCCTCGGCCAGCAGCCGTACGACGGCGGCCCGGCCGGACTCGCGGTCAGGCGCCACAGGAGTCTCGGACAGGGTGATCGCCCCCACCGCCCGGACGGCCCGGCCGACCACCCGGTTGTCCTGCCACGAAGCGGTCCTCTGGTCCCGATAGAGGGGTCCGGCAAGTTGTTCGGCCAAGTCGGTCTCCACGGGGGCCGCGGCCCGGATCACGGCTCCCGTGCCGGCGGCGGCCCTCCCCTCGGCGCGCGAGACGTCTGCCACGGCCAACCATTCCTCCCCGGCCAGTGTGCTGCCCGGCGGCAGCGCGGCCCGGGTCCCGGAGGCGAGCAGGTAGACCCCGCCCGGTGCCCCACCACCGGCCCCGGCGGTGTCTGGCACCCGCCGCGCCAGACGCTCGGGCCAGGCGAGTCCGACGACGGCGCCCACCTCCGACTCCCGCGGCACCCGGGTGTCCCCCTGGTTCACCGGACCGGTGCGGCCGGTCAGCCGCTCGAAGCGCTCGGTCTCGCGGCGCCACCGACCGGCCTCGGCGTCGCCGCGAGCCGCCGCACGCAGCCGGCGCAGGGACACGGTCAGGTCGGCTGCCTCGGGCCGCACATCGGAGGAGACCAGTGCCACCACCTCGGCGGAGGTCCGGACACCCACGAGCCGGCCGCCGTCGAGCAGTGCACGGGCCAACCGTGGCTCGGCAGGGATCGCGGCGAGGCGGCGGCCGTGGTCAGTGGCGCGGCCGGCGGAATCGATGGCATCCAGCGCGGTGAGCGTCTCCAGCGCCTCGGCCAGGGAGGCCTCCGGCAGCGGCTCCGGCAGCACCAGCCCCGTGCCCCCGGGTGCTCCCCAGCAAGCCAGCACGAGAGCTGCACCCGTCAGGTCGGCGACTGCGGCGGCGGGAGTCGCGTGGGACGGCGCGGACCCGTAGGTGGTGCGGTCATAGCAGCGCACCACCAGGCCGGGGCCGAGGCGCCCGGCTCGGCCCGCCCGCTGCTCGGCGGACGCCTGGGCGCAGGCCACCGTGACCAGCCCCGTCATGCCCCGGCCGCTGTCCCTGCGGGGTTCGCGGGCCAGCCCGGAATCGATCACCAGCCGCACCCCGGGCACCGTCAGGGAGGACTCTGCCAGGGAGGTGGACACGATGATCCTGGGCCGGGGCGCAGGGTCTGACGGGTCCCGCCCGCCGATCGCGCGGTCCTGCTCGGCGGCCGGGAGCTGCCCGTGCAGGGGCAGCACCTCCGTCTCCGGGGCCAGGGACCCCAGCCGAGCGGCCACCTCGGTGACCTCCCGCGCTCCGGGCAGGAAGACCAGGGCGTCCGTGTCCGGCTCGGTGGCGAGGACCTCGGCGTGGGCCTGTGCCGCGCTGTGCGCCACGTGGTCCAGGAAGTCCCGGGTCACACCGTGCAGGTCCTGGCGGCGGTCGGGGGCGGGGAGGTACCGCACCTGAACGGGGTGCAGGGCGGAGGGGCAGTCCACCACCGGCGCGGGCCCCGGACGGCCGGTGCCCTCCCCCAGCCGGGCGGCAAAGGACTCCGCGTCCAGGGTCGCGGACATGGCCACCAACAGCAGTTCGGGCCGCAGCTGCGCGACCTCCCCGAGCATGCCGAACAACAGATCGGTCTCGAGATCCCGTTCGTGCACCTCGTCCAGGATCACGGCGCCGGTGCCGGCCAACTCGGGATCAGCCAGCAGCCGGTTGACGAGCACACCAGGGGTCACGAACTCCACCAGCGTCTGCTGGTCCGCCTTCCGCTCGCCCCGCACCACGTAACCGGACCGGTCCCCGATGCCGGAGCCGTCCAGGTCCGCGAGCCGGCGGGCGGCCGCACGGGCTGCCACTCGGCGCGGCTGCGTGACCACGACCCGTCCTCCCGGTCCGCTGGCAGCAGCGTGCAGCAGGTTCGCGGCCGCCGGTGGCACGAGCGTGGTCTTACCGGTGCCGGGCGGCGCCTGCACCACCGCCAGTCGCGACTCGGTCAGGGCCTGGCGCAACTGCGGCAGGGACGTGGCGAAGACCAACCCTGCACTCAGCCGGTCGAGGTCGAAGGGGCCGGGCCGGGAGGAGGACGTCATCCCTCCATTGTGGCCCGTGCCCCCAGATCACGGCGTGGGTGTCCCCCCATTGGCATTGAGGGTGTCACCCGTGACATAGCTGGACTCGGCCGAGGCCAGGAAGACATAGGCCGGGGCCATCTCCGCCGGCTGGCCGGCCCGGCCGAGCGGGGTGTTGTGCCCGAAGACGGGCAGTTTGTCCTTCGGCTGGCCGTCCGAGACCTGCAGGACGGTCCACACGGGGCCGGGGGCCACGGCGTTCACGCGGATGCCCCGCTCCCCCACCTGTTGCGCCAGGCCCTTGGTGAAATTGTTGATGGCCGCCTTGGTGGCCGCGTAGTCGAGGATCATCGGGTTCGGCTCATAGGCCTGGACCGAGGTGGTGTTGACGATGGCCGAGCCGGGGCGCATGTGGCGCAGGGCGGCCCGCGAGAGAGTGAACATGGACAGGATGTTGATCTGGAAGGTCTGCTCCACCTGTTCGTCCGTCAGCTCCTCCAGGGACTCACTGATGAGTTGCTTGCCGGCGTTGTTGACCAGGATGTCCAGTCCGCCGAGCCGCTCAGCGGCCGTATCCACCACGGACTCGCGGTAGCTCCGGTCCAAGAGGTCCCCGGGCAGTGCGACAGCGTGGCGGCCGGCCTCCTCGATGGCCGCCACCACGCGCCGGGCGTCCTCCTCCTCGGCGGGCAGGTAGGCGATCGCCACATCCGCCCCCTCCCGGGCGTAGGCAATGGCCACGGCGGCTCCGATGCCGGAGTCTCCGCCGGTCACGAGGGCCTTGCGTCCCACCAGACGCTCCCGGCCCCGGTAGGAGTCCAAGCCGATGTCCGGCACGGGGTCGGTCTTCACGTCCAGTCCGGGTTCTGGCTGGTCCTGCTCCGGCGGGGAGACCTTCGGGAACTGGGTGACGGGGTTCTGCAGGAATTCGCTCATGATCCTGACCCTAGGGACCCCTGGTGGCCTCAACAAGGCCTTCCCTTCGCCACCAGTTGTGACAGCATGGCCGCATGACTGATGCGACGACGCGCCCCGACCGGGTGCTGTTCTACCCCCCGGCGGATGCCCGCGCCGAGGGCCCCCACCGCGAGGCCCATGCCGAACCGGCGCAGGCCGCGGCCGACGCTGGGGGCCACGTGGTGCCGAACGACGCCCAGGCGCCCCACGGCGACGGCAGCGCCACAGCCCTCGTGATGATCTTCCCCGTGCCGGTGGAGGAGGTGCTGGCCGTCCTGAAGGCCAATCCGGGGATCAGCTGGGTCCAGTTGCCGTTCGCGGGAATCGAGCGGTACGTGCCCACGATCCGCGACCGCCGGGACATCAACTGGACCTCGGCCAAGGGCGTGTACGCCCCGCCGGTGGCCGAACATGCCCTGGCCCTGACCTTGGCGCTGCTCCGACACCTGCCCGAGCGTGTCCGCGCCACCAGTTGGGGCGTCGGCGCCGGGACCACCCTCAGCGGCCTGAACTGCGTGATACTCGGCGGGGGCGGGATCGCCCGCGAGTACCTGCGGCTGCTGAAGACCTGGGACACCACCGTCACCATGGTGCGGCGCTCCGCGGGCGAGGTGCCCGGCGCGGACCGCACGGTCACCCAGGACAGGATGGACGAGGTCCTGCCCGGCGCGGACGTGGTGATGGTCGCCGCCGCGGCCACAGAGGAGACCCGCGGCATGATCGGGGCGCGGCAACTGGAGCTGATCCCGGAGCACGCCATCCTGGTGAACATCGCCCGCGGCACCCTGGTGGACACGGAGGCCCTGGTGGAGGCCCTGGCGGCCGGGCGCATCCGCGCGGCGGGTCTGGACGTCACCGACCCGGAGCCCCTGCCGGACGGTCACCCACTCTGGTCCGAGCCGCGGTGCCTGATCACGCCCCACACCGCCGATACCCCTGAGATGTGCATCCCGCTGATCAATGCGCGGACTGTCCGGAACCTCTTCGCCCGTGCCGCCGGGGAGACCCTCGAGGGGCAGGTGGACGCCGACGCCGGGTACTGAGGGATGGCCGTGCCGTCCCCCCGCTGAGTCCCCTTAGGCTGAGGGTATGAGATCGCCCGTGCAGGAGTACCTCGACCGGCTGGTAGAGCAGATTCGCCCCCATGATCAGGGCACCAACTATCAGGCGGTGCCTTCTGCCGCGTCCATGGATCCGTCCCTGTTCGGGCTGGCCCTGACCACGGTGGAGGGCCACTGTTACGCGGCCGGGGACGCAGACCACACGTTCTCCCTCCAGTCGATCTCCAAGGCCTTCACCTACGGGATGGCCCTCGAGGACCTCGGCCCGGAGAGGGTCCAGGAGAAGATCGACGTGGAACCCTCCGGGGACCCGTTCAACGAGATCTCCCTGCAGGCCGGAACGGGCCGACCGGACAACCCGATGATCAATGCCGGCGCCATCGCCACCACCTCCCTCATCAAGGGACGGGGTGGCCGCGACAGGATCGGCCGGATCGTCAACACGTTCTCGGACGCCGCGGGACGCGAGCTCAAGGTGTCCGAGTCCGTCTTCAAGGCCGAGGATCGGTCCGGCCACCGCAACCGGGCCCTGGCCTGGCTGCTGCGGTCCTTCGGGATCCTCGAGACCGATCCCGAGCCCAGCGTGCAGGACTACTTCCGGCAGTGCTCCATCCTGGTCACCGCGAAGGACCTGTCCATGATGGCCGCCACCCTGGCCAACCAGGGCGTGAACCCGGCCACCGGGGAGCGCGTCTTCGCCCCGCGCGTGGTCCGCTGGGTGCTGTCCGTGATGTCCACGTGCGGCATGTACGACGACGCCGGCACGTGGGCCATCGAGATCGGCCTGCCCGCCAAATCCGGCGTGGGCGGTGGACTACTCGTGGTGGTGCCCGGTCAGATGGGCGTGGGGGTGTTCTCTCCGCCCCTGGACGATCACGGCACGTCCGTGCGTGGCAGCCTGGCCATCGCGCAGATCGCCCAGGACTTCGGCCTGCATTACGGCGATGTCCCGCCGCTGGGCCGGTCCACCGTGCGGGCCCGCTACGACCTGTCTGAGGCGCCCTCCTCCGTGCCCCGCAGCGTGGAGGCGCTGCAGGTCCTGGAGAAGTACGGCCACGAGTGCCGCATCATCGAGGTCGGCGGGGACATCGGCTTCGCCGAGGCCGAGACCCTGACGCGCGCCGCCCTGGAGCTGGACGAGTCCGTCCGCACCCTGGTGGTGGACGTGCGCAAGGTGGATGACTTCGGCAAGGCCGCCGCACGTCTGCTCACCCAAGTGGTGCGGGGCTTCCTGACAGCTGGCCGCAACCTGATCCTGTTGGATGATGACGAGGCCCTGACCCGATCGCTGTTGGCCCACGCCGCTGAGTCTGAGGACGGCCCCCTGCCGGACCCCCTGCCGGAGACCTCCGTCTGGCCCTCGTCCGGACCGACGCCGGAGGAGTCTCCGGCCGCGGTGGACGCCCACACCCAGGACTCGGCGGTCTATGACCTGGCCCCCTCTGAACCGCAATTGACCGATGAGGTCGCCGCCGACGACGAGCCCCAGTTCCGGCTGTTCCTCTCCCGGTCCCTCGCCCTGGAGTGGATCGAACAGCGGCTGCTGGCGGGCCACGCGCCCGAGCTGGTGCCCACCGGCAACCAGGAGCCCACGCTGTCCCCACTGCTGGAGAGGCTCAGCGAGGAGGACGCCCACACCCTGGCCGCGTTCATGGAGCCCCGGAGCTACCGGGCCGGGCAGGTCATCCGCCGCACGGGCCAGCCCTTCGGGGGGATCTACTTCATCACCTCCGGTCAGGTCGAGCTCATGGGCCAGGGCTCCGGGGGCCGCCGATACCGGCAGGCCTACCTGTCTCCCGGGATGATCTTCGGGGAGATCGCCCTGGGACAGGCCGGGCGCCAGCTCACGACCGTCCGTGCCGTGGGCCCGGTGACCACGCGCGTGCTCACGGCCCAGGTGATCTCCGCCCTCGAGGAATCGGACCCGCAGCTGGCCATCAAACTGTGGTCCGCCCTGGCCCGGGACGCCTACACCTCTGTGGAGCAGATGAGCCGGGAGTCCGGCGCACGCTACGAATAGGGCACTTCGCCTTGGACATTGACCCTGTGCCGTGACCGGGGCCAGACTGCCCACCATGAGCACCACCGGCACGGATCAGGACAACGCCCCCGCAGAGGCCGGCGAGGGGAACTCAAACGTGACCTGGGCCCCAAGCTGCTGTTGCTGTTCATCGTGGGCGACGTGCTCGGCGCGGGCATCTACGCCGTCACCGGCGAGATGGCGGGCATGGTGGGCGGCATCCTCTGGCTGCCCTTCCTCCTGGCGTTCGCCGTGGCCACCCTGACGGCCTTCTCCTACCTTGAGCTCGTCACGCACTACCCGCAGGCCGCCGGTGCCGCGCTCTACACGCACAAGGCCTTCGGCATCCACTTCATCACGTTCCTGGTGGCCTTCGCCGTGGTCTGCTCCGGCATCACCAGCGCCTCGACCTCCGCCAACGTCCTGGCCCAGAACTTCTTCGGCGGGCTGGAGGTCAACGGCTGGATGGGCCCCGTGGACCAGGGGGCCGTGACCGCGCTGGCCCTGGGCTTCATGGTGTTGCTGGCCCTGATCAACCTCCGCGGCGTGGGCGAGTCCATCAAGTTCAACGTGATCCTGACCCTGGTTGAGGTCACGGCACTGTGCATCGTGATCGGCGTGGGGTTCTTCGCGATGGCCCAGGGTGGCTCGGACCTGAGCCAGATCTTCGTGTTCCAGGACAACAACGAGAAGGGCCTGTTCCTGGCCGTCACCGCAGCCACCTCCATCGCCTTCTTCGCCATGGTGGGCTTCGAGGACTCCGTGAACATGGTCGAGGAGACCAAGGACCCGGTGCGGATCTTCCCGCGGACCATGCTGACCGGCCTGGGGATCGCGGTCCTCTTCTACATGCTGGTGGCCGTCTCCGCGGTGGCGGTGCTCTCTCCCACGGAGCTGGCCCGGATCGGCGAGGCCGAGGGCCGGGCCCTGTTGGAGGTCGTCGCGAAGGGCTCGCCGGACTTCCCGGTGGACCGGGTCTTCCCGTTCCTGGCCGTCTTCGCCGTGGCGAACACCGCCCTGATCAACATGCTGATGGCCAGCCGACTGGTCTACGGCATGGCCAAGCAGAACGTGCTGCCGCGGACCCTCGGCAAGGTGCTGCCACGGCGCCGGACGCCCTGGGTCGCCATCCTCTTCACGACCCTGCTCGCCCTGTTCCTGATCTGGCACGTCACGTCCGATCCGGAGAGCAACATCGTCACGAACCTCTCCAGCACCACCGCATTGCTGTTGCTGTGCGTCTTCTCCGTGGTGAACGTGGCGTGCATCGTGCTGCGACGCCGTCGGGGCCCGGACGCTGAGTCCGGCCGGGCGTTCCAGTCCCCCCGGCTGCTGCCGTATCTGGCGGCGGTCCTGTCCCTGTACCTGGTGGGCCCCTGGGTGGACCGGGACCCCGTGGTCTACCAGATCGCCGGTGGCCTCATGGTGCTCGGGGTCCTGCTCTGGATCCTCACGTACTTCATCAACCGTGCCGCCCACCGGCAACGGGGGACGCCGGTGGGCGACTCCAGGATCGGCGAGGAGGATGACCTGCGGCCCCGCCCGCCCGGTCGCTGACCCCGTCCGCAACTGCAGGTCAGAAGAGGCCCGTTCCGCCCCGGATTTCCGGGGAGAACGGGCCTCTTCTGACCACTGGGCCCAGGAGGGTCCTACTTGGCCAGCTTCGCCACGATCGCGTTGAGGGTGGCGGAGGGCCGCATGGCCTCGAAGACGCGCTCCTTGGACGGGCTGTAGTAGCCCTCGATGTCCACGGGAGCACCCTGGACGGCGGCGAGCTCGTCCACGATCGTCTGCTCGTTCTCGGCCAGGTCCGCGGCGATCTCCGTGTACTTGGAGGCCAGCTCCGCGTCATCAGTCTGCTTCGCCAGCTCCTGGGCCCAGTACAGCGCCAGGTAGAAGTGTGAGCCGCGGTTGTCGATCTCGCCGACCTTGCGGGACGGGCTGCGGCCCTCCTCGAGGAAGGTGCCGGTGGCGCGGTCCAGGGTGTCCGCCAGTACCTGCGCGCGGGCGTTGCCGTGGGAGACGGCCTCGTGCTCGAAGGAGACGGCCAGGGCCAGGAACTCGCCGAGGGAGTCCCAGCGCAGGTGGTTCTCCTCCACGAACTGCTGCACGTGCTTCGGGGCCGATCCGCCGGCACCGGTCTCGAACAGGCCGCCGCCGTTGATCAGCGGGACGATCGAGAGCATCTTGGCTGAGGTGCCCAGCTCGAGGATCGGGAACAGGTCCGTCAGGTAGTCGCGCAGCACGTTGCCGGAGACGGAGATGGTGTCCTCGCCGCGGCGGAGGCGCTCCAGGGTGAAGTCCGTGGCCGCCTCGGGGGCCATGATCTCCAGCTGCAGGCCCTCGGTGTCATGCTCGGCCAGGTACTCGTTGACCTTGGCGATCACGTTGGCATCATGCGCCCGGTTCTCATCCAGCCAGAACACGGCCGGGGTCTGGGAGGCGCGGGCGCGGGTGACGGCCAACTTGACCCAGTCACGCACCGGCACGTCCTTGGTCTGGCAGGCGCGCCAGATGTCCCCTGCCTCCACCTGGTGTTCGATCAGCACCGCGCCGGAGCCGTCCACGACCTGCACGGTACCGGCGGCCTCGAGGATGAAGGTCTTGTCATGGGAGCCGTACTCCTCGGCCTTCTGTGCCATCAGACCCACGTTCGGGACGGTGCCCATGGTGGTCGGATCGAAGGCTCCGTTGGCCCGGCAGTCGTCGATGACCACCTGGTACACGCCGGCGTAGGAGGGGTCCGGGAGCACGGCCAGGGTGTCCTGCTCCTGGTCGTCCTGGTTCCACATGTGCCCGGAGGTACGGATCATGGCCGGCATGGAGGCGTCCACGATCACGTCCGAGGGCACGTGCAGGTTGGTGATGCCCTTGTGGGAGTTCACCATCGCCAGGTCCGGACCGTTGGCGTAGCCGGCCTCGATCTCGGCCTTGACGCCCTCGGCGACCTCCGGGTCCAGGATCTCCAGGCCGGAGAGGATGGCTGCCAGGCCGTTGTTGGCGGAGAGCCCGGCGGCCTCCAACTGGGTTCCGTACTTCTCAAACAGGGACGGGAAGTAGGCCTTGACCACGTGACCGAAGATCACCGGGTCGGAGACCTTCATCATGGTGGCCTTGAGGTGGGTGGAGAACAGCACACCCTCCTCCTTGGCCCGGGCGATCTGGGCGGCGAGGAACTCGTCCAGGGCCTTCGCGGAGAGGAAGGTGCCGTCCACGATCTCGCCCGCGAGCACCGGGAAGTCGTCCTTCAGCACGGTCTTCTCACCGGAGCCGTCCACGAACTGGATGCGAAGGGTGCCGTCCTCGTCGATCACCACGGACTTCTCGTTGTGGAAGAAGGCGTCGGCCTCCATGGTGGCCACGTTGGTCCGGGAGTCGGTGGACCACGCGCCCATCGAGTGCGGGTGCTTCTTGGCGAAGTTCTTCACGGCCTTCGGCGCGCGGCGGTCCGAGTTGCCCTCGCGCAGCACCGGGTTCACGGCCGAGCCCTTGACCGAGTCATAGCGCGCGCGGGCGTCCTTCTCCTCGGCGGTCTTCGGCTCGTCGGGGTACGCCGGCAGGGCGAAGCCATCGGCCTGCAGCTCGGCCACGGCGGCCTTCAGCTGCGGCACCGAGGCGGAGATGTTCGGCAGCTTGATGACGTTGGCGTCGTCGGACTTGACCAGCTCACCGAGCTCGGCGAGGGAGTCGTTGACCTTCTGGTCCGCCGGCAGCACATCGTTGAATGCGGCGAGGATGCGGCCCGCCAGGGAGATGTCCCGGGTCTCCATTCCCACCCCGGCCGTCGAGGCGAAGGCCTCCACGAGCGGTAGGAGGGAGCCGGTGGCCAGCATGGGAGCCTCGTCGGTATAGGTGTAGATGATCTTCGACATGAAGCGTGCGTCTCCTCGCAGGGCGCGCCGGTGGGCACGGCCCGAGTCGTGGTGATGGGTCAATCGGCCCCCAATCTACCGGAGTCATCGGCCCTGACGCCCATCGTGACCGGACCATGCCGCCTCGGGTGTCAGCGCCTCGGCCGCCGCTCAGACGCCCAGCAGCACGCGGGCGATCAGGAAGTAGACGATCAGGCCCAGGGCGTCCACCACCGTGGAGATGAAGGGGTTCGAGAAGACGGCCGGATCCACCCTGAGCCGCCGGGCCACCATCGGCATCAGCGAACCGACCGAGGCCGCGAGGGTGCAGATGGACAGCAGGGTCAGGCCGATCACCAGGCCGATCGACCAGGAGTAGACGAGTCCGGCGACCACCAGGCCCACCAGGCCCAGCAGGGCACCCAGGCTCAGTCCCACCACGAACTCACGGCGCAGCACCCGCAGCGCGTCCCGGGGCCGGACATCACCCAGGGCGAGGGCACGGGTCACCGTGGTGGCGGCCTGATTGCCGGTGTTGCCACCGGTGCCGATCAGCAGGGGAATGAAGACGGAGAGCACCACGAGTTGCTCCAGTGAGGACTCGAAGACCTCCAACACCTGCACCGTGAGCGTGGCCCCCACGGCGAGGACCAGCAGCCACACCACGCGCGAGCGGACAAGGTTCCGCACGGGGGTGGAGAGGTAGGGCTGAGCCAGCGGTTCGGAGCCGCCCGAGCGTGCCGCATCCTCGGTCTCCTCTTCGGCGAGGATCCGGGCGGCATCCGCCAGGGTCAGGACCCCGACGATCCGTCCGGTCTCGTCGATCACCGGCAGTGCCAGCAGGTTCTCCTCGGAGAGTCGGCGCGCAGCCGTCTCATCGTCCTCGGTGGTGGACACCGTCTCGAGGTCCTCCGCCATCAGATCGGCGACGACGGCCCCCTCACCTGCACTGGACAGCAGCGTCAGCTCCACCATCCCCAGCAGGCGGTGCCCGCCTCCGACCACCGGCAGGCTGACCAGACGACGGAGCCGCCCCCGGGGCACCCCGGAGTCACGGAGCACCTGCAGAGCCTCTCGGACGGTCATCTCGGGGCGAAGTTCCACGAGCACGGGGCCCATCCTGCGGCCCACGGAACCGGCGGGATATCCCAGGATCCTCCCCGCGGCCTCCCGCTGCTCGTGGCCCAGGGTACCCAGCAGTCGTTGGGCCACCTCGGCGGGCACCTCGTCGAGCAACCGTGCCTGTCCGGAGGCCTGCAGCTGCGCGAAGATGACCTGGACGTCCTCGTCCTGCAGTCCGTTGACCAGTTGGGACTGCTGGCGCGGTTCGAGCGCGGCGAAGACGTCCACCGCCGTACTCCGTTCCAGGAGCCGGAAGACCACGGCCTGGCCACCGGGCTCGGTCCGGCCGAGAAACCGCCCGGCCTGGGACGGCGTCAGCTGGCGCAGTCCCCGGCGCGCGGCCTCGAGATCGTCCTGGCGCAGATCCACACGGATCTGCGCCTCGAGGAGGTGCCGCGAGCTGGGATCGGCGGGCTGCTGAGCCATCTGGTGCCGGGGCTCAGCCGTGGAAGAAGTGGCGGGCTCCGGTGAAGTACATGGTGATCCCCGCTTGGTTGGCGGCCGCCACCACGTCCTCGTCCCGGACGGAGCCACCCGGCTGGACCACGGCCCGCACGCCCGCGTCGAGCAGGATCTGCAGACCGTCTGCGAAGGGGAAGAAGGCATCGGAGGCCGCGACCGATCCGCGCGCCCGCTCGGGGGCACCGTCACCGGAGACGTTCTCGGCGCCTCCGGCCGAGGTGATCTCCTGGGCACCGGTGGTCACGGAGCCGAGGGTGTTGGCCCGCTCCACGGCCAGGCGGCAGGAGTCCAGGCGGTTGACCTGACCCATGCCGATCCCGACGGTCGCCCCGCCGGAGGCCAGCAGCACGGCGTTGGACTTCGGCGCGCGCACGGCCCGCCAGGCGAAGGCGAGGTCGGCCAGGGTGTCCGGATCGGCGGCCTCACCGGCGGCGAGGGTCCAGGTCTCGGGATCGTCACCGGCTGCGTCCACCGCGTCCCGGGCCTGCAGCAGCATCCCACCGGAGACCTGCTTGTACTCCACCGTGTCCCGGGCGTAGCCGGCCGGCAGGCGCAGCAGACGGATGTTCTTCTTGGCGGAGAGGACCTCCAGGGCCTCCGGGGTGAAGGACGGGGCGATGACCACCTCCGTGAAGATGTCCTTGACCGTGGCCGCCATCTCGGTGGTGACCTCGCGGTTTGCGGCGATCACCCCGCCGAAGGCGGACACCGGGTCGCACTCGTGGGCCTTGCGGTGCGCGGCGGCGATGTCCTCGCCGTCCTGGGCCACGGCAACGCCGCAGGGATTGGCATGCTTGACGATGGCCACCGCGGGCGCTTCGAAATCGAACGCGGCGCGCAGGGCCGCATCGGCGTCGGCGTAGTTGTTGTAGCTCATGGGCTTGCCATGCAGCAGCTCGGCCTGGGCGATACCCGGTGCGGCGCCGTCCTCCACGTAGAGAGCGGCCTTCTGGTGCGGGTTCTCGCCGTAGCGCAGCGACTCCGCCCGCTGCAGGGTGACCCCGGCATAGGGCGGGAAGAGGTCTTGCTCGGCCTCATCCCCGAACTGGGCGGCCGTCCAGGCCGCCACGGCGTTGTCATACGCCGCGGTGTGGGCGAAGGCCAGGGCCGCGAGCCGGCGTCGTGCCGTCAGCTCGAAGCCGCCCTGCTGGGCGGCGGAGACCACGTCGCCGTACCGCGCGGGATCCACCACGACGGCCACGGACGGATGGTTCTTGGCGGCGGCGCGCACCATGGACGGCCCGCCGATGTCGATCTGCTCGACGACGTCGTCCTGGCCCGCACCGGAGCGGACGGTGTCCACGAAGGGGTAGAGGTTCACCACCACGAGGTCGAAGGGCTGGATGTCCAACTCCTCCAGCTGGGCCACGTGGTCCTCCCGGCGGCGGTCCGCCAGGATGCCGGCGTGGACCAGCGGGTGCAGGGTCTTCACGCGGCCGTCCAGGCACTCCTTGAACCCGGTCACCTCGGACACCTCGGTCACCGGCACCCCTGCGCCGGCGATCCGCTTCGCGGTGGATCCCGTGGAGACGATCTGCACCCCGGCGGCGTGCAGCCCCGTGGCCAACTCCTCCAGACCGGTCTTGTCATAGACGGAGATGAGGGCCCGCTTGAGCGGGACGCGGTCGAGCTGGATGGTCACGTCGGGTACTCCTGGATTCGGGGACGGGGACGACGCCGGCCCGGCGCCAGATCCAGTGTAGGCCCGCCGGAAATCAGTGGGGCTCGCTCAACCCGAAGAACCACGTGATGTGCTCGCGCAGCGCCTCCGCCGCATCCTGGCCGCGGCGTTCCTGAACGGCCTGCAGGATCACGCGGTGCTGGCCCTGGAGGGTGCAACTGACCTCCGGCCACGAGTCGAGGCCGGAGACGGTCTCCTGGACATACCCGATGGTGGCCTCGCGCAGGGACGCCATCATGGTCTCCACCACCAGGTTGCCGGCCAGGGAGGTCAGCAGGATGTGGAACTGGGCATCGCTGGCATGGAACTGATCCGCCGGCAGCTCCGGGGCATCCATCTCGTCCAGCAGCCGGGAGGCCTCCCCCAGGACGGCCTGCCGGTCCGGGCTGTCCGGCCGCGCCGCGGACTCGAGGGCGGACTGGGTCTCCAGCAGCAATCGCGCCTGGACGATGTCCCCGATCGGCAGGGCACGGGTGGCGATGTGCATCCGCAGGGCCCAGGCGAGCGCCACGGACGGCTCGGAGATCAGCACGGCCCCGGCCGTGGGGCCGGATCCGGTGGCCGAGCGGACCAGTCCCATGGCGTCCAGCACCCGGACCGCCTCCCGGACCGAGGCCCGGGAGATCCCGAACTGTTCGGCCAGTTGACGCTCTCCCGGCAACTTGTCCCCGACCTTCACGGCACCCGAGCGCAGCTGGTCCTCGAGCCAGGCGAGGATCACGGTGTAGGCGCGGTGGGCAGGCACGGGTCACTCCTCGTCGGCAGGGAAATCCCCAGTCTACGGGCCGCTGGCGGGCCTGGGCGGATCAGGCCCTGCGTTCCGCCATCGGCACGTGGTGACGCATCAACCAGCGGGCCAACAGTGCGAGCCCCCCGAGGAACAGGACCAGCATGATGGTGCCCGCGTTGAAGCCCAGTCCGTGGATGAAGAGGTAGGCGACGATGCCACCGGCGAGGCAGTAGTAGGTGGTCACGATGATCGTCTTGCGCAGCAGATCCCCCTCACGGCCCAGCAGGCCAACGGTGGCAGACGCCGCGACGATGTTGTGGATCGAGATCGGGTTGCCGCCGGCGCCGCCGACCGCCTGTGCGGCCACCACCAGTTCGGGTGGCACGCCGATCCGAGCTCCAGTGGAGAACTGGAACTGCGAGAACGTCAGGTTCGAGATGGTGTTGGACCCGGCCACGAAGGCGCCGAGGGCGCCGATCCAGGGAGCCAACAACGGCCAGGCGCCGCCGGAGATCGCGGCGGCCCCCTCAGCCAGCGTCACGGGCATGCTGCCCAGTCCGGAGTCGTTGAGGTCTGGCCCTGACTGGATCAACACCCGAACCAGCGGGACGGCGAACAGCAGGGCCACCGCTGTGCCTGCGAGCTGGCGGGCGGAGACCTGCAGGGACCGGAGGACCTGGCTGCGGTTCATCCGGTGCAGCAGAAAGGCGAAGACCGCCGCGAGGATGAGCAGGAACGCCGGGGAGTAGAACGGCTCGATGCTGGTGCTGACCCCGGTGCCCAGGATGTTCTCGAAGGGGACCGAGAGGTTGAGCAGGAAGTCCTTCACCGGCGCGACGACCCGGCTCAGCACCAGGGTCCCGGCCAACAGGGCATATGGCCCCCAGGCGTGGACCAGGCCGATCTTCCGGGACACGGGCGGCACGTTCTCGGGGTCGAGGTTGCCGGTCCAGCGCGGGGACCAACGGCTGCTTGGCCCGAAGTCGAAGGTGTCCCGGGGCATGAGGAAGCCCCTGCTGGATGTGAACATCACCAGGACCAGGCCGATCAGCCCGCCGAACAGCGAGGGGAACTCCGGCCCCAGGAACCGGGCCACGATCACGGAGGGGACCGTCATGGCCAAGGAGGCGTAGACGGCGAAGGGCCAGATCCTCAGCCCGTCGCGGAAGCGCCGCTCGGGCCCGAAGACGCCGGTGAGCATGCACACCAGGATGAGCGGGATGAGGACGCCCACCATGGCGTGCATGAGTGCCACCTGGAAGCCGATCGAGCTGACGAACTCGGGCATGGTCAGCCCCAACACGCGCACCCGCTCGGCCACGGCGGGATCGCCGCCCAGCCCCTCGGCCACACCCACCAGGATGGGCGTGCCCACCGCTCCGAAGCTCACCGGGGCGCTCTGGACGATCAGGCCCACCATGACGGCGGCCATGGCAGGGAAGCCCATGGCCAGCAGCAGGGGTGCCACCACTGCCGCCGTGGTGCCGAACCCGGACGCGCCCTCGATGAAGGACCCGAAGAGCCAGCCGATGATGATGGCCTGCACGCGCCGGTCTGTGGAGATGTTGTCGAAACCGGCCCGGATGGTGGTCATGGCCCCACCCACCGTGAGGGCCGAGAGCAGGAGCAGTGCGCCGAAGACGATGTAGAGCAGGGTCAGCGCCACGATCAGGCCTTCGATGGACGCGGCCAGGACACCCGCCGGACTCATCTGCCACACGGTCAGGGCCACCGCCACCACGGCGAGGTAGCCCACGGGCATGGCGTATTTGGCCGGCCATCGGAAGCCGGCCAACAGTACGCCCACCAGGAGCAGTGGCAGGAGGGCCAGGAGGCTCAGTACGGCGAGATTGTCCACGGTCGTGGTCCTTTCCGGTGCACCGCCCGCCCCTCTGTCAGGCCGGGAGTACAGGGTGAGCGGGGTGAGCGGGATGGGCGGGGCGGGTGGGTGGATGGTGAAGTCGTGAGACGTGGTCTGACCACTGAGGTCAGGCCACAGAAGCTATATGACTTACCTCACATTCGTCAACCCTCCGGGAGGTGTTGGATCAACCCCCGGAGTCGTCATTGTGTGACGCGGATCATGGTGATAGCGTGGTCTGACCACAGCGTGCGACGACGCCCGCGCTCCCACGATCCCCTCGTTCCCGGAGGCCTCATGAGAATCGCCCTGTTCGCCACCTGCATCGTGGACGCCCTGTATCCCAAGGTCGCCCTGGCCACCGTTCGGGTCCTCGAGCGCCTCGGCCACGAGGTGGTGTTCCCCCCGGGTCAGGGCTGCTGTTCCCAGATGCACGTCAACAGCGGCTACCTGCGGGACGCGCTCCCGGTGGTCCGGAACCACGTCAAGGCCTTCAGCACCGCTGACTTCGATGTGGCGGTGGCCCCGTCCGGGTCCTGCGTGGCCTCGCTGGGCCACCAGCAGCCCATGGTGGCCCGGTCCGGCGGCGACGAGGATCTCGCCTGTCAGGCCGAGGAGGTCGCCGCCACCACCTATGAACTGTCCCAACTGCTGGTGGACGTCCTGGGCGTGACCGATGCCGCCGAGCAGCTGGGTTCCTGGTTCCCCCACTCGGTGACCTATCACCCGTCCTGCCACGGCATGCGGCTGCTGCGGCTGGGCGACCGGCAGAAGGACCTCGTCCGGTCCGTGGCGGGCCTGGAGTTCACCGAGCTGCCGGACGCGGACGAGTGCTGCGGCTTCGGGGGCACCTTCGCCCTGAAGAACCCCGACGTCTCGGCGGCCATGGCCGAGGAGAAGATCGCGAACATCGAGTCCACCGGCGCCGATCTGTGCACGGGCGGCGATGCGTCCTGCCTGATGCACCTGGGTGGGGCCATGGCCCGGCGGTCCACGCCGGCGCGGGTGGTCCACTTCGCGGAGATCCTGGCCTCCACCCGGGAGAACCCCCTGGAGGCCACCGGACCGGTCGAACTGTCCATCCCCCGCCCGGCGTCTTCCGTCCCGTCCCCCCACACCACCGCAGGAGGCACGCGATGAGCCGCACCGCCCTGGGAATGCCCGCCGTACGCCCCGTCCACGGCCAGGGCAACCTGCATGCCGACACCCCGTTCCCGGCGGCCGCGAAGGCGGAGATGGGGAACACGCAGATGCGCGCCAACATCCGTCACGCCACCCACACGATCCGCGGCAAACGCGCCGCGGTGGTCGAGGAACTGCCCGACTGGCAGGACCTCCGGACCGCCGGCTCCGCGCTCAAGGAACAGGTGATGGCCGATCTGCCGGGACTCCTCGAGCAGTTCGAGAAGAACTTCACCGCCCGCGGCGGCACCGTGCACTGGGCTCGCGACGCGGCGGAGGCCAACCGGATCATCACCGGGCTCGTCCAGGCCAAGGACGCCACCGACGTCATCAAGGTCAAGTCCATGGCCACCGCCGAGATCGACCTGGAGAACCACCTGGCCGGCCACGGCATCACCGCCACGGAGACCGACCTGGCCGAGCTGATCGTCCAGCTGGGACACGACCGCTCCTCGCACATCCTGGTCCCGGCGATCCACCGCAACCGGCATGAGATCCGTGACATCTTCCTGCGGGAGATGCCGGAGGCGGACGAGTCACTCACCACCGAACCACGCGACCTGGCCGAGGCCGCCCGCCGGCACCTGCGGGAGAAGTTCCTGTCCACCTCGGTGGCCATCTCCGGGGCGAACTTCGGCATCGCCGAGACGGGGACCCTGACCGTGGTGGAGTCCGAGGGCAACGGCCGGATGTGCCTGACCCTGCCGGACACCCTCATCACCGTGATGGGCATCGAGAAGCTGGTCCCCACCTTCGAGGATCTGGAGGTGTACCTGCAACTGCTGCCGCGGTCCTCCACCGGCGAGCGCATGAACCCCTACACCTCGATGTGGACCGGTGTCACCCCCGGGGACGGGCCGCAGGACGTGCACGTGGTGTTGCTGGACAACGGCCGGTCCGCGGTGCTGTCCGACCCGGCAGGGCGCTCTGCCCTGCACTGCATCCGCTGTTCGGCCTGTCTGAATGTCTGCCCCGTGTACGAGCAGGCCGGCGGCCACGCCTACGGCTCCACCTATCCCGGGCCGATCGGGGCGATCCTCTCCCCGCAGCTGACCGGGATCACCTCCGCGGAGAACGCCTCCCTGCCCTACGCCTCCACCCTGTGCGGCGCCTGCTATGACGTGTGTCCGGTGAAGATCAACATCCCGGAGATCCTGGTGCACCTGCGGGACGAGGATGTGCGCTCGCAACACACCCCGCGGAGCACTGGACTGTTCCGGCGGATGCCGCAGCCGCCCTCTGAGATGGACGTGATGATGAAGGGGGCCTCCGTGGTGATGTCCTCCGGCCGGCGGATGGCGCTGGCCGAGAAGGCGCTGCCGCTGGGCCGCGTGGTGGCAGGCCGTGACCAGGCCATCAGTTGGCTTCCGGGCCTGGCCGGAGGCTGGACGGACGAGCGGGACATCCCGGCCCCGCCGCGCGAGTCCTTCCGCAACTGGTGGGCCGGGCACGCCGGGGAGACCCGGGAACGGCTCCGCCGGGACGGCCAACCGGAGAACCGACGTCCTGAGGAGGAGACCCCGTGAGCACCGAAGCGAAATCCGAGATCCTGGCACGGATCCGCGGCGCCCTGCAGGACTCTCCGCCCGTCCCTGAGGTGCGGCGGACCTACCGCCGGGTCTCCGAGCAGTCGGCAGCCGACACCCTGGCGATGCTCGAGGACCGGCTCCTCGACTACCGGGCCACCGTCCACCACGAGAGCGCCGCCAGCGCGCCGGAGCGGATCGCCGAGCTGCTGGGCCCCACCGCTCACTACGTGGTGCCGGACGGCCTGGACCTCGGTCTGCTTCCCGGTGATCGCGGCGGCCGGCAGCGGATCGTGGAGTCCCGCGATGCGCGGCTCGGGTCCATCCTCACGGTCCGTGAGCTCAACGAGGTGGATGCCGTGGTCACTTCGTCCACCGTGTCCTGCGCGGAGACCGGGACGATCTTCCTCAGTGGCCGCGCGGACGAGGGCCGCCGGGCGATCAGCCTGGTTCCGGACCACCACATCTGCATCGTGCCGACCGACTCGGTCACCGAGCTGTTCCCGGAGGCGCTGGCCCGGGTGGAGCCCACGGCGCCGATCACCATGATCTCCGGCCCCTCGGCCACCTCGGACATCGAACTGGAGCGGGTGGAGGGGGTCCACGGGCCGCGCCGGCTGGACGTGATCCTGCTCAGCTAGCCCGGCCGGCCAACCGCTCCACCAGCGCCTCCGCCTCGGTCTCGGTCCGGGACTGCGTGGCGAGCTCGGCGGCGAAGAGCACGCCGTAGCCGAAGGTGTCCTCGCCCTTGGCGGCCGCGGTCCTGGAGGTGGCCAGCACGTGTTCCTGGAACATCACCGAGTCACGGTGATCGCCCAGTGCCTCCTGCAGCCTCTTCGCGGTCTTCATGCGGGCCACCAGCTCGGTTCCGAGGTCCAGCCCGGTGGCCTCCTGCACGGCCTTGACCGCGTATCGCAGCCGCTTGGCCTCCTTCCGCACCTGGTGCATCTGCTCGATGCGCGCCTCGTGCTCCTGCTCGGAGCCCACAGCGGCGGCCAGTGCCAGCACCGCGTCCACCTGTTCGGCGGCCAGCGGGACCATCGCCTCCGCGGCCGCGGACTCCTCCGCCGCGGTCAGCTCGGCGCTGAGAGGCACCTCGCGGGCGAAGGCGTCCAGCCGGTCCAGTACCTCGAAGTACCACTCGCCGCGCATCCGCTTGAGCTGACGGGCATGCGCCACGTCATAGGCCTTCGCCTGGGACTGCCGCAGCCGCCTGACCGCCTTGCCGGGAACCATCCCGGCCACCGGCCCCGTGGCCCCACCGGGCAGGGCCTCCAACCGCTCCGCCACCTGGTCCCGCACCACCTCGGCGTCCCGGGCCACGGACAACAGCTGGCCCAGTTTCCGCAGGTCCTTGACCACGGCGCCGGTGGCCTCGGCGTCCAGCAGCGGCGCATAGGTCTGCAGGATGGAACGCAGGGTGCGGCAGGAGACCCGGTACTGGTGCACCGAGTCCTCCACGTTGCGCCGCACCAGCGGATCCCACCCCTTGAGGGTCCTCACCTGGGCCCGCACCGTGGCGGTCAGGACGGCTCCCACCCCGGGCGCGCGGCCGCCGCTGTGCTCCGCGGTGTCCGGCTGCCCCGCCAGCGGAGCCCGGGGATCCAACGGATCCGCCGTCTTGCCGACCACCTTCTCCACCTTGGACCCGGCCGCGGAGACCCGGGCCCCGGCGGTCTCCAGCACCTGCCCCACACTGTCCAGGAAGGCCTCGGTGCCGCCCGATGAGGAGGTCACACGGCCGGCGTCGATCACCTCGACCTCCCATTCCCGCCAGTGCTGGACCCGGGACTCGGCGCGGAAGCCCACGGACATGGCCGCCACCTGGTCGTCACTGACCTCCGCGAGCGGGTGCCCCTGGCCGTCCATCAGGTCCACCACGGAGCGCAGGGTGGTCAGCCTCGCGATCTGCGTCAGGGCCTGGCCCCGGACGTGGACCCGGACGAGGTCCAGGATGCGGCGCGGCACCGTCAGCTCCTCTGAGCCGAGGGGTGACTGCATCTCGATCCGGCGATCACCCTTGCCGATCTTGACGTGCCAGCCGGCGTCCGTGCCCCCGGTGCGGCGCCGCAGGGTGACGTTGTTCGCGGACAGGACCCGGTCTGCGGTGTCGAAGTAGACGGCCTCGAGAGCCATCGGCGGGCGGTAGCGCACCTGGGCCACGCCGCCCACCCCGTTGAGTCGCGGCAGGGAGGCCTGCCCGTCGATGTCATACTTGCGCTCGATTTCCACCTGGACCGTGTCTGTCATGCCTCCATGTTCCCAGAGCGGTTGATCAGCGGTGGAATACTGGTGCGGTGAGCCAGCCCACCAGCACCCCCCGTCTGCCCACGGGCGAGGAGATCGTCCAGGACCTGCCCTGGCGGTGGAACACGCAGGGCCGGGTGTTCATCATCGGCGGGCTCGGCTTCATGTTCGATGCCTGGGACGTCTCCCTCAACGGTGTGCTCATCCCGCTGTTGCGCGAGGAGTGGGCCCTCAGCGTGGGCCAGGCCGCCTGGATCGGCACCGCCAACCTCATCGGCATGGCCGTGGGCGCGTTCGTGTGGGGCACCGTGGCAGACCGGATCGGGCGCAAGAAGGCCTTCACCGCCACGCTGCTGATGTTCTCCCTGTTCACCCTGGCCGGAGCCCTGACCGGGGATATCCTCTGGTTCGTGCTCTTCCGCTTCCTCGCCGGCTTCGGCCTGGGCGGGTGCATTCCCGTGGACTATGCGCTCGTGGGCGAGTTCACCCCGCGGAGGCACCGGGGCACCGTGCTCACCGCGATGGACGGCTGGTGGCCGATCGGCGCCGCCGCCTGCGGTTTCCTCTCCGCCTGGCTCGTGGCCGAGTTCGGCGACTGGCGGCTGCCGATGCTGGCCATGATCCTGCCCGCACTGCTGGTGTTCTTCGTCCGGCTGCAGGTGCCCGAGTCCCCGCTCTTCCTCATCCAGCAGGGCCGCGAGGCCGAGGCCCGGGACGTGATCGATGCGATGGTGCGCCGCACCGGCACGGAGCGCCGCGAGTACGTGATGCCGCAGGTCCCCGCTCCGAGGCCCCTGACCGTGGCGGCGCTCGGCGAGCAGCTGGCAGAGTTGTGGCGGCACTCCTGGCGTATCACCACGGTGGCCTGGGCGCTGTTCTTCACCATCATGCTCGTCTACTACATCGCCCTGCAGTGGCTGCCCACCTTCCTCATCGACGCCGGCTACGAGCAGTCCCGGGCCTTCATCATGACCGGCGCCATGGCCGCCGTCGGGCTCCTGGGTGTGGTGGTGGCGGCCTGGCTGGTGGAGAAGACCGGGCGCAAGTGGCTGCTGGCGATCACGGCCGTGGTGGCCTCCTTCCTGCTGACGGCGCTGGCGGCCCTGCTGGACGTCCCCGCCGCGGTGCTGCCTCTGGTCCTGGCCTTCGGCCTCGTGGTGCAGATCGCCATCCCCGTGCTGTACGCCTATGTCTCCGAGCTGTATCCCACCGAGCTGCGGGGCTCCGGCTTCGGCTGGGCCTCGGCCGTCTCCCGGATCGCCGCGGGCGTGGGGCCGCTGGTGTTCGTGGCGTACCTGGTCCCAGCGCTCGGGCTGGCCTGGTCCTTCCTGGTGACCGGCGCACTCGTGGTGGTGGCCGTGGTGGTGATGATGCGTCTGGCTCCGGAGACCAGGGGGCGCGATCTGGAGGTGACGGAGGCTCCGTGAGGGGCAGTAGGCTCCTCGCATGAGCGCCATCCCCACGGCCGTTGTCCTCATCGACCTGCAGGAGGGCTTCTTCGAGTTCCCGGACCTCGCCGACAACCGCGAGCTGATGATCCGCGAGTGCAATTGGCTGGCCCGGGAGGCCCGCGCCGGCGGGCACCAGGTCATCGTGGTCAACACCGTGCATCGGCGGGACCGGTCCACCTGGACACTGAAGATGCTCGAGGACGGCCAGGGCTTCAACTTCGAGGGCAGCCGGCAGGCTGAACCCCTCGAGGGACTCGATCTGCGCCCCGCCGCGGTCCTGGCGAAGACCCGGGACAGCGCCTTCTTCGGCACGGGGCTGGCCGAACACCTCAGGGCAAGCGGCATCCGTCGGCTGGTCCTGGCCGGGGTGACCGCGGAGTCCTGCGTCTCCGCCACGGGACGGGATGCCTTCGCCCATGATCTCGAGGTGGTCTATGCCCGGTTGGCGATCGCCTCCTCGGATGCTGACCGGGGGTGGACTGACCTGGAGAACCTCGGCGTGGACTTCCGTCAGCCGATTCTCAACCGCCCCGACCTCGAACGGCTGCTGGGCGGGTCCTGACTAGGACTGCGGGGCCCGGTTGGCCTCGATGTCCTCGCCGCGGAGCAGCCACAGCGCCACGGTGGCGACCAGCACCACCACGGCCACCCCGATGTAGACCGCCTGCGGGGTCCAGCCACCGTCCAGCAGCGCGCCGGTGACCATCGGAGCCAGGATGGCGCCACCCCGGCCGACGCCGATGGCCCACCCCGCGCCGGTGCTGCGCATGGACGCGGGATAGGCCTGCGGGGTCAGCACATAGAGCCCGGCGATGCAGCCGTTGATCAGCATGCCCACCACGATGCCGAGGGCGAAGACCGCCCAGACCACGGAGGTGGAGGAGATGAACGCCACGATGGCCACGGCGGAGCCGACGGTGAACCAGAACAGTGTGGACCGGGTGGACCAGCGCGCCGTCAGGAAGCCGAACAGCAGAGCGCCGATGGTGCCGCCCAGGGTCAGCATGATGCCGGCGACCACGCCCTGGTTCTGGGTCAGCCCGGACTCGTTGAGCAACCGTGGGGTCCAGGAGTTCACGAAGTAGAAGCCGAACATCACGGCGAAGAAGGAGACCCAGACCAACACCGTGACCTTCCGGTGCCGGCCGTTGAAGAGGGCTCCGATCCCCCGGTCGCCCTTCTCGCCGGCGTCCGACGACGGCCCGCCGGCCGGGGCGCCCGCGTCCGGTCCCGGCAACGCGACCACGGGGGCCTGACGGATCTTCCGGGCGATCCGGTTGATCTTCTCCAGGGCGCCGGCCGGGCGGCGGTTGTAGAGATAGGCCGCGGACTCGGGCAGCAGGATCAGCACCAGGACCAGGGCCACCACGGTCAGCGCCCCGCCGAGGGCATACACGGAGCGCCAGCCGTACTCGCCCATCATCCACACCGCGGCGGTGCCGCCGAGGGAGGCCCCCACGCCGTAGCCGGCCGCGTAGATGCTCACGGCCAGTCCGCGGCGAGCCCGGTTGGCGTACTCGGAGGAGATGACGTTGGTCCCCACCAGGATGCCGCCGATCCCGAGGCCGGTGATGATGCGCCAGAGGCCGAGTTCCGCGGCGTTGGAGGAGGTGGCCGAGAGGAAGAGCCCGGCCGCGTTGACCACGATCGCGAGGATGGTCATGTTCCGCCGGCCGATCCGGTCCGCCACCGGACCGAGGGTCAGGGAGCCCACAGCCATCCCCAGCAGGCCCGCGCTGAGCAGGAAGCCCAGCTCGGAGCCGCTCAACCCGAACTCCTCCGAGACGGGGGTCGCCGTGAAGGCCATGGCCAACACGTCATAGCCGTCCAGGGCGTTGAGGAAGGTGCAGATGCCGATGATGAGCCATTGGTAGGCGCCCATGGGTGCCTGCTCGATGCGGCGGCGCAGATCGCCGGAGTCGTGGTGCTGGTCCGAAGCCATACCTATACCTATGCCGATAGTGAGTTAGTTCGAACACAGACTATCGGTGACCCGGCTCACAGGCAATCGCCACGGCTCAGGCGCGGCGGGCGTAGTCCTCCGGGGCCTTCCCCGCCGCCAGCTCAGCCAGCACCACGAGCAACAGGTTCCGCTCCTGGACCTTGATCCGCTCGTGCAGGGTCTCCTCGGTGTCCGTGTCCAACACGGGCACGGCCGCCTGGGCGAGGATCGGCCCCGTGTCCACGCCCGCGTCCGCCACGTGCACGGTGCAGCCGGCCACCTTCACCCCGTACCGCAGGGCGTCCCGCACACCGTGCGCGCCGGGGAACGCCGGCAGCAGGGCCGGGTGGGTGTTGAGGTAGCGCCCCTCGAACGCCTCGATGAACTCCGGCCCCGCGATCCGCATGAACCCGCTGGAGAGTACGTAGTCCGGCGCATAGGAGGCCGTCTTCACGGTCAGCGCGTGGTTCCAGGCGGCGCGGTCGTCGAACTGCGCGTAGTCCACCACGAACGTCTCGATACCGGCAGCCGCGGCGCGGGTCAGCGCGCCGGCTCTGGGCGTGTCCGATCCCACCGCCGCGATCTGGACGTCCAGGGTGCCGGAGGCCACGGCGTCCAGCACCGCCTGCAGGTTGGAACCGGATCCGGAGGCGAGGGCCACAATGCGCATGGCAACCATCGTAGGCCCGCGTAAGGTGAGCCCATGATCTCGTACGGATCCGTCAGCAAGCGCTTCCGCGACGGCACCACGGCCGTGGACGACTTCTCCCTCGAGGTACCCCAGGGGTCCCTGACCGTCCTGGCCGGCTCCTCCGGATGCGGCAAGACCACGCTGTTGCGGATGGTCAACCGGATGGTGGACCCCACCTCAGGGCGGGTGGAGGTGGACGGCCGGGACGTGGTCGGACAGGATCCGGTGACCCTGCGGCGTCGGATCGGCTATGTCATGCAGAACGCAGGACTGCTGCCCCACCGCACGGTGGGCCAGAACATCGCCACCGTGCCCCGGCTGAACGGCATGGACCGGTCGGCCGCACGGCGCCGGGCCGCAGACATGATGGACCTCGTGGGGCTGGCTCCGGAGCTGGCGGACCGCTACCCGGCCCAGCTCTCCGGTGGGCAGCAGCAGCGCGTGGGCGTGGCCCGCGGACTGGCGGCGGACCCGGAGATCCTGCTGATGGACGAGCCCTTCGGCGCCGTGGATCCGCTCGTGCGGGGCGAGCTGCAGCGCCAGCTCGTGGGACTGCACCGCCAACTCGGCACCACCATCCTGTTCGTCACCCATGACATGGACGAGGCCCTCACCCTCGGAGACCACATCGTGCTGCTGGAGGCCGGTGCGAAGGTGGCCCAGCAGGGCACCCCCAAGGACTTCGTCTCCGCACCCGCCAGCGACTTCGTGCGGACCTTCCTCGGGCTGGACCGCGGACAGCGCACCCTGCGCCGTGAGATCGCGGCGGACGGCTCTGTGCTCGTGGTGGACCCCCACGGCCGCCCGGCCGGGGTGTTGGCCGAGTGAACTGGGTCCTGGGCAACCTGCCCCTGATCGGTGAGCGCCTGGGGGCACACGTCGCCACGTCCCTGCCGGCCATCCTGCTGGCCCTGTTGGTCTCCGTCCCGCTGGGCTGGCTCGCACACCGGTGCCGGCCGCTGAACGGGAGCGTCCTCACCGGGGCGGGACTGATGTACGCGATCCCCTCCCTGCCGCTGTTCATCGTGCTCCCCGTACTGATCGGCACCGGAGTGCGGGATGCGGTGAACGTGGTGGTGGCCCTGACCCTCTACGGGGTGGCCTTGCTGGTGCGCAGCGTGGCGGACGGCCTCGATTCCATCCCCCCGGAGGCCCGCAACGCCGCCCTGGCCCTCGGCTACCGGCCCCTGCGGCGCTTCCTCGCCGTGGACCTGCCCCTGGCCGGGCCGGTCATCCTCGCCGGGCTGCGCGTGGTGGCGGTCTCCACGGTCTCCCTGTGCACCGTGGGGGCCGTGCTGGGCATCCCCTCCCTGGGACTGCTCTTCACGGACGGCTTCCAGCGCGGGATCCTGGCCCAGGTCCTCACCGGGATCGTGCTCACCGTGGTCCTCGCCCTGGTCCTGGACCGGCTGCTCGTGCTGGCCGGCCGGCTGCTCATGCCCTGGACGAGGGCCCGGGAGACGGCCGCATGAACCAGATCCTGGAGGCCCTTCGCTGGTGCCTCGACCCCTCGAACTGGGACGGCCCCACCGGCCTGGGCGCGCGCTCGCTGGAGCACCTCGGCTACACGGCCCTGGCCCTGCTCATCGCGGCGGTGATCGCCGTACCCGTGGGATGGTGGGTCGGGCACACCGGCCGGGGCCGCGGCCTCGCCGTCGCCGTGTCCGGAGCTGCCCGCGCCCTGCCGACCCTCGGCGTGGTGACCCTCATGGGCCTGTTGCTGGGCATCGGCCTCGCCGGGCCGATGACCGCCTTCGTGATCCTCGCCGTCCCCTCTGTCCTGGCCGCGGCCTACGCGGGGTTCGAGGCGGTGGACCGCAAGGTCGTCGACGCGGCCCTGGCCCAGGGGATGACGGGCCGCCAGGTGCTGTGGCGCATCGAGGTCCCGCTGGGCCTGCCGCTGCTCATCGGCGGCCTGCGCTCGGCGGCCCTGCAGGTCATCGCCACGGCCACGCTCGCCGCCTACGTGGGCGCCGGCGGGCTGGGACGGTTCCTCTTCCTGGGGCTGAAGACCCAGGACTACGCGATGATGCTCGGCGGGTCCCTGATCGTGGTGGCGCTCGCCATCGTCCTGGACCTGGTCTTCGCCGCCGCCGGCCGCGCCACCGTGCCCCGCGGGGTCCGGGTGGCGCGCCGGGTCCACGCCACGTAGGTTCTTCCCATGACGTCCAGCTCACGCCTCCCCCTCCGCCGATCCCTGCTCGCCGTGGCAGCGTTCGCAGCCGTGCCTGCCCTTGCCCTGACGGGCTGCGGGAGTTCGGATCCGCTCGGGGACGGGCAGAGCAGCCCCGCGGGCGACGGCGGCGGCTCTGCTGAGGCGATCGTGATCGGCTCCCAGCAGTACTACTCCAATGAGATCATCGCCGAGCTCTACGCCCAGGCACTCGAGGCGGAGGGGTACACCGTGGAGCGTGAGTACCAGATCGGCCAGCGCGAGGTGTACCTGCCCGAGCTGGAGTCCGGGGCGATCGACCTGTTGCCCGAGTACGGCGGCAACCTGCTGCAGTACTACGACGCGGAGTCCACCGCCACCACGGCGGATCAGATCCACGGTGCGCTGGACGAGGTGTTGCCGGAGGGCCTGCGGGCCCTGCCCCGGGCCGAGGCCACGGACCAGGACTCCTACAACGTGACACGGGAGTTCGCCGAGGAGCACTCGTTGACCTCCCTCGGGGACCTGGCGTCCGTGGAGCAGGACCTGTCGGTGGCCGCCAACTCGGAGTTCGAGACCCGGCCCTACGGCCCGGAGGGGCTGAGCGAGGTCTACGGCGTGGACGTCACCGTGGTGCCCGTGGAGGACTCGGGCGGGCCGCTGACCGTCAAGGCCCTCGTGGACGGTGACGTGCAGCTGGCGGACATCTACTCCGCGGACCCGTCCATCGAGACTGAGGACCTGGTCACGCTCGAGGACCCCGAGGATCTGATTCTGCCCCAGCACGTCACCCCGATCGCCTCGGAGGACGTGGACGAACAGGCCGCCACCGTGATCGATCAGGTCAACGCGAAGCTCACCGCGGAGGAACTGATCGGGCTGAACACCCAGTCGGTGCAGGACCAGGCCTCCAGCGCGGACCTCGCCAACGCCTGGCTCTCGGAGCAGGGGCTGGTCTGAGCCGGTGAGCCAGACCGAGTCCCCCAGCACTGACGCCGAACTGAAGAGGTACCGCTCGCTGCGGGACGCGCTGCTCTGGGTGGCCGGAATGCTGCTGCTCACCTACCTCGCCTCGGTGCTGACCCTGCCCTGGAAGACCCTGAGCCTGCTGTTCGCTGCGGCCGGCCTCGCCTGGGGCGTGGTGGCCCTGGTGCGCACGGCGCACGTGAAGTCCCCCTGGGTCCTGCGGCTCGCCACCGCGGCGGCCATGGCCGGCTGCGCCGTGTTCGGCTTCGTGGCCATGGCACAGATCCTGTTCTGGGACGCCACCGTGCAGTTCGAGACGTGCACCTCGTCCGCCTTGACGGACCGCGCCCTGCAGGGCTGCACCGGCACCTACACGGAGCAGCTCGGAGGCTTCCGGTGACCCCCGTGACCACCACCCTCCACTTGGGTGAGTCCGGTGAGCAGGCCCGGATCATCCCGGATGAGCACGATGACGGCTGGGTGCTGGAGATCGGTGGCGCCATCCAGTCCCACGTGGACCTGGCCGACCCCACCCGGATCCGCTATGAGTACCTGCGCCGGATGGCCAACGTCCTGGACGCCTTCCGTCCGGCCGGTCGCCCGGTGGGGGTCCTCCATCTGGGGGCCGGCGCGCTCACCCTGCCGCGCTACGTTCAGTCCCGGCGCCCCGGCTCCGCCCAGACGGTGGTGGACCTGGACCGGGAGCTGCCCTCCTTCGTCCTGGCCGCCCTGCCGCTGCCCGAGGGCACGGACCTCACGGTGCTGATCGGGGACGCTCGCGCATCTCTGACTTCCCTGCCGCAACGCTTCGACGCCGTGGTCCTGGACATCTACACCGGCCTGGACGCCGCCGAGCACCTCACGGGCCGGAGGTTCTACGCCGAGCTGCTGGACTCCCTCACCGCAGACGGCGTGCTGCTGGTGAACATCGGGGACGACGCCGGCCATCACTTCCTCGGTCAGCAGGCGGCCGCGCTGGAATCGGCCTGTGCCGAGGCCGGGCTGTCCGGAACCTGGACGCTGGCCGACGCCACACTGCTGGATCAGGCCCAGGCCGGCAACATCGTCCTCGCCGCCGGCGGGGGTCTGGCCACCGATGGCCCTGAGGCCCTGCGCGCCACGCTGCTGGGCGCCGGACCGCACCCGGCCGCCGTGCTGGACCCGGCCCAGACGGCGGCACTGGTGGCACGCTCCGGCTAGTCAGCCGTCCCGACCGGCGGGGCCGCCGTCAGACTCCTCGCCCGTCCAGGCCTCCGGCAGCACGAGTTCGTACCCCTCCCAGAACGGGGAGACGAGGTGGCCGAACATGGTGCCGAGGCCCACGAGGCCGCCGAGCATGATCGCCGCCAGCCAGGCCTCCGGCCCCAGCTCGACGAGCCGGCCGACGCCGAGTGAACCGGACGAGAGCCACAGGGGCAGGATGGCGAGCACAGCCGTGGCCGCCGCCACGAACACGCCGAGGGCGAGGGTGGACAGCGTCATCGAGGCCCAGCGGGCGTTGATCTTCAGGGACAGCCACTCGTCGAAGTGGTTCTCTCCCTCACGCAGCAGCCACCAGCCGGCGAGGAATCCGGCCAGCACGGGCAGCAGCAGGAACACCCAGGACCACACCGGCTCCAGCCCCACCGGCAGGGCGCTGAGCAACGGAACGGCGGGTTGAGGGCCCACAGCGGTCTGCAGCGGTGCCACCACGGAGCCGCTGCCGAGGCTGAATCCGGCACCGGAGGTCCACGCCAGGGTCCACATGGCCAGGTTCGGCAGGACGCCCAGCTGGGCCACGGTGATCACGGCGCCACCCCAGACCCCGGCGCCGAGTTGCTGGTAGACCTGCGCCACGTCCGCCCAGTGCAGCCCGATCTGCACGGCCATCAGGGCAGCGGCCAGGCCGAAGGCGGTCATCAGCCCCACGAAGCCCGCTCGCACCACGGACCACACATAGGACCCGGCCCACCGCGAGTGCTGGGAGAGCCGTTCGATCCGCTCGGCCAGGTCCATGCCGATCAGCCGGCCCCAGGAGCCTGCCTCACGCCGGGCCCCGGCCAGCAGGGCCACGACCATGACGCCGGTCGGGAGAAGCGTGCCCCACAGCGGGTTGATCCCGACCATCCCGTTCGGCACCAGCAGCGAGGTCATCAGGCCCACCAGCGCGTAGACCCCCGCCCCGCCGGCGAGGGGCTGCCAGATCTGGTCCCGATAGGAGGCCCGCGCCAGCCGTCGGCCGGCACGCCAGCCGAGGAACAGTGGCAGCAGCACCAGCCCCCAGGGCAGGAACCAGAAGGTGCCGGTCTGGGTGTCGGCCGAGGTGGTGGCCGATTCGATGGTCAGGTGCAACGGCACCCCGTGGATCGCCAGCCAGACCTGACCACCCATCCGGGCGATGAAGTCGATCCCGGTGGCGGCGAATCCGCCCCCGGACCAGATGACCACCAGCGGGATCAGCACCAGCATGGCCGAGATCACCGCGGCGATGAGTACCTCGATCGCCCCCTGCACCCAGAGAGGCAGGGGCAGGGGCTTCAAGGGGCGGCGGTTTCGGGCGTTCATGTCACCGTCCATGGTGCCACCCGGCTGCCGGACGCGATGGGAACGGCGCGGCGTACCGAGAGTTCACCTGCCCGCCATGTGACTGCCACCGCGTCGCGGGACGAACGTCGGACGGGAACGGTAATCCTGGATCTGTGAGAGTCGCAGTGGTCGCTGAATCCTTCCTGCCGCACATGAACGGCGTCACCCACTCCATCCTCCAGGTGCTGCGTCACCTGAGGAGCCGCGGGGACGACGTCCTGGTGATCGCCCCCTCCTCCTCGTGGATGGAGGACGAGGCCCCGGCCGAGGTGGAGGGCTATCCCGTCCACCGTCTGCCCTCCATCCCGCTGCAGGGCTACACCAACGTGCGGGTGGCCGCGGGCACCGTCAACCGGGTGCGCCGGATCCTCGCGAACTTCCAGCCCGACGTGGTCCACATCGCCTCCCCGTTCGTCCTCGGCTGGCGCGCGGTGCAGGCCGCGAACTCCCTGGGCCTGCCGAGCGTCTGCATCTATCAGACCGAGGTTCCCAACTACGCGGCCCGGTACGGATTCCCCTGGCTCGAGGACGTGCTCTGGCAGCATGTGGAGCGCATCCACGACCTCGCCACCCTCACCGTGGCACCGTCGAGCTTCTGCATGGACCAGTTGCACGAGCGCGGCGTCCAGCGCGTGCACCTATGGCGCCGCGGCGTGGACACCGCCCGGTTCCACCCGTCCCGGCGGGACGAGGCACTGCGGACGGAACTGGGGCCGAACGGCGAGAGACTGATCGGCTTCGTCGGGCGGCTGGCCTCCGAGAAGCAGGTGGAGGACCTCGCCGTGCTGAACGACCTGCCGGGGACCCGGCTGGTGATCGTGGGTTCGGGACCGCTGAAGGACTCCCTGAGGAGAAGGCTGCCCGGGGCCCACTTCGCCGGCTTCCAGGGCGGGGAGGACCTCGCCCGCCACGTGGCCAGCTTCGATCTGTTCGTGCACCCCGGGGAATCCGAGACGTTCTGCCAGACCATCCAGGAGGCCATGGCGTCCGGAGTGCCTGTGGTGGCCGTGGGCCGCGGCGGCCCGCTGGACCTGGTGGATGCCTCCCGCACCGGGTGGCTCTACCGTCCCGGCGACCTCGACGAGCTCCGCGAGCGCGTCAGGGACCTGGTGTACGACGACGTCAAGCGACGGGCCTTCGCCGAGTCCGCCTTCCAGACGGTGCAGGGCCGGACCTGGCCGGTGCTGTGCGAACAGCTCGTCGGCTACTACGAGCGGGCCATCCGCGTCCGGACCCGGCAGAACGACGTGTACGTACGCACCTACCTGGAACAGAGTTCCGGCTGGGACGGCTGGCTCCTGCCGCGGTAGCGGTAGCGGTAGCGGTAGCAGAATCCCCCGCCACCTGTCCTACCCTCGAATCATGAGTTCCGCCCACAGCACCGACTTCTCCATCCCCCGCACCACTGATCTCTCCACACCCCGCGGCCTCGCCGGACGCACCGTGCGCCCCGTGGGCCTCGGCTGCATGAACCTCAGTCACGGGTACTCGAACTTCCCCTCGGACGAGGACTCCGTGGCTCTCATCCACGCTGCGCTGGACGCCGGGGTGGACCACTTCGACACCGCCACCCTCTACGGGACCGAGCGCAACGAGGTACTCGTGGGCCGCGCCCTCGGCGCCCGCCGCAAGGACGTCCTCCTGGCCTCCAAGGGCGGGCTCACCGGCGGTCCGGAGGGCGGGGTGGACGGCCGCCCCGAGACCCTCAGGCGCCAGGTCGAGGACTCCCTGCGCCGCCTCGGCACGGAGTCCATCGACCTCTACTACCTGCACCGGCTCGACCCGCAGGTGCCCGTCGAGGACAGCGCCGGCGCTCTGGCGGAGATGATCCAGGCCGGGAAGATCGGCGCCTACGGCCTCTCCGAGATCTCTGCTGCCACCCTGGAGCGGGCCCACGCCGTGCACCCCGTGGCCGCCGTGCAGAACGAGTACTCCCTGTGGACGCGCAACCCCGAATGGGGCCTGCTGGATGCCTGCCGCCGCACCGGGACCGCCTTCGTGGCCTTCTCCCCCGTGGGACGCGGGTTCCTCGCCGGCACCCTGCGGGACCCCTCAGCGCTGCCCGAGGGGGACATGCGCCACCGCATGCCGCGCTTCTCCGCCGAGAACTACCCGGCCAACCTCGCGTTGCTGGACCGCCTCCGGGCCGAGGCCGGCCGCCTGGGCATCACGCCGGCGCAGTTGTCCATCGCCTGGCTGCTCGCCCAGGGTCCAGATGTGCTCGCCATCCCCGGCACGACGTCGGCCGCGCACCTTCAGGAGGACTGCGCGGCTGAGCAGGTGGTGCTCGCCCCGGAGGACGTTGCCCGCGTCGGCGCGATCATCAACCATGGCACGGTGCACGGGCACCGCTACGCAGAGCAGCAGCGCACGACCATCGACACGGAGGACGCACCGGCGCTCTCCTGAGGCTCCGTCACGCTTTCCACTGTTCACCGACGTGCCGGTACAGTGGTCCCGGCCGCACCCTGACCGGGGATGCCCGCCCTGAAAGGGGAAGCCACTGAGGAAAGCGAGGACGGACATGGAACACGGTCTTGAGACCCTGCGGAACGAAGTATTCCGCCGCAATCCCGGCGAGAGCGAGTTCCACCAGGCCGTGACCGAGGTCTTCGGAGCCCTTGGCCCCGTGGTGAACCGCCACCCCGAATACGTCGAATCGGGGATCCTTCGCCGGATGTGCGAGCCCGAACGCCAGATCATCTTCCGTGTCCCCTGGGTGGATGACAACGGCTCGGTGCAGATCAGCCGCGGCTTCCGGGTGGAATTCAACTCGGCCCTCGGCCCCTTCAAGGGCGGCCTGCGGTTCCACCCCTCCGTCTACCTCGGCATCATCAAGTTCCTCGGCTTCGAGCAGGTCTTCAAGAACGCCCTGACCGGCATGCCGATCGGCGGCGGCAAGGGCGGCTCGGACTTCAATCCGGCTGGCCGCTCAGACGCCGAGATCATGCGCTTCTGCCAGTCGTTCATGACCGAGCTGTACCGCCACATCGGCGAGTACACGGACGTCCCTGCCGGAGACATCGGCGTGGGGACCCGGGAGATCGGCTACCTCTTCGGCCAGTACAAGCGCATCACCAATCGCTTCGAGTCGGGCGTGCTGACCGGCAAGGGCATGTCCTGGGGCGGCTCCCTGGTCCGTCCGGAGGCCACCGGCTATGGCGCCGTGATGTTCGCTGACCAGATGCTGCGCACCAAGGGCCGGTCCATGGACGGTCAGACGGTGATCGTCTCCGGCTCCGGCAACGTGGCCCTCAACGCGATCGCCAAGTCCCACCAGCTCGGCGCCACCGCCATCACGGCCTCGGACTCCTCCGGTTATGTGGTGGACGAGGACGGGATCGACCTGGACCTGCTGCGGGAGATCAAGGAAGTCCAGCGCGGCCGCATCTCCGAGTACGCCGAGCAGCGCGGCGGAAGGACCCGCTTCGTGGCCGAGGGATCCGTCTGGGACGTCGCCGGCACCGTGGCCCTGCCCTCCGCCACCCAGAACGAACTGGACGAGAAGGCCGCCAAGACCCTGGTCGAGAATGGCCTGCTGGCCGTGGCCGAGGGCGCGAACATGCCCTCCACCCAGAAGGCCACCGAGCTGTTCATCCGGTCCGGAACCCTCTTCGGCCCGGGCAAGGCGGCCAACGCCGGTGGCGTGGCCACCTCTGCCCTGGAGATGCAGCAGAACGCCTCCCGGGACACCTGGAGCTTCGAGCACACGCATGACAAGCTCGAGCAGATCATGATCGACCTGCACGATCGCTGCCTCGAGACCGCGGACAAGTACGGCACCCCGGGCAACTACGTGGCGGGCGCCAACATCGCCGGCTTCGTCAAGGTCGCCGACGCCATGCTGGCCCAGGGAGTCATCTGAGGTTCTGCAGGCCCTCACGCTGAGCCTCGCTCAGTCGCACGGGACGGCCGGTGACCGAGTCCACGAAGACCATGGTGGTGGTGGCCGTGACGCACTCGGTCCCGTCCATCCCGTCCCGGACCGAATAGGCCACCTCGATCGAGGCGCCCTTGGCCGCCGCCACCCAGACCCACACCTGGGCCGGGATGTTCCGGTACGCCAGGGGCCTGCGGTAGCGGATCCGGTGTTCGGCGATCAGCGTCTGGACGGTGTCCGGCACCCCGTCCAGCATCGAGACCGGGGCAGGGACCCCGGGCGCTCCCGTGCCGGCGGGGACACCGAAGGCCTGGATGCGGGCCTCCTCCAGGATGGACACGATCCGGACGTTGTTCACGTGTCCGTAGGCATCCATGTCACCCCACCGCAGGGCGACGTCCACGCGCACTCCGGGCCCGCCGCCGTCGGGCCTGGGGCCTACCGTCCCGGTCATGCCCGTCTCACCCGTCTCACCCGTCATTCCGCTGCCACCACGGGCAGCTGGGACGTCAGCGGCCAGGTCTGCGGGTTCGCCTCCGCCCGGCCGGCGTCCAGGATCCCCAGCCCCTCGAGCTGGCGGGCCAGGTCCGCGCCGTCCGGTCCATAACACCACGGAACGCCCGGGGTACTGTCCCGGGGGTCCTCGGCGCGGCCACCGGCCAGCACCGCCTGGGAGGGGGTGAGCTGGCGGATGACGATGGCGCGCACCTTGTCCGGGTGGCGGCGTGCGAAGTCGGCGTAGATCTCCGGGTCGTGCTGTCCGTCGTCCCCGATCAGCAGCCACCGGACGTCCGGGTAGTCCCGGGCCAGGCGGTCCAGTTGGGTGACCTTGTGCTCCAGGCCGGAGCGGAACCAGCGGTCCTCCGTGGGCCCCCAGCTGGTCAACAGCAGCGGGCCGAAGGGGTAGAGGTTGCGGGAGAGGAAGCGGGACAGGGTCTGGGCCACGTTCCACGCCCCCGTGGAGAGGTAGATGACCGGGGAGGCCGGCTGCTGGTCCAGCAACCGGTGCAGCATCACGGCCATACCCGGCGTCGGGGTGCGGGCGTGCTCGTCCAGGACGAAGGAGTTCCAGGCGGCCAGGAAGGGGCGCGGCAGGTACGTCACCACCACGGTGTCATCGACGTCCGAGACCACGCCCGTGACCACATGGTCGTCCACGATGTACACGTCCGTGAAGGAGGGTTCGCTGCCGTTGGACTGTAGGGTGACGCTCTGCCAGCCCGGCTCCATGTCCGCCTCGACCACGGCGTCCACCACGCCCCCGCGGTCCGCCCGGACGGAGAACGTCTGACCGCCGGCGGTGATCTCCACCAGGGCGTAGGGCACGGGGGGAGAGGTGAAGTTGTGCCACCCACGCACCCCGTCCTCGACCATCTTGGCCAGTCTCCGGCCATTCACGAAGGCCTCGTCCGGGGCCATCACCACGCGGGAGAGCACCCGCACCCAGCCGGTGGTGCCGTACCCGGTGAAGGACATGACCGTGGGCATGTGGCCGCGGCGGACGGCGGACTTGCGTCGAAAGGCATGCCACCGGTCCTGGAGCATCGTCGCCACGTGCTCGGTGATCAGGACGTCCCGCTCCTCGAGCAGGGGGGACGGGGGCACGTCCTCGGCGGTGGTGTGCGGTGCGGGGGTCCTCTCGGCCATGTCTCCAGTATTCACCACCACGCCGGCCCACCCCGCATCGGTGGCCGTTAGGCTGGCGACATGTCCCTCCCCTCTCCCGGCGAACTGCGCCGCATGGCCATCCAGGCCGCCACCGCCTGCGCCCCCCGGCTTGCCGAGGCCTTCCGCGCCGCGCCGGACGGACTCCAGTTGTCCACCAAGCGCAACACCCATGACCTGGTCACGGTGCATGACCGCGCCACGGAGGACGAGCTGGTGCGCCTCCTCGGCGAGGCCGTGCCCGGCAGCCGCTTCGTCGGCGAGGAGGGCGGAGTCCGCGGCACGGGCTCCGACACCAGAGCTGGGGCCGATGCCGGGGACGACGCCGGAGACGACGCCGGCCCACGCCGGCTCGAGTGGATCGTCGACCCGATCGACGGCACCGCCAACTTCGCCCACGGCTTCGCGATGTTCTCCCTCTCGATCGCGGCCGCCGTGGACGGCGAGGTGGTGGCCGGCGTGGTGCTGGACCCCGTTAACGGGCTCGAGTTCTCCGCCGACGATGCCGGGGCATATCTCAACGGGGAACGCTTCGGCACCACGGCGGCGGCTGCCGGGGCCGCCGAGGATCACGGTGCCCCTCGCGCCGAGTCCGCCCTGAACCTCGTGACCTCCTACCCCTCGGCCGAGGCCCTGGCGGTGGACGGAACCGTGGCCCTGGAGCGCTTCGGGCGGCTGGTGGATTCCTACGCCACCGTTCGCCGCACCGTCTCCGGGGCCCTGGAACTGGCCTACACGGCGATCGGCTGGGCGGACGTGACCTTGGGGGTGGACACCCACCCGTGGGACGTGGGGGTCGGCCAACTGCTCGTGAGGCGCGCCGGCGGTCACTACCTGGGACTGTTCTATGACACCCACGGCCCGGAGCGCCGCCCCGCGTACCTGGCCCCGTGCTACGTGGCAGTGGCCCCTGGCCGTACCGCGCCCACGGCGGTGCGCGTGCTGGAGGAGACCGTCACGGACCGCCGTGCGGCCGGATACACGCGCTGAGCGTCAGTCCCCCAGTCAGTCCACCCACTCAGTCCACCCACTCAGTCCGCCAGGTCCGCGGCCATCTGCCGCCCGGCGGCACGGCCGCTGAACAGGCAGCCACCCAGGAACGTACCCTCCAGGGCTCGGTAGCCGTGCATCCCACCGCCGCCGAATCCGGCGGCCTCTCCGGCCGCGTAGAGCCCCGGGACCGGCCGGCCGGATCCGTCCAGGACCCGTGAACCGAGGTCGGTGTGCAGTCCCCCCAGGGTCTTGCGGGTCAGCACCCGCAGCCGCACGGCGATCAGCGGCCCGGCCGCCGGATCCTCGAGCCGGTGCGGGACCACGGTGCGGACGAGCCGGTCGCCGAGGAACCGCCGGGAGGACCGGACCGCATCATGTTGGGCGTCGGCCCCGGGCTGCCCCGCGCCCCGGTCCCGCTCCCGGACCACGGCCGCCACGGCCTCGGCGTCCAACAGGTCCTCGCCGGTCAGTGCGTTCATGGCTGCCACCAGCTCGGGTACGGTCCGGGCCTGCACGAAGTCCTCGCCCCGGTCCAGGAAGGACTGCACGGGGCCGGGAACGTCCTGGCGCGCCCTGCCGATGACCTCGCGGACCGAGCGTCCGGTCAGATCCGGGTTCTGCTCCGAGCCGGAGAGGGCGAATTCCTTGCCGATGATGCGGCGGTTGAGGATGAACCACGAATGGTCATGGCCGGCGGTGGGCCTGCCGCCTTGGCTCCGGCGCAGCTCGGCCAGTGTGTCCAGGGTGTTGAAGCCCGGCCACAGGGGGCCCGGCAGGCGGCGGCCGGTGGCGTCCAGCCACAGCGAGCTGGGCCCCGGCAGGATCCGGATGCCGTGGTCCGGCCAGACCGGTGAGTGGTTGGCGATGCCTTCCGTGTAGTGCCACATCCGGTCCGGGTTGATGACTGCCCCTCCAGCCCGGGTGGCCGCCCGCAGTCCGGACCCGTCCACGAAGGCCGGCACCCCGGAGAGCATCCGCGCCGGAGGCTCGCCAAGCCTCCCCGGCCACAGATCGCGGACGGCCGCATGGTCAGCGCCGATGCCGCCGGTGGCGATCAGCACCGTGGGCGCTTCGATCCGGAACGCACCGGTCGGCGTGCGGTTGGAGGAGGAGCCCCGGGGGCCGCCGTCGGGCGCCAGGACGCTGCCGGAGACCCCGGCGACCACCCCGCCGGAGGTGTCCACCGACTCGACCCGGTGCCGGTGCAGCACGGTGAGCCGGCCATAGAAGGCAGCCTGCTCCACCTCGCCGGCGAAGGACTCCACGATCCCGGGGCCGGTGCCCCACGTGATGTGGAAGCGCGGCACGGAGTTCCCCGGTCCCCCAAGCACGGCCCGGCGCTCGGCCCAGCCGACCACCGGGAAGATCCGGTGGCCGCGCTGGCGAAGCCAGGACCTCTTCTCCCCCGCCGCGAACTCCACGTAGGCCCGGGCCCAGGCCCGCGGCAGCTCGTCCTCGGGCCGGTCGAAGGCCGCGGTGGCCTGCCAGTCCTCCCACGCCTGCTCCAGGGAATCGCGCACCCGCAGCCGCCGCTGTTCGGGTGAGTCCACCAGGAACAGGCCGCCGAAGCTCCACCATGCCTGCCCGCCCAGGTCACCCGGGCGCTCCTGGTCCACGAGCACCACGTGTCGCCCGGCGGCCAGCAGCTCGGTGGCGGCCACCAGGCCCGCGAGCCCATGGCCCACCACCACAGCGTCAGCATGTGTCATACCTCACATCCTAGGGGCGCGGGGGCTCCGGTCCACCAGTAGCTCCGGCGCCCCACCGTCGGTTCACGAGGGCGCCGAGGGCGCCGGCCGGCCCTTCACCGGTGGCCTGTCACCACCGTGGGCCCCGTTGCCATGACCACGCTGGGAGTAGGCCCCGCCCAGCCCTAGCAGGAATGTGGCGGGCACGGGAGAATGGGAGCACCCATCGACCGGGCAGGACCGTCAGACCGAAGGAGACCGGGCCATGATGTTCGAACACCCCGACGGCGAGGCCATCCTCGTCCTGGACGAGGGGCAGTGCTGGCAGCTCCTGGAGAACACCCGGCACGGCCGGCTCGGGTTGCGGGTGAGTGACGAGTTGGACCTGGTCCCCGTGAACATCGTGGCCCGGGACCAGAAGATCTACTTCCGCTCCGCCCCGGGCAACAAACTCGCCGAACTGACCATCAACCCCAAGATCCTCGTGGAGGCGGACGGCATCCTCTCGGACCAGGCGTGGTCTGTACTGGCCCGCGGCACCGCCCGGGTACTGGAGACGGAGGAGGAAGTCGAGTTCGCCGAGTCACTGGGTATTGACCCCTGGGTCCCCACGTATAAGGATTTCTACATAGAGGTCGACGTCAGCCGGGTGACCGGCAGGCACTTCATCTTCGGTGAGCATCCAGAGCGCTTCGACTAGCAGTAGGACGCACACCAAACCTCTGGGCCCCCGGCAGCTGACGCTTCGCCGGGGGCCCAGTGCGTTCGAGGAAGGAACACCCGGAGGGTAGACTGTGACCGTCGAGGGGGAGTAGTTCCCGCCGGCCCCACGGGGCCGGATGTAGCGGCGCGTCGACATACTGGCCTCCCATGCGTGGCCCGGCGCCCCACCCGGATGCCTGCGGTATCCGGGCGAGCGAGACCTTCGGCCAGACACCGCCCTGGCCGATCCCTACCCTGCAAGGGGTGATCACCGGCCAGGCCTTGCCCGGAGGAACTCGATGAACACCCCGCACCCATCCAGCCCCACGCCGCCCCCACCTGCCGAGCCCACCCGGGACCAGGTTCGGCGATGGCGCCGGTACCTGGCGGACGAGATCGCCGAGGCCGAGATCTACCGGGTGATCGCCGCACGCAAGAACGGCCCCGAGCGGGACATCCTGTTGGGCCTGGCAGCGGCCGAGAAGAGACACGAGGACCACTGGCGGGCCCTGCTGGGCGAACACGCCGAGGACCTGCCGCGGCCCTCCCCGCACCGGGTGCTGTTGCGCTGGCTGGCCCGGCTCTTCGGCTCGGTCTTCGTCCTGGCCCTGGCCCAGCGCGCCGAGTCCGACTCCCCCTATGCCAAGGACCAGCACGCCACCCCCGCCATGGCGGCGGACGAAGCCATCCACGAGGAGGTGGTCCGCGGGCTCGCCTCCCGTGGCCGCGAACAGTTGGCCGGCAATTTCCGGGCCGCCGTCTTCGGCGCCAATGATGGGCTGGTGTCCAACCTGGCCCTCGTGATGGGCATCGGCGCCACCGGCGTGGCGACCTCGGTGGTGCTGTTCACGGGCATCGCCGGGCTGCTGGCCGGGGCCTTGTCCATGGCCGCCGGCGAGTTCGTCTCGGTACGCTCCCAGCGCGAGTTGCTGGAGGCCTCCTCCCCCACCCAGGTCACCCTCGAGGCCGCGAAGCACCTGGACCTGGACGAGAACGAGCTGGTGCTCGTCTACCGGGCCCGTGGCATGAGCGAGGAGGACGCGGTCCACCGCGCGCAGGAGCGCCTGGGCCATCTGAGCTGCGACTGCAACCCCGCCTTCTCCGCCCACCCGGACGGATCACAGGGTCCGGTGGACTACTCCGAGGACCACGAGGCCATCGGCAGCCCCTGGAGCGCCGCGTTCTCCAGCTTCTGCTTCTTCGCCTCCGGCGCCATCATTCCGGTCATCCCGTACCTGTTCGGCATGGAGGGTCTGGCCGCCGTGGCGCTCTCCGCCGCACTCGTGGGCGTCGCACTGCTGTGCACCGGCGGCGTGGTGGGTCTGCTCTCCGGCGCGTCCCCGCTCCGCCGCGGTGTGCGCCAGCTGCTCATCGGCTTCGGCGCCGCGGCCGTCACCTACGTGCTGGGGCTGCTCTTCGGCACCGCGGGCATCTAGGCCTGCGGCTCCAGGTGACTCGGAGACCACATCCTCAGCAGGGTCCTGACCACCACGACAGCCGGCCCCCGCCGCTCCCAGGTGCGGCGGAGCGCGGGGCCCACCTCATCGACCGTGACCTCCTCGGCCGGAACTCCGAAGGAGCGGGCCAGGGAGACGAAGTCGGGCCGGTGCAGCTCAGTGGCGGTGGCGCCGCCGAAGGCGCCCTCCATGTACTCGCGCAGGATGCCATAGCCGCCATCGTCCACGATCAGCCAGGTCACGTCTGCACCGTGCTGGACCGCTGCGGCCAGCTCGGCGATCGAATACATGGCCGAGCCGTCCCCGGCCACCGCCAGCGTCCGCTCGCCCAGACCCAGGGCCCCTCCCACGGCGGCGGGGAAGGCATACCCCAGCCCGCCGGCGCCCTGGGCGGAATGGAACTGCCCGGACTGTGCGTCCCAGCAGTTCCACCCCCAGTAGGCCGCGATGGTCATGTCCCAGTAGGTCTGCATCCGGTCCGGGACCGCGGCCCGGACCTCGGCCATGAACCGCCGTTCGCGGCTCAGATCCTGGGAATCCAGCCGTGCCGAGACCCGCGCGTTGATCTCCGCCACCACTGCGGCGGCGGTGCTGCCGTGCCAGTCTGAGACCTGTGGTGCCGGGCCGGGGGCAGTGCCTGCCTCCGCGTCCTGCGTCTCGGCGAGCGCGGCGGAGATGGCGGCCAGCGCCTGACCGGCGTCCGCCCGCACCCCCAGCGTGGGGAAATTGGACTCGAGGACGCGGGGCTCGGCGTCCACCTGGATGAGCCGTCCGCGCGGGGCCAGGGTGAAGTAGTTGGAGGTGACCTCCCCGAGCGAGGACCCCACCACCAGGAGCACCTCGGCGTCCTCCAGCAGGTCCGTGACGTGCCGGTCCTCCACCCAGGAACCCAGGGAGAGCGAGTGTTCCCAGGGGAACGCGGTGTTGCCGCCCGGGGTGCACACCACGGGGGCGTCCAGCATCTCGGCCACCCGGCGCAGGTGCTGCTGCGCATCATGCGTGGAGCGACGCACCCCGCCTCCCGCCACGATCGCGGTACGGCGGGAGGCCGCCAGCCAGCGCACGGCCTCCTCCACGAGTTCGGCCCGCGGCGGGTGGTCGTAGGGCACGGCGAGGGCGTCCTCCACGGGTGGGACCAGCACCCGGCCCAGCAGGACGTCCTGCGGGATCTCCACCCAGACCGGTCCCTGCGGCACGGTGACTGCCGCAGCCCAGGCGTCCTGGACGGCGGAGGGGATCCCCGAGGCGTGATGGACGCTGAACTGGGCCTTGGTGACGTTCTGTGCAGAGGCCTTCTGGTCGTCCAGCTGGTGCAGCATGCCCTTGCGCCGGGCCCCGAGCCCCGAGAGAGGGATCTGCGAGGCCACCACCACCATCGGCACCGCGGTGGCGTAGGCCTCCTGCAGTCCGGAGAGGGAGGTCAGCGCGCCGGGACCGGTGGAGAGGAACAGCACCCCGACCTCCCCGGTGGCGCGGGAGTACCCGTCCGCAGCGAAGGCGGCGTTGTTCTCCACGCGGGACGAGACGTACTCCAGGTCCGAGCGGGACAGCGCGTCGAAGAGCCCCAGGGCGTGCTGCCCCGGGATCCCGAACACCGTCCGCGCACCCAGCGCCCCGAGGGTCTCGATGACGAGGTCGCCACCGTTGCGGTGCCCGCTCAAGGGCGATCACCCAGCAGACCGATGAGGTCGTACGCCACGTGGGCTGCCGCGATCCCGGTGAGCTCGGCATGGTCATAGGCCGGGGCCACCTCCACGACGTCGGCCCCCACCAGGTTCAGCCCGCGCAGCCCCCGCAGGATCTCCAGCAGCTCACGACTGGTCATCCCCCCGGCCTCGGGGGTACCGGTGCCGGGAGCGTGGGCCGGGTCGAGGACGTCGATGTCCACGGAGATGTACAGCGGGTGGTCCCCGATCCGCTCGCCGAGCCGGGCCGCCACGGCGTCCGCGCCCTGACGGTAGATGTCCGAGGAGGCGACGATCCCGAAGCCGAACCGCGCGTCGTCCTCCCTGTCCTTCCGGCCGTAGAGGGGGCCGCGGGTGCCCACGTGGCAGGCGGCTTCCGTGACCAGCAGACCCTCCTCGGCGGCCCGCCGGAACGGGGTTCCGTGCGTGTAGGCGGCCCCGAAGTAGGTGTCCCACGTGTCCAGGTGCGCGTCGAAGTGCAGCAGGGCCACCGGGGCACCCGCGCGCTCGGCGGCAGCCCGCAACAGTGGCAGGGCGATGCTGTGGTCACCACCGATGGTCATCAGCCGGGCCCCATCCGCAGTCAACTCCATCGCATCCGCCTGGATGGCGGCGATGGCCTCGTCGATGTCGAAGGGGTTCACGGCCATGTCGCCGGCGTCGGCCACCTGCACCTGGGCGAACGGAGAGGTGTCCGTGGCCGGATTGTACGGGCGCAGCAGCCGGGAGGACTGGCGCACGTGGCCGGGTCCGAACCGGGCACCGGGGCGGTAGGAGACCCCGGCGTCGAAGGGCACGCCGATCACCTTGACCTCGGCCGTCCCGCCGGACTGCTCGATCTCATCGAGCCGGGGCAGCAGTGCGAAGGTCGGCGCGCCGCTGTAGCGCGGGACCACGGTGGAGTTCACCGGCCCGAGGTTCCCGTTCTCCACGACGCGGGGGCGGTTCAGCATGATGGGTCCTTTCGGTGGCGGTCACCCCATGGCGTGCACGGCCGACCAGGGCCCAGAGCAGCACGGCCTCCAGGTGGAACTCACCGTATATCCAGCACCCGTGACCGGCAACACATCCACCCGTCACAGCCACCAGATCGCGGCAAGGCCCGCCGCCGCCACGGCCACCACCAGCACCACCGTCCACAGCACCGCGAAGACGTCCGCCTTGACCCGCTCCGCGGCCAGACCGGTGGACTGCAGGGCATACCGGCGCCGCTGGGTCAGGTGGATCGTCAGGGCGGCCACCCCGCAGAGCCCTGCCGGGATCAGAGAGGCCAACCCCACCGTGGCATACCAGCGCAGGAACAGGGCGGCCACCACGAACAAGGCCAGCAGGGTACGGTCCCAGCTCATGGCCGTCCGCTCGGGCTGCAGCCCGGGATCACGGTGCAGACTCACGCCACGGGCCATGTCCGCTAGACCTGCCGGAGCAACAGGAACACCAGCAGCACGCCGGCGGCCACCGCTCCCCCGGTGGCCAACACGGGCACCACCAGCGGCAATGGCAGTGGCCGTCCGTGCCGCATGGCCCGTTCCACCCGGATCCAGCGGAACCCCGCCGTGACGGCAAGCAGTCCGGCCAGTCCCAGGAGGACGGACCCGAGCACCATGCGGGTCAGCGGATCGAACACGGAACCGGTGAAGGCCTCCACCGCGATCCCGCCGGCGGTCAGGGCCAGGGAGGTGCGGATCCAGGCCAGGAAGGTCCGTTCGTTCGCGAGGGTGAAGCGCGGATCAGGTTCCCGGCCACCGGCGAACACCTTGCTGGTGAATCGGCCACGGGCCGGGGGGCCGTCCGGGTCTGGGGTCGTCATGCGCTCCAGTTTAGGCCTGACGCGCGCCCCTCCCCTCACACCACCCGAACCTGAACGACGCCGGCCCCCACGTTCCAGCGGAAGGTGGGGGCCGGCGTCGTGGGTCAGGCCTGGACTCAGCCCTGCAGGAGCTCGCGCATCAGGGAGGCGGTCTCCGAGGGAGTCTTGCCGACCTTCACACCGGCAGCCTCGAGGGCCTCCTTCTTGGCCTGCGCGGTACCGGAGGAGCCGGAGACGATGGCACCGGCGTGGCCCATGGTCTTGCCCTCCGGGGCGGTGAAGCCGGCCACGTAGCCGACGACCGGCTTGGTGACGTTGGCCTTGATGAAGTCGGCGGCACGCTCCTCGGCGTCTCCGCCGATCTCGCCGATCATCACGATGGCCTTCGTCTCCGGGTCCGCCTCGAACGCGGCCAGCGCGTCGATGTGGGTGGTACCGATGACCGGGTCACCGCCGATGCCGATGGCGGTGGAGAAGCCGAGGTCACGCAGCTCGTACATCATCTGGTAGGTCAGGGTGCCGGACTTGGAGACCAGGCCGATGGGTCCCTTGCCGGTGATGTTGGCCGGGGTGATGCCGGCCAGGGCCTCACCGGGGGTGATGACGCCGGGGCAGTTCGGGCCGATGATCGTGGTGGTCGGCTTGCCGTCCGCATCCGTGCGGGAGGCGGCGAGAGCGTAGAACTCGGCGCTGTCCTGCACCGGGATGCCCTCGGTGATGACCACGAGCAGCGGCATCTCGGCCTCGACGGCCTCGATGGCGGCGTCCTTGGCGAACTTCGGCGGCACGAAGGCCACCGAGACGTCGGCGCCGGTGGCCTCCATGGCCTCCGCCACGGAGCCGAAGACCGGCAGCTCGACCTCGTAGCCCTCGGAATGCGTGTGGGTCACGGTGGTGCCGGCCTTGCGGGCGTTGACACCGCCGACGATGTTGGTCCCGGCCTTGAGCATCAGGGCGGTGTGCTTGGTGCCTTCGCCGCCGGTGATGCCCTGGACGATGACCTTGGAGTCCTTATTCAGGTAGATCGACATGAGTTGAGCGGTCCTTACTTGTCAGCCAGCGCGGTGTTGGCGAGTTCTGCGGCCTTGTCGGCGCCTTCGTCCATGGTGGTGGCGAGGGTGACCAGGGGGTGGTTGGCATCGGCCAGAATGCGCCGGCCCTCTTCGACGTTGTTGCCGTCCAGGCGGACCACGAGCGGCTTGGTGGCGGCGTCGCCCAGGATCTCCAGAGCCTTGACGATGCCGTGGGCCACGGCGTCACACGAGGTGATGCCGCCGAAGACGTTGACGAACACGGAGGCGACCTGCTCGTCGTTCAGGATGACGTCCAGTCCGTTGGCCATGACCTCGGCGGAGGCGCCACCGCCGATGTCCAGGAAGTTGGCGGGCTTGACGTTGCCGTGGTTCTCGCCGGCGTAGGCCACCACGTCCAGGGTGGACATGACGAGCCCGGCGCCGTTGCCGATGATGCCGACCTGGCCGTCCAGCTTGACGTAGTTGAGGTCATTGGCCTTGGCCTTGGCCTCCAGCGGATCCTCGGTGCGCTTGTCCACCAGGGCTGCATGATCCTCCTGGCGGAACTCGGCATTCTCGTCCAGGGTGACCTTGCCGTCCAGGGCGATGATGTCACCGGCGCCGGTCTTGACCAGCGGGTTGACCTCCACGAGGGTGGCGTCCTCCTTCTCGAAGACGTCCCACAGCTTCACGAGGACGTCAGCCACCGGGCCGCGCAGTTCCTCCGGGAAGTTGGCCTCGGCCGCGATCTTCTGTGCAGTGGCGGCGTCGATGCCGGTCAGTGCGGAGACGGGCACCTTGGCCAGGGCCTCCGGGCGCTCGACCGCGAGCTGCTCGATCTCCACGCCGCCCTCGACGGAGCACATGGCCAGGTAGGTGCGGTTGGAGCGGTCCAGCAGCACGGAGAAGTAGTACTCCTCGGCGATGTCCGCACCAGCCGCGATCATGACCTGGTGGACGGTGTGACCCTTGATGTCCATGCCCAGGATGTCCTTGGCGTACTGGAAGGCCTCATCGGCGTTCTTGGCCACCTTGACGCCGCCGGCCTTGCCGCGGCCACCGACCTTCACCTGGGCCTTGACGACGGTCACGCCGCCGAGCTTCTCAGCGGCCGCCTTGGCCTCTTCCGGGGTCTGCGCCACGATGCCGGCCAGCACGGGGACGCCGTGTGCCTCGAACAGATCGCGCGCCTGGTATTCATACAGGTCCACGGGTTGCAGTCCTTCTACGTCGAAAACGGGGACGGTCGGGTTCCGCGAGCGGCATCAGGCACACCACATCATCTGCCGTGTGTCCGGCACGGCGGAAGCCGGCCGGAAGCCCGAGGGTTCCCCGGGCGTTCCATCCCATACCTTAGTCCACCTTGCGGAGGGGGGCGTACCGCAACAGCAACCGCTTCTCGGTCCCGGCGAAATCGACCTTGGCCACCATCTTGTCCCCCTGACCCTCCAGTGTGAGCACCGTTCCACGCCCGAAGGATCCGTGCTCCACATGGTCTCCCTGGCTCAAGGAGATGATCTCCTTCTGTGGCTGGACCCGGGTGCGTGCGGCGCCACGTTGGGGGACCCGAAGTTCGGCGTCCTCGGCGTAGGCGCCCGACGCGCGGGCCGGCCGGTTGGCCGTGGACGCGCCGGCCCCCCAGTGGGAGCCGGAGAACCGCTGCGGATAGCGGGAACCGGAGCCGTTCTGGTGGCCGCCGATGCTGCCGCCGCCCCACCCTCCGGAGAACCCGGCCGGGCGGGCCGAGCCCTCGCGTTCCCACTCGACGAGGGCCTCGGGGATCTCACCGAGGAACTGGCTGGGCGGGTTGAACTGGTGCTGGCCCCACAGGGAGCGGGCCTCGGCGCGGGAGACGAAGAGGCGCTGGCGGGCCCGGGTCAGCCCCACGTAGGCCAGGCGGCGCTCCTCCGCGAGTTCCTTCTCATCGGTCATGGAGCGCGAGTGCGGGAAGACGCCGTGCTCCATGCCGGTGAGGAACACCACGGGGAACTCGAGGCCCTTGGCCGTGTGCAGGGTCATGAGGGTGACCTGGCCGAGCCGCTCGGCGAGCTCAGCGCCCTCCGAATCCGTGGCGTCCGGCAACTGGTCGGCGTCCGCCACGAGCGCCACCTGCTCCAGGAAGTCTCCGAGGGTGCCCTCCGGGTTGTTCTTCTCGAACTCACGGACCACGGCCACGAGCTCGCCGAGGTTGTCCGCCCGTGACTCGTCCTGCAGGTCCTCGGAGGAACGGAGAGTGGCCAGCATGCCGGTCTGCTCCAGCACGGCCTCCAGCACGGTGGCGGCGCTGGAGGTGGCCGCGACCTGAGCGAGGTCCTCCATCATCTGCACGAAGCCGTTGACGGCCTTGAGCGATCGAGACGCCATGGCCGGGGCCTGCTCGGCCTGGCGCAGGGCCTCGAAGAAGGTGGAGCGGTTGCGGTCCTGCAGAGCCGCCACGGCGCCCTCCGCGCGGTCGCCGATCCCCCGCTTGGGCTCGTTGAGGATGCGGCGGAGGTTGACGTCGTCATCCGGGTTCGCCAGCACCCGCAGGTAGGCCAGCGCGTCCTTGATCTCCTTGCGGTCGTAGAACCGGGTACCGCCGATGACGCGGTAGGGGATGCCCTTGGTCACCAGGCGTTCCTCAAGGGAGCGGGACTGGGCGTTGGTGCGGTAGAAGACCGCCACGTCCGCAGGACGGATGTCCTCCTCGTCCTGGAGGCGATCGATGGTGGTGGCGATCCACTCGGCCTCAGCCGACTCGTTCTCCGCGGCGTAACCGGTGATCTTCGGGCCCGCCCCCTCGGCGGTCCACAGGCTCTTGGGGCGGCGCTGCGGGTTCCTGGAGATCACCGCGTTGGCGGCGTCCAGGATGGTCTGGGTGGAGCGGTAGTTCTGCTCCAGCTTGATCGTGGTGGCGTCGGTGTAGTCCTGTTCGAACTCCACGATGTTGCGGATGTCCGCGCCGCGGAAGGCGTAGATGGACTGGTCCGAATCGCCCACCACCGTCAGCTGCCCGCCGTCCGTCTCCACGCCCTCGGGCTCGTTCACCGGACCGGTGAGCAGGCGTACGAGGCGGTACTGGGCGTGGTTGGTGTCCTGGTACTCGTCCACCAGCACGTGCCGGAACCGGCGGCGGTAGTTGTCCAGGACGGCGGGGAAGGCCTCGAACATGTTGACGGTCATGCCGATCAGGTCGTCGAAGTCCATGGCGTTGGCCTGACGGAGGCGTTGCGTGTAGTCCCGGTACACGGCGGAGACGGCCTGGGCGAAGGGCTCGGAGTCCGAGACGGTGGAGGCATGGTCCTCCGCATCCACAAGTTCGTTCTTCAGGGCGCTGATCCTGTTCAGCAGGGCCTTGGGGGCGAACTTCTTCGGGTCCAGGTCATGGGCCTTGGCGATCGAGGTGACCAGCCGCAGTGAGTCCGCCGAGTCGTAGATGGAGAAGTTGGACTTCAGTCCCACGGTGGTGGCCTCGCGCCGCAGGATGCGCACGCAGGAGGAGTGGAACGTGGAGATCCACATCTTCTGCGCGGCCGGGCCGATCAGCGCGGAGATCCGCTCACGCATCTCGGCGGCGGCCTTGTTGGTGAACGTGATGGCCAGGACCTCATGCGGACGGGCTCGCCCCGTGCCCAACGCGTAGGCGATGCGGTGGGTCAGCACACGGGTCTTGCCCGAGCCGGCACCGGCCACGATCAGCAGTGGCCCGCCGGTGTGCACCACGGCGAGCCTCTGCTGATCGTTCAGTCCCTCCAACAGCTCCTCCACGTCCGGGGCGCGGTGCGCAGGCGCGGAGGCGGTGAAGGCCTCCGGATCCGCGGCGACCGGGGTGAGGGAGCGAGAGGTGAACAGGCCGGGCAGGGAGGTCTGGAAGTTCTGGGACATGGTGCCCAGAAGTCTATCGAGTGAGACGGACGCCGTAGGGCACCGTCCACAGCGAACACCCAGGACGGAGGGAGAGGCTGCCGCGGGGAGCTCAGGAGTCGAGGGTGGCGTACACGATGAAGTTGTCTTCCAGCACCCCCGTGTCCTCGTTCAACCCGTCGCACGTGATCAGCCTGAGCTCGGGTCCGTCGGTGTTCCCGTAGACCTCCAGCGTGGGAAAACCCTCCCGGTCCCTGCCGAACTGCTCGGTGCGGTAGACGGTGAAGGCGGCGACGGACCCGTCCTCCCGGCTGACCTCGATGGAATCGCCCACCTCGACCCGGGGAAGATCGGCGAAGATGCCGGGACCCCCCTCGATCCCGTTGCGATGCCCCAGGATCACGGCGGGCCCGATCTCCCCCGGCATCGGTGAATGGACGTACCAGCCCGCCGGCGAGCCGAGGTTGTAGGGCGGGACCTCGATCGAGCCGTCGTCCTGCAGCCCCAGGTCCATGAGGTCCGCTTCCACCCCGATGCCGGGGACTGAGATCCCGGTCGGCGCGGAGGCCGGCACGGCCTCCGGGGTGTCCTCAGGAGGAGGCGTCGGCTGAGGATCCGGCGCGGAGGCCGGCACGGCCTCCGGGGTGTCCTCAGGAGGAGGCGTCGGCTGAGGATCCGGCGCGGTGTCCGCCGGGGCCGGGGCAGCTGTCTCCGTTCTGGCCGACGGTGACCCCACCGCGGCGGACGATGTACCGGGTGCCGGCCCTACGGCCCCGGCACAGCCCGAGGCCAGCAGGACGGCACCCGCCGCACAGACCATCAGGCCTGCGCGGCGGGTAGCAGTGGGTGACCTCATGATGAGCTCTTCCTGCGCTCGTTCAGGCCCGGCTCGAGCGCCGGCTGACCATCCAGGCGCCACCGCCCAGGGCCGCCACCGCGAGGGCACCCACGCCGAGGAAGATCCCCGAGGTGTCCTGCTGCTGGACCGGCGAACCGGTGTCAGCGCCGCCTTCCGGCATCTGCCCCATCTGCGAGACGTTGACCGTGCCGCACGCCGCCGGGAGGGTGGCAGCCAAGGGCAGGGACGGATCCAGTTCGCTCGGCTTCTCCTGGGCCTCCGCGCTGAGCTTGGTCGGATCCACCCCGTGGACCACCACCACGGCGGTGCCATCGGCCAGGGAGGCGGCGGTGGCGTCGTTGAGTTCGAAGGTCCGCTCGTAGTTGTAGGCCGAACCGCCCGGGAACCGCTCGACCGCGAGCGCCGAGTCGGCACTCGTGTCCCCCTCGGTGGTCAGCGACGTCCCGATCTCCCCGTAGAAGGGGTGGCCCTCGGGAACACTGATGGCCCCGTCACCGTCGGTGTCCGCCTCTGGCCCGGGGCAGACGCCCTGGGAGGCGATGTGGATGTGCTGGGCGTGCGGGAAGGGGCCCTCCATGAAGGTCTCCGCGGCTCCGGTGACGTCCACCGTGACCGTGGCCTCGTTGCCGTCCAGCTCGATCATGGCCTGGCCGGACGTACCGCTGTCATTCAACGGGTCCAGGGTGGCCTGTCCCGACCACGCACCCTCGTGGGTGCTCGTGGTGGAACCGGTGGCGTCTCCTCCGCCGTGGCCGCTGTGGGCCAGAGCGGGGGATGCCGTCAGGGTCAGTGCACCCAGTGCGATCACAGGGGCCAAGAGCATCTTCTTGCGCATGACATTCTCCTCGTTGTTGATCCGATACCGGGTGTTCGGAGCCACCGAGGGAGCGGATGGGTCACGAGATGAAATTCCTCACACCGATTCGCCGGTCGGCTCCCCAGCCCGCAGCTGGGACAATGGACGCTGGAGGTCTCCGTGTCCCACAAGAACAGCAAGCATTCGCAGAAGAAGTCACCGCGCACCCCCCGGCCCGGCGACGGTCGGTCACCCCGGGTGGCCGGTCAGACCGAGCCGGGGGTCGGCGCAACGCCCGTCAAGCGCCCGAAGGTGTCGGTGGGCCAGGCGCGGCAGGACCTGCAGGCCTCCGGCCAGCAGCAGGGCAGCCCGGGCATGCTCATCATCGCGTTGCTCGGCGCGACCCTGTTCATGTTCTTCTACCTGCACATCCTCGCCCTGCCGCAGATGTCCGCACTGTCCAGCGGACTGCCCATGCCGGACCACCGGTTCTCCTACGGCGCCGCCGATCTCGCCGAGCTGGACGCCGCCATGGATGCCGACGCGCATGGGCAGCTGAACTGGGTGCACAAGACCGCCGGGGTGATCTTCCCGCTCTTCGTCTTCGCCTGCGTCTCCGCGGTGGCGGCCTGGTCCCTGCCTCGCGGTTTCGGCCGCTGGGCCTCCTATGCCGCCGGCGGGATCTTCGCCGCAGTGGACGTCGTGGAGAACATGCTCATCGAGCGGGCCCTGGACGCCGGCGGCGAAGGCGCGGAACTCGCCTCCGCGTTCACCTCGGCGCGCTGGGTCCTGCTCGTGGTGCTCACCCTCTGGGTGGTGCTGTTGATCGCCGGGCAGGTCCGGCGCCTCCTCATGGCGCGGAAGGCGCCGCTCGTTCAGTAGGATGTCCTGGTGGGCTGGCGATCCGGCCCCGCGCCCCCGTAGCTCAGTAGGATAGAGCGACCCTCTCCTAAAGGGTAGGTCGTCGGTTCGATTCCGGCCGGGGGCACCACTCAGGCTGGCACGCGCTGACCCCGATCAGGGCAAAGTGTCCCAGGCCCGCGACACCGGCCACTCCCCAGCAGTAGTGGTGGGGTCCTATTCGTGCCCCGGATCGTCGAACTGCGTCCGGTACAGCTCCGCGTAGCGCCCGCCGGCGGCGAGCAGCTCCGCGTGCGGGCCCTCCTCCACCACGCGTCCGCCCTCCACCACCAGGATGCGGTCGGCGGAGCGGATGGTGGACAGGCGGTGGGCGATCACCACGGCGGTGCGGCCGGTCAGCGCCTCGGCCAGGGCCGCCTGCACCGCCTGTTCCGAGGTGGAGTCCAGGGCCGCGGTGGCCTCGTCCAGCAGCACCACCCGCGGGGAGGCCAACAGCAGCCGGGCGATGGTCATGCGCTGGCGCTCCCCTCCCGAGAGGCGGTAGCCGCGCTCCCCCACCACCGTGGCCAGACCGTCCGGCAGGGACTCGACCACCTCTCGCAGCCGGGCCCGGTCGATCGCATCCCACACCTCGTCCTCGCCGGCGTCGGGGCGGGCGAGGGTGAGGTTGCCGCGGATCGTGTCATGGAACAGGTGCCCATCCTGGGTGACCATGCCCACCGTGGACTGCAGGGACGCGAAGGTGGTGTCCCGCACATCGGTGCCGTTGTAGCGGATGGCGCCGGAGTCGGCGTCGTACAACCGGGCCAACAGGGAGGCGATGGTGGACTTGCCGGCGCCCGAGGTGCCGACCAGCGCGTAGGTCTGGCCGGGGCGAACGGTGAAGGAGACGCCGTGCAGCACCTCGGCGCCGCCGCGGCGGTCCAGCACGGCGACCTCCTCGAGCGAGGCCAGGGAGACCTCCTCGGCACTCGGATAGGCGAAGCGGACGTCCTGGACCTCCAGTGTCACGGGGCCGGCCGGGACCGGTGCGGCATCCGGCCGCTCACGGAGGAGCGGCTGCAGGTCGAGGACCTCGAAGATCCGCTCGAAGGAGACCAGGGCTGCCATGATCTCCACCCGCGCGCTGGCCAGGGACGTCAGCGGGGCGTAGAGACGGGTGAGCAGCAGAGCGAGGGTGACCACGTCCCCGGCGTTCAGGGATCCCGCCAACGCCTGCAGACCACCGATCCCGTAGACCGCCGCGAGGGCGAGGGCGGAGACCATCGTCAGGGCCGTCATGAACACGGACTGGCGCACGGAGATCCCGACGCCGGTCTGCCGGACGCGGTCCGCCCGGCCGGAGAACTCCGCGGATTCCCGGCTGGGGTTGCCGAAGAGCTTGACCAGGGTGGCGCCGGGCGCTGAGAACCGCTCGGTCATCTGGTCGCCCATGGCGGCGTTGTTCTGGGCCTGACGGCGGCTGAGACCGGCGATCGTGCCGCCCAGCAGGCGGGCCGGGATGAAGAACAGCGGCAACAGCACCAGGGAGACGAGGGTGATCTGCCACGAGGTCGTCAGCATGACGGCGAGGGTGAGGACCACCGAGACCAGGTTCATGACCACGCCGGACAGCGTCCGGGAGATGGCGGTCTGGGCGCCGATCACGTCATTGTTGAGCCGGGAGACGAGGGCCCCGGTACGGGTGCGCATGAAGAAGGCGATCGGCATTCTCTGGACGTGGTCGAACACCGCGGTGCGCAGGTCATAGATGATCCGCTCTCCGAGGTCCGAGGAGAGCCACCGGGTGACCACGGCCAGCAGGGCGTCCGCAACAGCCACGGCGGCGATGAGCAGGGCCAGCCGGACGACGCGCTGGGCATCCCCGGCCTCGACGATCGCGTCCACCACGTCCCCGGCGAGGACGGGTGACGCCACGCCCAGCACCGCACCCACCACGGAGAGCACCAGGTAGAACACGAGCTTGCCACGGTAGCGGCGCACGAAGTCCAGGGATCGCCGGATGGTGCCCGGGTGCAGTGCGCGCCCACCCCGGGCTGCGGGGTCCGTATGACTGACCTGGCGCATGGCCATCATGGCCGCCCGTTCCATGCTCATGGCGTGGTCCGGTTGGCGGTGACGGCCCGGGCCAGGAACTGTTCGATCCCGCGCAGGGAGGCGTGGTGTGCACGGTCGAAACCGGCCTGGCCCGTCCCCTCGGCCAGCCCCGCCGCATAGCCGGCGATGAACGCCGTGGCGGCCGCGTCGTCGTCGTTCCCCGAGGTGGCCGCGGCGATCCGCGCGATCCGCGCCAGGCGGGCGATGTCAGGGGTGGCGTCCCCGAGTTCGAGGGCGGCCATCAGCTCTGCGGTCTGGGTCTGGGACATTCCCCCAGTTTAGGTCCGTGTCAGTCCGCAACGGCCCGGCTCGACCTGCCAGGACTCCGCCTCAGGCCACGGCAGCCAGGAAGTCCGTCCACTGCTCGGCCGGACGCTCCAACTCCCGGATCCGCCACTGGGCTCCGCGCGGGCGCCGCGGTGTGACCCGCAGGATCCACCCCATCTGCGCGAGACTGCGGTCCCCCTTGATGTTGTTGCAGGCCAGGCAGCAGGCCACGAGATTCTCCCAGGAGTCCTCGCCGCCGCGGCACCGGGGGTGGATGTGGTCCACCGTGCTGGCGGAACGCCCGCAGTAGCCGCACAGGTGCGCGTCCCGGCGCAGCACGCCCCTCCGGGACACGGGCGCAGAGTCGGTGTGCGGGATGCGCACGTAGCGGGTGAGCAGGATGACCGCCGGGCGGCGCACCATGGAGGAGGGCCCGACGACGGGGTCCCCGCCATCGGCGAGCACGCTCGCCTTGCCGGTGCCCACCAGGAGGATGGCGCGCCGGTAACTGACCACGGAGAGTGGCTCGTAGCCGGCATTCAGGACCAGTGTGCGCATGGGACCTACCTCGCGGCGGTGTCTGTGCCGCGGGCGCCGGACCGTCCGCCGGGTGCTGGCCCGGCCATCCGGCGTCTGCGGGGATGAATCGGGTTGACGATCAGGTTCAGGATACGCGTAGGGTCCATGGCCGCCGGCCCATGCACCCCCGGTTCCGGGCGTGTCGGCGGGAGTGTTCACGGTGCCTTCACGTCCCATTCATGACATTCACGTCCGGGAACGACCGAGGGCCCCTCCTGGCGGAGGGGCCCTGGTAGCAGTCGTCGCTGGTCCGGTTCAGTCCCGGATCGTGGAGTCGGTGGTCAGCCGACGTAGGTGAGGTAGCCCACCAGCGGGTTGCGGGTCACGGGGTGCTGGAAGGTGCCCACGGAGGGGTTCTGGGCGCCGATCATCTGTCCGTTGCCCACGTAGATGCCCACGTGGCCGCCGCCGTTCTGCACCACGATGTCGCCGGGCTTCGGGCTGGACGTCCAGGCCAGCTTGGAGGAGCCGCGGATCGCGGAGGTGGAGGACGGGATGCTGAGCCCGGCCTGGGCGTAGGCCCAGGCCACGAAGCCGGAGCAGTCCCAGCCGGAGGGGCCCTTGCCGCCGAAGACGTAGGGAACGCCGACGCCGGAGTAGGCAGCGCCCACCACGCCGCCCACGGAGGCGCTCTGGGCCGGGGCCTCAGCGGCGGCCTGCTGCGTGGAGGCAGAGGACGACGAAGAAGAGGAGGAAGAGGAAGAGGAGGAAGAGGAGGAAGAGGAAGAGGACTGCTGAGTCGATTCGCCCTGCGAGGACTCCGCCTGCGTGGTGGAGGCGCGCTCGGCGCGGGGGGCCGGCTCCGGCTCCGTCTCAGCGACCGGCTCGGGAGCGGGCTCAGCGGCTGGCTCCGGCTCCGGGGCAGGCTCCGGTGCCGGCTCGGGCTCGGGGGCCGGCTTCGAGGAGAACGTGGCGCGGTCCAGTTCCACCTTCACGTCCTTGGCGGCGGCCACATTGACGTTGGTCACCGCTGCGCGCTCGATGTCCAGGCCCGGGGCCGGGATGCTGGTGGTCTCGCGAACGGCGGGAGCGGCGCCCTGGGCCGGCATGCCGATCGTCAGCACGAGGCCGGACGCTGCGGCGACCACGGCGGCCTGACGGCCCACGGTGCCTGCGTTCGAGGAGACCGCCTTGGAGATGGTCTCCAGCGGGTTGGTGTTCGCCGGAACGGCGCGGTGGCGTGCTGCGGGACTGCGCTTCGACACGTAATTACCTCTCTCACGTGCCGCCGGACAAAGTCCGTCCCCGCCATGATGGACGACTGCTTGAAGACGCCGTGGTCGCGGGGGGTGTGGCAAACCATCGGCCGGCGGCCTCGGACCGGACTGTCCGTGGCGCCGGGATCCAAGGTATATGAAAAGTTTATGAATGTCACGCTCAGGTCACGGGTCCGGTGGACAACCCCTCGCAGCCCGTTCAGAACCGCGCGATTCCGCCCATCTGATGGTCACGACCAGATGACGAAACGAGGCCTGCGCCGTGATGCAGGGACCTAGCGCTCCACGATGATGTGGGACGCGGTCTCCTCGTTGACCTCCAGTGCCACGCCGCCCTCAGGCGAGTCGGCCGGCTCCGCGGTGCGGACCGTGACATATCCGCCACTCGCGGCGATCTCAATGGCCTGCCCGGGGCGGACCCCGGCCAGGGACAGCTCGCTCAGCAGCTCGGGATCGGTCTGGATGGCCTCGGTCAGGCGGACCACGGTGTAGCGGCCCGGCCGGCTGGACACCACGGAGAGACGCTCGCCCCGGTCGAAGGCCGAGCCGGTGCCGGGCACCGGCGGCCGGATGTCACCGTGACCCGGGATCGGGTTGCCGTAGGGGGACTCGGCGGGGTTGTGCAACAGGTCCAGCAGTCGAAGCTCGACCTGCTCGCTCATGACGTGCTCCCACCGACAGGCCTCCTCGTGGACGAAGGCCCAGTCGAGGCCGATGACATCGGCCAGCAGCCGCTCGGCCAGGCGGTGCTTGCGCATCACGCTCACGGCCTTCTCGCGGCCATCCGTGGTCAGTTCCAGGTGACGGTCATTGCGCACGTGCACCAGCCCGTCCCGCTCCATGCGGGCCACGGTCTGGGAGACGGTGGGGCCGGAGTGGTCCAGGCGCTCCGCGATGCGGGCACGCAGGGGCACGATCCCTTCCTCTTCAAGCTCGAGGATGGTCCGCAAGTACATCTCGGTGGTATCGATCAGGTCCGTCACGGCTGATGTTCCTCTCCAGGTCCCCAACGATGCTTCATCTCCCCCGCCGCTGGCCTAGGGCGGCGAAGAGACGGGAAGCCCACCGTCCATCCTAGTCATGCGCACTGATCGGGAACGACACGTGGCGTCCGTGCTCAGCGCAGTGCGGGAGAATGGCCCTTTGCACCCCCGGCCGAGAACCCCACCACGTCAGGAGACCCCATGAGCACCCCCGAGGTGACCATCCCCCAGAACCTGCTGCCCCGGGACGGACGGTTCGGAGCCGGCCCATCCAAGGTCCGCGCCGAGCAGGTGCAGGCCCTCGCCGACGCCGGGCCTCGGCTGCTGGGCACCTCCCACCGCCAGGCGCCCGTCAAGAACCTGGTCGGCAGCGTCCGCGAGGGCCTGAGCCAGTTGTTCTCCGCTCCAGACGGCTATGAGGTCATCCTCGGCGTCGGCGGTTCCACCGCATTCTGGGACGCCGCCAGCTTCGGCCTGGTCCGCTCCCGGGCACAGCACCTGTCCTTCGGAGAGTTCGGCTCGAAGTTCGCCAAGGCCACGGACCAGGCCCCCTTCCTCGAGGCCTCCTCCATCCTCACGTCCGAACCGGGCACCCGCCCCGAGCCGGCCGCAGAGGATGGCGTGGACGTCTACGCCTGGCCGCAGAACGAGACCTCCACCGGGGTCGCCGCCCCGGTACAGCGGGTGCCCGGCGCCGATGACGCCCTCGTGCTCGTGGACGCCACCTCGGCGGCCGGCGGACTTCCCGTGGACGTCTCCCAGACGGACGCCTACTACTTCGCCCCGCAGAAGAACTTCGCCTCCGACGGCGGGCTGTGGCTGGCGCTGTTCTCCCCCGCCGCGCTGGCACGGGTGGAGGAGGTCAAGGCCTCCGGCCGCTGGATCCCGGACTTCCTGGACCTGAAGACCGCCGTGGACAACTCGTTGAAGAACCAGACCTACAACACCCCGGCCCTGGCCACCCTGGTGATGCTGGACCAGCAGGTGAAGTGGATGAACTCCAACGGGGGGCTGGAGTTCGCCACGGCCCGCACGGCCGATTCATCCCATCGCGTGTACACCTGGGCCGCGGGCTCGTCCTACGCCACCCCCTTCGTCACGCGGGCCGAGGACCGCTCGGCGGTCATCACCACCATCGACTTCGACGAGTCCGTGGATGCCGCCGCCGTGGCGAAGATCCTGCGCGCCCACGGGGTGGTGGACGTGGAGCCGTACCGCAAGCTCGGCCGCAACCAGCTGCGCATCGCCACCTTCGCGGCCATCGAGCCGGACGATGTCACGGCGCTGTTGGCCTGCATCGACCACGTGGTCGCACACCTCGCCTGAGTGCCCCGCCTGGAGGGGCCTGAGGAACGACGCCGGCCGCGCACCTGAGGTGCGCGGCCGGCGTCGTTCTGTTCCGGGGTCCGAGGACCGTCAGCCCTGGGTCTCCTCCGACTCATCGCCGTCCCGGCCCTCTTCCGCACCGCGGGCGCGGGCGCGGGCGACGGCCGCCTCCGGGTCCTCACCAGCGGCGATGGCGTCCAGCCGGATCTTCTCCTCCTGGCTCACGCGCTCGGACCATGGCAGCCAGTCGGGGGCCAGGATCGCGTCCGCGCCGGGCAGCAGCCCGGTCTCACACACGGTGACCACCTTGCTGCGCGGGGCGCGTGCCACCGTGACGAACCACTCCCAGCCGCCGTACCCGGGCAGGTTGGCGGCGAAGCGGTGGGTGACCAGCCGGTCGTCATCCGCCACGACGCCCACAGGGTCGCCGATCTGGTCTGCCCCGGCCAGCCCCTGCAGCGCCTGGCGGGCCTGCTCAACGGCCGCAGCCAGCACCTCGTCCAGCTTCGGTGTCCGCTTGCGCGGAGCGCGAGTGGGCTTCGGCGGGATCCGCACGGTGCGGCCCTCGGCCTGTGCCGTCATCGGCTCCATCGCAGTTTCACCCGCTGTCTCGGTATCTGTCTCGGTCGCGGTATCGGTCTCAGGCTTCAAGTTCGTCGGCCACCTTGCGCAGGGCCATGGCGATCTTCTCGGCCTGGGCCTTCGGCGGGTACTTGCCCTTGCGCAGGCTGTTCGAGGCCGCATCCATCCACTTGATGACGTCCTCCACCACCACGGCCATGTCCTGCGGCCTGCGGCGGGTGGCGCGGACCACGGAGGGCCCTTCATCCAGCATGCGGGCGCTGAGTGCCTGCGGGCCCCGGCGGCCCTCGGCCACCCCGAACTCCATACGCGTGCCGGCTCGCACCTCGGTGACGCCCTCGGGCAGGGCCGAGGAGGGCAGGTGGACCTCCTGGCCCTCATCCGTGTGGATGAATCCGAACCCCTTGGTCGAGTCGTAGAACTTTACTTTGCCGGTGGGCATTGACGATGTCCTTCTCTGTCTCTGTGGATCCCCGCTGGACGGGTCGGCGGGCTCTGTCCTCGAACTCCCATGGTTCGGGCGGCCCTGCCTCGTGGCGTCCTCGTGGGCGGGAAAAGTCTGTAGCCCCCCAAGGATACCCCGTGGGCCCGGGAGTAGACTGGAGGTCATGTCTGCTCGCCCCCTCACCGCTCCCGCCCCGCACAGTCCCGAGACCTCACCCTGGTTGCGGACCCTGCTGGTGGCCGGTGCCTCCCTGACCGTGGTGTCCTTCGGCGCCATGGTCCTGTTGCTGGTCTCCTACTTCCTCTCCGTCACGGCTTGGCCCGTCTTCTACTGGTTCGGCCTCTATGGACTTCCCCTCGGCTTCGCCCTGATGCTGGCCTACGTGGTGGCCAAGGCCGTGCTGAGGCGCCGCGCCTGATCCTGCAGCCGATGAGGGCCGCCACCCTGACAGACCATCTGGCCCAGTGGTCGGACGAGCAGCTCGGACGGCTGCTCGTGCTGAGGCCGGACCTCTGCCACCCACCCGTCCCCGACTTCGCCGCCCTGGCCACCCGCGCCAGCACACAGATGTCCGTGTTGCGTGCCCTCGACGGCCTGGACCGCGCCCACCTGGACGTATTGGAGGCCCTCGCCGTCCTGTCCCAGGCCCCCGGGATGCACGACGCCGGCCCGGCCGGTTCCGAGGATCGGCTCGCCGCCTTCTTCCAGAACTCCCCCGTGGGCGCCGTCCGGGCCCTGCTGGAGGACCTCTCCGAAGCCGCCCTGGTGGTGGGGGTCGGCGACGACTGGCATTTGCCTCCGCCGGTGGCCACCGCGCTGGGCCACCACCCACTGGCCTTCGGCCGGCCCGCAGCGGCCCTTGCCGAGGGCCCGGACGGCAACCCGAACGGCAGCCCGGCTGGCAGCCCGAGGGCCCCCTCCGAGTTCCCACGGGACCGCGCGGGGATCCTGGAGCTGCTGCGCGGGGAGTCCGCCCGGGTCCCCGCGCCGGCGGAGGGGGTGGACGGGGACCTGTTGGCCCGCGCCGCCGCCGCCCTCGACGCGCTGAAGTCCTCCCCCGTGGCCCGACTGCCTGATCCGCCGGGACCGGTCCATGACCTCCTGCTGGGCACCGGTCTCCTCATCCGGCGTGACCGCCTCGGCGAGCACCCCCTCGAGGCCGGGCTGGCGTGGCGCGGCGGCACGGCAGGGCGTCCTCTGGACCCCGGCCCCCCGCAGCCCACCGGTCGCCCGGTGACCGGAGCGCTGTCCCGCAACGCGGCGCTGGCCACGATCGCTGACCTGCTGCGTGGCACGGCCAACCTCCTCGATGCCCTGGCCCCCGGGCTGCGGACCCTGCGCACCGGCGGGGTGGGGGTGCGGGAACTCAAACGCCTTTCGGCGGCCACCGGCTCCTCCCCCGAGAACACAGCCTGGCTGCTGGAGCTGGTGGCCGCCGCCGGGCTGAGCGTGCTGGACCCGGACACCTCCACGTGGCGGCCTTCGGCCACCGTCCCCGAGTGGCGCCGCAGTGACCGGCACACGCAGTGGGCCGCCCTGGTGGCCGGTTGGCTCTCCAGCGGCCGCGCCCCGATGCTCGGACCCCCTCCCGCAGAGTCCACGGGCCACGCCCTGGCACCGGACCGCAACCGCCCGGACGCGCCTCGGCTGCGGGCGGCACTACTGGAGTCCGCCCGGGAGGTCGAGTCCGAACGGCCAGGCACTCCACTGGACCCTGCCGTCGCCGAACGGCAGCGCTGGCGGGCCCCGCGGCAGTCCTCCCGGACCGCCGCCTTCACCCCGGCACTGCTCGCCGAGGCCGAGCAACTGGGCCTGAGCGGTGCCGGCGCCCTGACCGAGGCCGGCACCCTCGTGGCCGAGGGCCTCCTCGATCAGGCAGCGGCCGCCCTCGGGCAGGCCCTGCCGGAGGCCGTGACCACGGTCCGGCTGCAAGGGGACCTGACCGCCGTGGCACCGGGCTATCTGGACCCGGTGGTGGACCGGCGCCTGGCGGGCATGGCGGACAAGGAGGGAGACGGCGCCGCCCGCGTGTACCGCTTCTCCGACGCCTCGCTGCACCGCGCCCTGGACGCCGGGGCCACGGCAGATGAGATCGAGGCCTTCCTGGCGGGTCACTCAGCGGATGCGGTCCCCCAGTCGCTGCGGTACCTGATCCGGGACGTCGCCCGGCGGCACGGAATGCTCTCCGTCGGACCCGCACAGGCCTGGCTGCGCTCCGAGGACGTGGATCTGCTGGACGCGATCGTCGCGGACCCGGCGATGTCGCCGGCCCAGCTGGAACGGATCGCCCCCACCGTGGTGGTGGCCGGCGTCGGGCACCGGGACCTGCACCGGCTGCTCGCCACGGCCGGGCACCGGGCTGCCCTGCACCGGGCACGGGAGGAGACGGGCCATGGCCAGGCCGAGGCGCGGACACTGCCGGGCACCGCGGAGAGTGCCTTCCCCGAGCCGGTCCGGGCCGTTCGCTGGGCGCCCTCCGAGGAGGAGTTGGCCGCACAGATCGCCCGGCTGCGCTCCGCACCGAGTCCCGTACCCAGCGGCCCCGGTACTGAGGAGGCCGTGGCGGTGTTGCGCCAGGCGGCTTCCCTCCGGCAGCGGGTGGACCTGGTCACCGTGGACCAGCGCGGCCGGCGCCAGTCTCGGCGCGTGGTGCCGCTGGCGGTGGCCGGCGGCCGCGTGCGCTGCCTGGCCCCGGAGCAGGACGCCGAGGTGGTGGTCCCCCTGCACCGGGTCGTCTCGGCCAGTACCGTGGAGTGAGCCCCCAGTGAAGGAGTCCTCAGTGCCTGATGGCCCGTTGATCGTCCAATCGGACCAGACCGTGTTGCTGGAGGTGGACCACGAGCAGGCCACCGAGGCCCGCCACGCCCTGGCCTCCTTCGCCGAGCTGGAGCGCGCTCCCGAGCACGTGCACACCTACCGGATCACCCAGCTCGGACTGTGGAACGCACGGGCCGCGGGCGTGGATGCCGAGCGGGTGTTGGACGTGCTGCTGACGTATTCGCGCTATCCCGTGCCGCATGCGCTGCTGGTGGGCATCGATGACACGATGTCCCGGTACGGCCGGCTGCGCCTCGAGAACGATCCGGTGCACGGCCTCGTGATGCGCACGGACGACTACCCCGTGCTCGAAGAGGTCCTGCACGCGAAGAAGTCCGCGGAGATGTTCGGCCCACGCATCGACGGAGAGACCGTGGTGGTGCACGCCGCCAGCCGCGGCCAGCTCAAGCAGGTCCTGCTCAAGCTCGGCTGGCCTGCCGAGGATGCCGCCGGCTACGTGGACGGCACCCCCCACCCCATCGGCCTCACCGAGGTGCCCGAGACCGGCGAGTTGCCCCAGACCGGCGAGGTGCCCGACGCCGGCCCGGAGGCCCCCTGGCAGCTGCGCCCCTATCAGCGCATGGCAGTGGAGAACTTCTGGGCCAGCGGCTCCGGTGTGGTGGTGCTGCCGTGCGGTGCGGGCAAGACCCTGGTGGGAGCCGGGGCGATGGCCACGGCGAACGCCACCACGCTGATCCTGGTGACCAACACGGTCTCCGCTCGGCAGTGGAAGGCGGAACTGCTCAAGCGCACCACGCTGACGGAGGCGGAGATCGGCGAGTACTCCGGTTCCGTGAAGGAGGTGCGCCCGGTGACGATCGCCACGTACCAGGTGCTGACCCTCAAGCGCGGCGGGATCTACCCGCACCTCGAGCTGGTCAACGGGCATGACTGGGGGCTGATCATCTATGACGAGGTCCACCTGCTGCCGGCCCCGATCTTCCGGTTGACAGCGGACCTGCAGGCACGCCGCCGGCTCGGGCTCACGGCCACCCTGGTGCGGGAGGACGGCCGGGAGTCCGAGGTGTTCTCCCTGATCGGGCCCAAGCGGTATGACGCCCCGTGGAAGGACATCGAGGCCCAGGGCTACATCGCCCCCGCCGAGTGCGTGGAGGTCCGGGTCGAGCTGCCGCGGGACGAGCGGGTGGCCTACGCGATGGCGGAGGAAGCGGACAAGTACCGTCTGTGCTCCTCCTCCGAGGTGAAGCTGGACGTGGTGCGCTCGCTCGTGGCCCGGCATCCGGGCGAGCAGGTGCTGTTGATCGGGCAGTACCTGGACCAGTTGGCGGAGCTCGGCGAGCTGCTGAACGCCCCGGTCCTGACCGGCGCCACGTCCGTGGCCGAGCGGCAACGACTCTTTGAGGCCTTCCGGGCCGGGGAGATCAAGGTCCTGGTGGTGTCCAAGGTGGCGAACTTCTCGATCGACCTTCCGGAGGCCTCGGTGGCCGTCCAGGTCTCCGGGTCCTACGGCTCCCGCCAGGAGGAGGCCCAACGGCTGGGGCGGCTGTTGCGGCCCAAGGAGGACGGGAAGTCGGCGCACTTCTACACCGTGGTGGCCCGGGACACCCTGGACCAGGAGTACGCCCAACGGCGCCAGCGGTTCCTGGCCGAGCAGGGGTACGCCTATACCATCGTGGATGCCGGGGACCTGGCCAACCCATCCAGTTGACATTCAGGAAACGCTCAGCGGACGGGTGGACGATGGAGACCATGAAGTCAAAGGAACCCGAAGCCAAGCTGCTGGTCGTCGATGATGAGCCGAACATCCGCGAGCTGCTCTCCACCTCCCTGCGGTTCGCCGGGTTCGAGGTGGTCGCCGCCGCCAACGGCCGCGACGCGCTGGCTGCCGCAGAGAAGGAGCAGCCGGACCTCGCCGTCCTGGACGTCATGCTCCCGGACATGGACGGATTCACGGTGACCCGCAAGCTGCGGGCCGCGGGCCGCCACTTCCCCGTGCTGTTCCTCACCGCCCGGGATGACACGGATGACAAGGTCACCGGCCTGACCGTGGGCGGGGACGACTACGTCACCAAGCCGTTCTCCCTGGACGAGGTGGTGGCCCGCATCCGGGCCGTGCTGCGCCGCACCGCCCCCGCCGAGGGAGACGAGGCCATCCTGCGTGTGGACGATCTCGAGCTGGATGACGACGCCCATGAGGTCCGCCGCGCCGGCGAGGTGGTGGAGCTCTCCCCCACCGAGTTCAAGCTGCTGCGCTACCTGATGATGAACCCCAACCGGGTGCTCTCCAAGTCACAGATCCTGGACCACGTCTGGGAGTACGACTTCAACGGGGACGCCTCCATCGTGGAGTCCTACATCTCCTACCTGCGCCGGAAGATCGACCGCCCGGACCTGCCGGACATGATCCAGACCAAGCGCGGCGTCGGGTACCTGCTGCGGTCCGCGGACAAGCGCTGATCCGTTCCCGTTCGAGGACCGTATGACTGCCGCCGTGAACCACCACGGACGATTCCGTCCGTTCCACGAGTTGGCGCGCCTGTGGAAGACCTCCTCCCTGCGGACCCAGCTGGTGGTGATGACCACCGGTCTGATGCTTCTGGCCGTGATCGTCACCGCCGCCCTGACAGCCTCGCTCTTCCGTCAGGAGCTGGTACGCCAGATCGACGAGGACCTGGTCGTCAACCGGAACAACGTCTCCCGGTACCTGACGAGCCTGGGCACCAACGTCGACTACTTCTCCTCCCCGCAGTCCATCCTGCGCTTCTACGGTGAGCTGCAGGACAACGAGGGCAAGACCACCACCAATTCCTCCTTCACCGGGGCCAACGAGGACCGGCCCCAGGTCCCGGCCCTGGACGCTGATGAGGTGGTGGAGCGCGGCACTGAGGCCTTCGAGGTCCCCGGCACCTCCGAGGACTCCCGGGGCTGGCGGGTGCAGATGTACCGACTCGAGTCCGGCGAGGGATCCCTGGCGATCGCCCTGCCTCTGGAACCGGTGCACGATTCGGTGGACCGGGTGACCTCGCTCGTGGCCACCATCGGCCTGTTGGCCACCGCCGGCGCCTCAGTGATCGCCTACGGAGTGACCACCCGGGCCTTCAAACCGCTGTTGCGGGTGGAGCGCACCGCAGCACAGATCGCCGCGGGTGACCTGTCCCGGCGCGTGGAGATCGGGGCCCCGGACACCGAGGTCGGGCGGCTCTCCCGCTCGCTGAACGCCATGCTCGCGCACATCGAGATCGCCTTCCGGTCCAAGGAGCAGTCCGAGGAGAAGATGCGCCGGTTCATCCAGGACGCCTCCCACGAGCTGCGCACCCCCCTGGTCACCATCCGCGGGTTCTCCGAGCTCTACCGCCACGGCGGGATCTCGGACCCGGAGGACGTCGGCGCCGCCATGGGCCGGATCGAGGGCGAGGCCAAGCGCATGGGCCAGCTCGTGGAGGACCTGCTCACCCTGGCACGGCTGGACGAGCAACGGCCCCTGGAGTACCGGCCCGTGGACCTGATGCTGCTCGCGAACGACGCCGTGCTGGACGCCCGTGTGAACGCCGCGGACCGTGAGGTCCGGCTCGAGGGGCTCGACGGCGGCCGGGCGGGGCCCGCGCCCACCGTCGGGGACGAGGGCAAGATCCGCCAGGTGATCGCCAACCTGGTGACGAATGCCCTGCGGTACACGCCGGAGGGCACCCCCTTGGAGATCGCCGTCGGCACCGTGGATGTGCTGCCGGGATCGGTCCACGCCGACGGACGTCAGGTCCACGGATCCCGGGACTCGGTCATCGAGATCCGGGACCATGGCCCGGGGATCGAGGAGGAGGACGCCAACCGCGTCTTCGAGCGCTTCTACCGGGCCGATTCCTCCCGCCACCGGGAGACCGGCGGTACGGGACTGGGACTGGCCATCGTGGCCGCGATCGTGGCCCAGCATGACGGCACCGTGCGGTTGGAGCAGACCCCCGGCGGTGGGGCCACCATGTCCGTGCGGATGCCATGGGTGGATCCAGCCCACGGCGAGGATGCCGGGGACGAGCTGGATGGCGCTGACGGCAACGGCACTGACGGGGAGGGCACCGACGGGGAGGGCACCGACGGGGAGGGCACCGCGAGTAGCCCGCCCGCCATCCCGCCGCGTCCTCCACAGCCTCCGGGTTCGGGCCAGGCATCCACAGAGGGCTAGCACCATCCGGACGTGGCGAGGGGACCCTGCCTAGCGTGGGAAGGGCCGGGGTCCACCGGCTCGCCCACGCCCCACAGGAGAGAACATGGCACTCGTCCACATCGACACCGAAGACCTCATGGCCAAGAGCCAGGCCGTGGAGGCCTCCATCGGCCGCCTCCAGAGCGAGGTGAACGCCATGGAGGCCAACCTCCGGCAGTTGCAGGACACCTGGCGCGGCCAGGCCGCCAACAACTTCCAGACCGTCCTCACCGAGTGGCGCACCACCCAGGCCCGGGTGGAGGAGTCCCTCGTCTCCATCCGCGGCGCCATGACCCACGCCGCACAGCAGTACCTGGACGCCGAGACCGCCAACGCCTCCATGTTCCGCGGCTGACGTCCCGCCCCCGCGCAGGGGCGCTGCGCTCCCCCGCCTTCAGCCGAGTCGGGGTGGGTGTTCTGGTGAACAACCCACCCCCACTCGACAGAAACCTATGATGGGGTCATGACGGTGCTGATCGATCCGGCGCGGTGGCCGGCACACGGCACCGTGTTCTCCCATCTGGTCTCGGACGCCTCGCTCGAGGAACTCCACGGCTTCGCCGCTGCCGCCGGAATCTCCGGGCGAGCCTTCGACGGCGACCACTATGACGTACCGGTGGAGCGCTACAGGGACCTGGTGGCCCTCGGTGCCGAGGAGGTCAGCGGAGCCGAGCTGGTCCGCCGCCTGGTGTCCTCCGGCCTGCGCATTCCCGCCGCCCAGCGCCCCGGCAAGCTGGACAAGATCCTCACCCAAAGGTTCAACCGGCTGTTCCCCGGGACCTCCCCGCTGGAGCGTGAGCCGGTGGTGGCAGACCTGTTGGCCCGGTGGTCCGAGCCGCACCGGCACTACCATGACCGCTCCCACCTGCTGGCGGTCCTGAAGTCCATCGATGTGTTGGTCAGGCACGGGGAGGACTGCGGACGCTGGACCCGCAGCGTGAAGCTGGCCGCGTGGTTCCACGACGCCGTCTATCTCGGGGATCCGCAACGGCCCGCGGGCCAGGACGAGGAGGACTCCGCGGTGCTCGCGGAGAACGCCCTGTCCGAGCTCGGCGTTCCGGACGCGGAGATCGAGGAGACGGCGCGGCTCGTGCGGATGACTGCCACCCACGATCCGGACCCCGGTGACCGGACGGGAGCGGTGTTCAGTGACGCCGACCTGGAGGTGCTGGGCCGTTCCCGGGGGGACTATGCCCGCTACCTGTCGGCCGTGCGACAGGACTTCGCGCACGTGTCCGACGCGGACTTCGCCACCGGGCGGGCCGGCGTCGTCCTGTCACTGTTGGCCTTGGATCCCCTGTACCGGACTGCCACTGGCGCGAGGCTCTGGGAGCACCATGCCCGGCGGAACCTGTCCGCCGAGCTGCACCCCACCGCGGGGCACTGGACCCGTTAACGCCGGAAGGCCTGACCCCCGAGGGGATCAGGCCTTCCGTGAGAGCCGGGCGCTCAGGTGATCGGGAGGATCACATCATGCCGCCCATGCCACCCATTCCGCCCATGTCGTCGCCACCCGGCATGGCCGCAGCCGGCTCGGGCTTGTCCGCCACGACGGCCTCGGTGGTGAGGAACAGGCCGGCGATCGAGGCGGCGTTCTGCAGGGCAGAGCGGGTCACCTTGACTGGATCGTTGACACCGGCGGCCAGCAGGTCCTCGTACTCGCCGGTGGCGGCGTTGAGGCCTTGGCCGTCAGGCAGGGAGCGGACCTTGGCGGCCACGACGCCCGGCTCCAGGCCGGCGTTGAAGGCGATCTGCTTCATCGGCGCCTCGATGGCCACCTTGACGATGTTGGCGCCGGTGGCCTCGTCACCCTCCAGGGAGAGCTTGCCGAAGGCCTTGGCACCGGCCTGGGTCAGGGCCACGCCGCCGCCGGCGACGATGCCCTCTTCCACGGCAGCCTTGGCGTTGCGCACGGCATCCTCGATGCGGTGCTTGCGCTCCTTGAGCTCCACCTCGGTGGCGGCACCGGCCTTGATGACGGCCACGCCGCCGGCCAGCTTCGCCAGGCGCTCCTGGAGCTTCTCGCGATCGTAGTCCGAGTCGGTGTTGTCCATCTCGGCACGGATCTGGGCCACGCGGCCGGCGATCTGCTCGGCATCGCCGGCACCCTCGACGATGGTGGTCTCGTCCTTGGTGATGACGACCTTGCGGGCGGTACCCAGGGTCTCGAGACCGGCGTTCTCCAGGGTCAGGCCGACCTCCTCGGAGATGACCTGGCCACCGGTGAGGATGGCGATGTCAGCCAACATGGCCTTGCGGCGGTCACCGAAGCCCGGGGCCTTGACGGCCACGGACTTGAAGGTGCCCTTGAGCTTGTTGACCACGAGGGTGGCCAGGGCCTCGCCCTCGACGTCCTCGGCGATGATCAGCAGGGACTTGCCGGACTGCATGATCTTCTCCAGGAGGGAGACCATGTCCTTCACGGAGGAGATCTTGGAGTTGACGATGAGGATGTAGGGATCCTCCAGCACCGTCTCCTGGCGCTCGGCGTCCGTCACGAAGTAGCCGGAGAGGTAGCCCTTGTCGAAGCGCATGCCCTCGGTCAGCTCGAGCTCCAGGCCGAAGGTCTGGGACTCCTCGACGGTGACGACGCCCTCCTTGCCGACCTTGTCCAGCGCCTCGGCGATGAGCGAGCCGATCTGGCTGTCAGCGGCGGAGATGGACGCGGTGGCCGCGATCTGCTCCTTGGTCTCGATCGGCTTGGCCGAGGCCACGAGCTCCTCGATGACGGCGGCGACGGCCTTCTCGATGCCGCGCTTCAGGGACAGCGGGTCCGCACCGGCGGCCACGTTGCGCAGGCCTTCCTTGACGAGGGCCTGGGCCAGGACGGTGGCAGTGGTGGTGCCGTCGCCGGCGACGTCATCAGTCTTCTTGGCGACCTCCTTGACGAGCTCGGCGCCGATCTTCTCGTAGGCGTCCTCGAGCTCGATCTCCTTGGCGATGGAGACACCGTCGTTGGTGATGGTGGGGGCTCCCCACTTCTTCTCCAGCACCACGTTGCGGCCGCGGGGGCCGAGCGTGACCTTCACGGCGTCGGCGAGGGTGTTCAGGCCCCGCTCCAGGCCGCGGCGGGCCTCTTCGTCGAATGCAATGGTCTTGGCCATGTGTGCACTGTCCTTTCTGGACCTTGGCGTTGCTTGGCAGTGATCAACTGACCTGTGCAGTGCCCGCGACGGACGGCCCGGCAAAGGGCCTCACCACGTTCAGGTCTACCCCGGTGGCCATGACCACCCGCATGCCTGCGGGCTTGGCAGTCACATCCTCGGAGTGCTAAGTCCATATTTAGCACTCGCACCCTCCGAGTGCAAACGGTTCAGCCCTCGGAGGAGGCTGCCGGGGCCCTGTCAGCCGGAGTAGTCCGCGTACAGCACCACCGCGACGCCCGGGACACGGGCGTCCTGAATCAGCGGCAGCCCCAGATGGGCGGCCACAGCCTGCGCGGTGGTCTCGTTCTGGGAGTAGTACACGGCCGAGGAGGGCACGGGGAAACCCTGCCAGTTGCCGGTGCCCACCACGGTGAACCCACTGCCCGAGAGCCCGCCGGAGACCCGGCCAGCCAGCCCCCCGATCGAGGAGGCGTTGTAGACCTCCACCGGGGCGGAGGTGTCGCCGGTGTCCGCGGCGGCAGTCTCCGATTCGCTGGGTTCCGGCTCGCTGGGTTCCGGGGACTCCGACGGCTCCGGGGACTCGGGTTCCGCTGATGCGGTCTCGGCCGGCGCACTCGGCGACGGCGAGGGCCGCGGATCCGCCGGCTCAGTCTCCTGCGGCTCGACGGAATCGCTGGCCGAGGCGCTGGCGGAGGCACCCGCACTGGACGGCGCGCGGGCTCCGAGCGCGTCGGCGGGCAACAGGGAGGGCAGGATCAGGTAGCAGAAGGCCCCGACCACCAGTGCGAGGGCGGCGGCCACGGAGATCCCCACGAGACCTGAGGGGCCGGCTGTCAGGGACGGGTCCGCGCGGTGACTGCCCTTGCGGTCTCTGTAGGCGGGCACATCGTCGAAGCGGTCGTGCGGATACTGGGTCATCGGCCACCGTCACCAGGTTCTGGGCATGTTCTGGGCTTGGTCATGGACTGTTTCCGGCCACCGGGGGTGGCGCTCAGGCTTCCTGCCGCCGGGCGCTGCGTGCGCGGTGGCGGGTGGTCCGCAGTCTACGGAGTCGCTTGACCAGCATGGGCTGGCGCGCGAGGGCCTCTTCGCGGTCCAACAGGCCATTGAGCACCTGGTAGTAGGTGGTCGCCGAGAGCGCGAAGCGGTCCCGAATGGCCTGGTCCTTGGCCCCGCCGTACTTCCACCACTGGTTCTCAAAGTCGAGGATGTCCCGGTCCCGTTCGGTCAACCCGCCTGCGGCGGCCTGTTCCGGGCCCTCGGACGGGGACTGCGGTCCGCCTGGCTCGGCGGCGTGCACTGCTGACATGGGTGGTCCTTCCAACGCGACGACGTCCCCCACAGTCTACCGGTCGGAACTACATCCGTGTCATTCGATCGCCCACCCCCTCAGCCGGTAGTCTGCCGCCGTGGACACCGACCTGATCGCACCGCTGGATCCCGGCTGGGAGCGCGCCCTGGCCCCACAGCGCGAGGCCCTGGCCGGCGTCGGGCAGCAGATCCAGGCCCGGCGCGCGGACGGCGAGCAGGTACTGCCGGCCCCGGAACACATCCTGAGGGCCTTCCGGCAACCCTTCGACGGCGTGCGCGTGCTCATCCTGGGGCAGGACCCGTACCCCACGCCGGGCCACCCGATCGGGATGAGCTTCGCCGTGGACCGCCACGTCACCCCGCTGCCACGTTCCCTGGCCAATGTCTACCGGGAGCTGGAGACAGACCTGGGCATCCCGCCGGCACCCCACGGAGACCTCTCGAGGTGGGCGGACCAGGGCGTGCTGATGCTCAACAGGGTGTTGACCGTGGCCGCGGGGCGGGCCGGCAGCCACCGGAACCTCGGCTGGGAGGCGATCACCGAGGCCGCCGTGGCGGCGCTGGCTGCCCGGGATGCCCCGCTCGTGGCGATCCTGTGGGGCGCCGATGCCCGGCGGATGGCCCCGGTGCTCGGGGCCCACGGCGGGGGCCGCGTGGGCCTGGTCGAATCGCCGCACCCCTCGCCGCTGTCCGCCTACCGCGGGTTCTTCGGCTCACAGCCCTTCAGCCGTGCCAACGAGCTGCTGCGGCAGGCCGGCGCGGCCCCGGTCGACTGGCAGGTCTAGCGGCGGCCGATCCGCCGGCGCTCGTTGGCCTGCAGCGCCCTGGTCAACGGTCTGGCGATGGTGTCACCCAGGACCACCCCGGCGGCGATCGCCATGATGATCGCCGAGGCGTCGAAGAGCCCGATCAGGCCCTCCTGCATGGTCCCGGTGTTCATGGCGATGTTGTACATGGACCGGAAGATCTTCAGACCGGGCAGCAGGAAGAGGATGCCGGGCACGGCGACCACGAGCTGCGGGGCGCCCAGGCGCAGGGCCACATAACGGCCCAGTGCGCCGATGACGACGGCTGCGATCCCGGGGGTCAGTCGCGGCCCGGTCCCGATGGCCTCGGCTCCCACATACACGAGGAACCCCACCAGGGAGACCAACGCGGTGGGAAGCAGCAGCCGCCAGGCCGACTGATCGAAGATCCCATCCGCCACAATGGCGATCACCACCAGCAGTGCCAGGAGCCACACCGGATAGCTGGACACGGCCTCATCGGCCAGGTCCAGTTCCGGCACCCCGAGGATGGAGGAGAAGACCACGGCCGCGATGATGCCGGCCATCAGCCCGGCGAACACCAGTACGGCGGAGACGAAGCGGCCGGCCGCGGAGACGGGGAAGCCGTTGATGGCGTCCTGCATGGCGGAGACGAAACGCCCTGAGGGCAACAGCAGCATGATCCCGCCGGCCACCACGAGCGAGGGCGCCAGGGGCACGTGCAACGTGTAGAGCACCAGCGCGATCACGGTGGCGATGAAACCGCCGGCCATGATCGAGAAGAACTCGGGGATCCGGGCCTTCCCCAGGAGGTTCACCGTGCCGATCAGCAGCATCGTGGAGAGCAGAGACACCCCGGCGCCCACCAGGTTGCCGCCGATGAAGACCACGAAGGCCGCGGCGAAGATCCCCGAGGCGAGAATGCTCAGCCACGGGGCGAACGGCTTCGGCTTGTGCCGGATGTCCGCCAGCCGCTGCTGTGCGGCATCGCGGTCCATCTCGCCCAGGGAGACACCGGAGACGAGTTGGTGCAGCAGGGCCAGACCGGCGTAGTTCTGGGACCAGGAGCGCACCACGCGATGCAGCGAGTAGGGGGTCTTGCCGCTGGGCGCGTAGTTCAGGGCGATGGACTGGTTGGTGATGTCCACCTCGGTCTCGTGCACACCGAACGCCTGGGTCACCACGATGATCGAGGTCTCCACCTCCAGGGCGCCGGCCCCGAACCTGAACATGGTCTCCCCGAGCTTCAGGGCGAAGTCCAGGGTGGTTCGGGCGTCCGCGTCCGCATTGCGGGTGGTCCGCAGGTACGGGTTGGCGTACGGGCTGTCCGCGATCCGGTTGACGATGGAGAGCGCCTGAGTGGGCAGCGGCTCGGAGTACATCATCCGCTTGATCGCCGATCCACCCGAGAAACGCAGGCGCCCCTTGGGAGCCTTCTTCGGCGAGGAGGTCACTCCCACGGTGCCGACCGGCGCCGTGGTGGCCGGGTTCTCCCCCGTGACCGGACCGGAGGGGGTCAGCACGGACTGCGGCACGGGATCAGAGGCGGGTGGTTCCGTGAGCGGGGTATCGCTGCGGGGCCCCGCGGCGGTGTCCCCGCCGGGGTCGTCCTGCCCGCCCACCACGGTGGTGCCGGACTCCGTCCGGACCGGTTCGGAGAGCCCGGCCGCCGGCCCCAGCGGGAAGTCGATGGCTGACGTGGCGGCCGGCTCCGCGTCCTGGGAGGACGGGGTGATGATGGGGATCTCGGCCAGATCGGCCGGGGGCTCCTCAGGATGGTGGCGCCCCAGCCGGGTGTCCGGGTTCTCCTCCACCGCAGCTCCCTTCAACGCGGATCACGGCACGTCTCGGTGCCACCGATTACTGTACTGGTGGGTTAACGGTTGGAGGGCCCAGAACGGGCCCTCCAGTGCATCAAAGTGGTGGATCTTACTGGACTCGAACCAGCGACCTCTCGCGTGTGAAGCGAACGCTCTAACCAACTGAGCTAAAGATCCAACGGCGCCGGGAGCCTCGCAGATGTGGGCCCCAACAGCTATGAAAGCCTAGCAGAACAGCACCCCAACAGGAAAACCGAGAGCCTCGCGCCGCCCGCCTAGGATGAAGGGCATGCACATCAACACCTTCCGAGGGGGCGCCGCCCTGGCCGTGGCCGCTGCAGCGGCCCTGATGCTGACCGGCTGCGCGGAGTCCATCCGGAACGCCGATTCGGGCTCGGGCTCCACCCCGGCGAACACTGCCCCGGAGCAGGTCCAGATCTTCGAGGACTTCGCCTGCCCCCACTGCGCCGCCTTCCACGAGCGGTACGGCGGGATGGTGCACGGCCTGGCCTCCGGCGGCCAGGTGGACGTCGAATATCGGATCGTCGACTTCCTGGGCCGGGGCGATCCCGAATCCTGGTCCACGCGCGCGGCCACGGCCTACTACTGCCTCGAGGACTCCCTCGGGGACGGGGAGGCTGCTCAGGGCACGCTCCACGGCTTCCAGTCCTGGCTCTTCGAGCAGGTTGCCACCCCACCGGGGGATGAGGCCCTCGTGGCCCAGGCGTCCGCGAGGGCCGAGGGCACCGGTGAACCCGAGGAGATCGGTCAGTGCATCACCGGCAACGGCGCCGACGAGCGGATCGAGGCCGCCCTGTCCGACTTCTCAGACTTCGGGCTCCGCGGCGTCCCCTCGGTGTACTCCCCCGCCGAGAGCACGCTCTACAGCGTCGAGGAGCACGGCGACCTCAAGTCCTGGCTGACAGGTTCCAAGACCCGGTAGCGGCGGTCTCGGTGGCATAGCCCGCATCCCCGCGTACCGGGAAGCGGCGGGAGACCGCATAGCCGACCCACATCAGCGCCAGTGTGGCAGCACAGGCCGCCAGCCAGTACAGCGGATCGGGGAGGTCCCGGAGGAACGGCCGGTACTTGAGGTAGAAGTAGTTGCCGCCCGTCATCGCGTTGACGGCCAGCACCACCACGAAGTAGACGACGAACCAGCCGTAGGCCCGCCGGAGACCGCGGAGCGTGGGGCGCCAACCGTAGGAGATGCCCGCGAAGACGGGCACCAGGATGGTCACGGCGTGGCTCACCAGGAAACTCCACCCCATGAGATGGTCCAAGGGCTGGATCCGCTGCGGGTAGAGGAACGTGGCGTAGGCGTAGAGGCCGAAGTAGAACCCGACCTCCAGCACGGCCCGGCGCCCGGTGATCAGGTAGGCCATCAGGATCAGCGTGGTCACACGGGAGATGTGCAGCGGCGTGGAGTCTCCCCAGTCCCAGCCGGCCACCGCGACCTGATACCAGTACAGCGCCACCTGCTGGGCCAACGCCAGCATCAGGAACGCCCAGCGCAGCACGCTGGCGTGATCCCGGACCTGGCGGCGGAAGACCAGCATCAGGGCCAGCGCCGCCAGCACTGCCCCCAGGGCCAGCAGGTGGTCCGTCCCGAACAGCGGGATGTACGGGGCCAGCGGATCCAGAAACGGACTCATGCCCCCAGAGTAGCCAGCCGGGCCGTCTGGTCAGCGTCAGCGTCAGTTTCGGTGTCAGGGTCAGGGTCAGTGCCTGAAGCTGATGCCATGGTGCCCCGCCGGCAGCGTGTCGGTGCCCAGGAACCGCTGTCTCATGGTGCCGCCACGCGGCAGCTCCGGGATCAGCCCCCGCCGGCGCAGTTCCGGGGAGACATGCTCGGCGAAGGCCGCCAGGTCCGGCCCCCGCAGGGCATGGTCCACGTTGAAGCCGTCGACTCCGGCCTCCGCCAGCCAACGCTCCAGCTCATCGGCGACGGTGGCCCCGGAGCCGACGATGACCGGCCCACGGGCCCCGATGGCCATGAAGGCAGCCAGGTCGCGGATGGTCCAGGACCGGTCCGGGTCCAGGGTGGTGAAGGACTGGAGTGCCGAGCGGTTACCCTCGATCTCCACGTGCTCCAGCACGTCATCCGGTGAGTACCGGGCCAGGTCCAGACCGGTCCACCCCGCCAGCAGGGACAGGGCAGCCTCCTCGTCGACGTGGCGGGCGTAGTCCCTCAGCCGCTCCCGGGCCTCGGCATCGGTGCCCCCGGCGATCACCGTCACGGAGGTGATGGTCTTCAGGCTGTCCGTGGGCCGGCCGCTGGCCGCCACCCGGGCCCGGACGCCCTCCGTGAGCGGGCGGACGTTCTCCGGCGTCGTGCCGGAGAAGAACAGCGCCTCGGCGTGCCGGGCGGCGAAGTCCAGGCCCCGCGGCGAGGAGCCGGCCTGGAAGAGGAAGGGGGTGCGCTGGGGGCCGGGAAAGGTGAGCGATGGGCCGGGAACCGTGAAGTACTCACCCGCGTGGCCGGCGTCGTGCACCTTGGCGGGGTCCAGATAGGTGTTGGCCGCGGGATCTGCCACCAGGGCGCCGTCCTCGAAGGTTCCCTCCCACAGCCGGTAGGCGACGTCCATGAACTCATCAGCCCGGTCATAGCGGGCGTCATGCGCCAACTGCCCGGTGGCGCCGAGGTTCGCCATGGCCGAGGCCTGGTAGCCGGTGACGATGTTCCAGCCGATCCGCCCGCCCGTGAGGTGGTCCAGGGTGGCGAACCTGCGGGCCAGCAGGTAGGGCTGCTCGTAACTGACGGAGGCGGTGACGCCGAAGCCGAGCGTGGTGGTCGCGGCCGCGAGCGCACTGACGGCCAGCATCGGATCCAGCATCGGGTACTGCATGCCGGCGCGGATGGCGGTGCGCCCCGAACCGTCGTACACGTCATAGACACCGGCCACATCGGCGAGGAAGAGTGCGTCGAACCCGGCCCGCTCCAGTTGCTGCGCGTGCCGGGTCCAGAAACCGAGGTCCCGGTACTGCTCGGTGTCAGCGTCCGGGTGACGCCACAGGCCGGTGGACTGGTGGGTGGGGACCATCATGTCCAGGGAGCACAACAACATGGCGCCATCATCCCACCGGAGAGTGGTCCTCAGCGGGGTGTGACGGCGGAGAGCCAGGTCGATTTGGCCCCCACGCGGGACCGGAACTGGTTGCCGGTGATCTGGGATGTGGTGCCGTCTGCGGCCGTGGCGCTCACGTACCGGGCTGAGTCCGCCCCATCCAGGGTGAACCGCACGGACACCACCGAGGGCAGTCCGAAGGCACTCGCCATGGTGGCCTGACTCACGGACTGCGTCCACGAGGCGTTCGGGTTGTGGGCGTCCGCGGAGAGGCTGTAGGGGTCAGGCCTGCCCTGCAGATAGGGCACGGCATTGCCCCACACGTCCACCGCCGAGCGCGTGTGGCCACCGCTGGAGGAGAAGTACACGGCGTCGACGATGCCCCCGCCGTACCAGAGGCTCTTCGCCCGGACCGGGGTGCCGGCGGTATTGCGGCTCAGGGTGCCGTCGACGGCCGCCGTCCAGCGTTTCCCGTAGACCGCCCCGGTACCCTCGCTCTCCTTCGCCCAGCCGGTGAACTTCTGGGAGCGGACCTCGTCCCAGACGTGACAGCCGCAGTCCGCCTTCAGGGAGCCCATGTTCCGCAGGGCATAGGAACGGCCCGCGATGGCCTGCGCCTGCAGTGCCGCTGCTGGCCAGGAGGAGGGCATCTCCGCCAACCCGTAGAGGTATTCGTCGTTCATCCGCAGTTCGGTGACGATGTTGAGCCGGCCGCCGATCACCGTGACGATGACCTTGCCGTGGCGCAGGTCCAGGGGCCGGGTGCTCCCGTCGGCGTCCGGCACCCGCAGGGTGGCCGCATTCGGCGAATCGAGGTTCCAGAACCGGGTGCCCGGCCACTCGAGGATCGCGGAGCCCGCCCGCTTCCGGGTTCCGTCCGGCATCGTCGTCACCACGTCACCGCCGTCCGCCTCCAGCCGCACGGCACCGGTGGTGGGCAGGACCGAACCGGCGGTGCGGACCCGCACATAGCCGTCGGTGCCGTTGAGCTTGGTGGCCTTGAGGGTGGTCGAGGCCGTGGAGAGCAGGTGGACGCGGAGGTTCTCGTAGGCCCGGTGCGAGGAGGAGGAGACCTGGACGCCGGTGTAGTAGTACTGCAGGATCTGCTCGGCCGTGCGGCCCCCGGCAGCCATTGCCCGGGCCCCATACTGACTCATGCCGGCCCCATGGCCCCAGCCGGAGCCCTGCACCGTGAAGGAGTCGGGCACCACGGAGGTGTCATAGCCGAGCTCCTCTGCCACCGCCCGGATCAGCTGGGCCGTCTCGCCCCGGTTGATGTGCTGGCTCGGCCGGTACGTGCCGTCGGCATAACCATGGGTGGCGCCGATGTCCTTCAGCCAGGAGATGTGCCGGTGATAGGTGCTGCCCACCTGGACATCGGCGAACGGGTCGGAGCCCGGGGCGGGATAGGCCGGGTCGGCCACCCCGTAGAGGATCTTGGCCAGCTCGCCACGGGTGATGTGGCGCAGGGGCTTGAAGGTGCCGTCCGCGTATCCGCTCACGACGCCCTCGTGCACGAGCCAGGTGATGGGGGCGTAGTCCCAGTTGTCCGGGTCAGAGACATCCGGGAATCCACTGCTGTCCGGCGGCATGAAATCCGGGTCCACCAGCCGGTGGAGGAAGGCCGCCGCCTCAGCGCGATTGAGATTGTCCCGCACGCCGAAGATCGATCCGCCGGAGCGGCCCGTGGTGATGCCGGCCTGCACCATCCAGGTGACGGGCTCATAGTAGGTGGAGCCCGGTGGGACGTCACGGAACTCCTCGGTGGCCGCGCGGGCCGGGGCGGCGAGCGCGGCCCCGGAGGACAGCACCAGCACGGAGGTCAGCACCAGGCTGAGCATCCGGCGAAGGATCGTTCGAGGGCCCATCCCTCGGCGGGACGGTGCGGGTGATGGCGTGGTGGCGGGCACGGTGTTCCTCCGGGAAAGTCTGCGGAGACGCCCGGTCCGCCGCCCTCGGCAGCGCCTGCGTCCCCACCAACCAGTATGCGCCCAGTGCGCGGCCGGTGATCACATTCTGACGCCGAGGATCTGATGCCGTGGCCCAGACGCAGTAGTGGAGCCCCCTACCGGATTCGAACCGGTGACCCCCTGTTTACAAGACAGGTGCTCTGGCCAGCTGAGCTAAGGAGGCGAGAAGGGCCGGTTCCCGGTCACACCAGCACGTACGTGGGTGTCGGCGGAAGCCGGCCCTTCAAGGGTAGCCGATGCCCTCGGTCAGGACTGTTCGGCGATCTTGCCCTCCACGTACTCGGCGAAGGGGGTGCTCTGGTCCCAGTTCTCGCCCTGGACCCACACGGACGGGGTGCCGGCGATCTGTGCCTCGCGGGCCTGCAGGCCGGTGTGCGTGACGAAGGGGCGGTACTCGTTGCCGTCGATGCAACCGCTGATGTCCGCGCCCAGACCGGAGGCCATCTCCTGGAGCTCGTCATCGCTGAGGCCCTCGCCCTGCTTGGTGGCGTAGCTCGCGAAGATCTGCGTCAGGAAGGAGTGGTAGTTCTCCGGGGACTGCTCCGCCATGCACGCCAGCGCGTTGCCGGCCCGGGAGGAGTAGTTGCCGGTGGCCGGGTTGTCGAGGTAGTCCAGCATCCGGTATTCCACGGTGACCTCGCCGGCGTCCAGCCATTCGGCCATCTGGCCCGAGTTCTGCTGCTCGAAGTCGGCACAGTGTACGCAGTTCGCGTCCGCATAGACGATGATCTGGGCTGGCTCACCGGCCGGCCGGGCCTCGCCGCCGGGGACGGAGGTGGCCGCCTCACCGGTGTTCTCCGGCTGGGCCGCCTCAGCGTTGTCGACCTCCGTGAACCCCTCGTCACCCGGGGCCAACTCGCTCGTGGAGGTGAGGGCGATGCCGCCGTACTCGTTGGCCGCGCTCGGCACGGGCCCTGCCTCGGGGATGGCACGGGAGGAGTTCATGAAGATGACGCCCACCACCACGGCGATGACCACCACCACGGCCCCGACCACGCCCCAGCGGACCATGAGGGAACGCCGCTTCTCCTGACGCCGCTGCTCCTCCTGCATCTGCCGGGCCTTCTCGCGGGCGGTCTGCTGCCTCTCGGCCTTCGTCTGCTTGTTGCTGCTCGCCATGGTCCTGCCTGTCGTCCTGACTGTCTGGGTCGTTGCGGTCTGCCTGGCCGGTGTCCCCCATGCCATCCGTCTCCGGGCCAAGGGCTAGGTTACCGGTCCAACCTGAGAACGCGGTCCAGGGGAAAGCACGGGGAGATAGGGTCATAGACGGATCCAGATCGGGACCGAGAGAAGGAGTTCTGAGTAGTGAGCAACCGCGTTGACCTCCCCATTGGAGCCCCCTCCTTCCTGGCACGGGCCGAGCACCGTGTGGGTGTTCCGCCCGAGCCCGGCGACCACGACCTCGTGGTGGTGGCCAACCGCCTGGCCGTGGACCGGGTGACCGAACCGGACGGAACCTCGTCCTGGCGCCGCTCCCCCGGCGGGCTCGTGACGGCGCTGGCACCCATCATGGCCCGCCGTGAGGGCGCCTGGGTGGGCTGGGGCGGCGTGGCGGACGAGGCGCTGGAGCCGTTCACCCATGACGGCATGCACCTGGTCCCCGTGGAGCTGTCCGAGCAGGAGCTCACCGAGTACTACGAGGGCTTCTCCAACTCCACGCTGTGGCCGCTGTACCACGATGTGATCGCGCGCCCCTCGTTCCACCGGCAGTGGTGGGACACCTACCTGACGGTCAACGTCCGCTTCGCCCGGGCCGCCGCCGCCACGGCCGCGCCCCACGCCACGGTGTGGGTGCAGGACTATCAACTGCATCTGGTGCCCCGGCTGCTGCGGCGGCTGCGGCCGGATGTGAGGATCGGCTACTTCCACCACATCCCGTTCCCCCCGGTGGACCTCTACACCCAGCTGCCGTGGCGCCGTTCCCTGCTGGAGGGGTTGCTGGGGGCGGACCTGATCGGCTTCCAACGCCGCTCGGACGTGGCCAACTTCACCGGGGCCGTGCGGCGGCTGCTGGGCGGTTCCTTCCGCTCGGGGGCCCTGAACGTGAACGACGGCCACGGCGGCGAACGCACCGTGACCGCCGAGGCCTTCCCCATCTCCATCGACGTCGGCACCATCACGGCCCTCTCACAGGACCCGGAGGTGCAGGCCCGGTCGCGGCAGATCCGCGAGGAGCTCGGTCACCCGAACACCGTCCTGCTGGGCGTGGACCGGCTCGACTACACCAAGGGCATCCCTCACCGCATCAAGGCCTTCGCAGAGCTGTTGGAGGACGGCAGCCTGGACGTGGAGGACGCCTGCCTGGTCCAGGTGGCCAGCCCCTCCCGCGAGAACGTGGACTCCTACCAGGAACTGCGGGATGACATCGAGCTGGCCGTGGGCCGGGTCAACGGCACCTACGACACCATGGGCCACACCGCGATCCGCTACCTGCACCACTCCTACCCGGTCGAGGAGATGGTGGCCCTCTACCTCGCCGCGGACGTCATGCTCGTCACCGCGCTGCGTGACGGCATGAACCTGGTGGCCAAGGAGTACGTGGCGGCCCGCGGCGGCCGGGGCGGGGTGTTGGTGCTCTCGGAGTTCGCCGGTGCCTCGGACCAGCTGCGCAAGGCCCTGCTGATCAACCCCCATGACATCGACGGGATGAAGGAGGCCATCGTGGAGGCCATCGCCATGGCACCTCAGGAGGCCACCAAGCGCATGCGCTCCATGCACCGGCAGATCATCACGCATGATGTGAACAAGTGGTCCCAGGACTTCCTGGACCGGCTGGCCGGAGGGGACCCCCAGGGGCACGACGCCGGCCCGGAGACTCCGCGATGACCGGTCACCTCCCGCAGGAGCCCGGGTCCGAGCTGCCCGGCGAGCTGGCCTCTGCCCTGCGGCGGTTCGCCGGACGGGACCGGATCCTGGTGGCTGTGGACTTCGACGGGGTGTTGGCCGAGCTCGTGGACCGGGCGGAGGACGCCCGTCCCGTGCCCGAGAACGCCGCCGCCCTGGCCGCCCTCGCGGTACTGCCAGGCGTGCATACGGCCCTGGTGTCCGGGCGCGCCCTGGCCTCGCTGATCGCCGTGGCCTCACCCCCGGAGTCCACCCTGCTCATCGGTTCCCACGGCGCCGAGCGCCGCCTCGGTCCGGACGCGCCGCCGCTGGAACTGGACGCGCAGCAGTGCAGGGTCCTGGCCGCCGTCGGGCAGGTGCTGGAGCCGGTGGCGCGCCGGTATCCGGATGCCTGGGTGGAGCACAAGCCGGCCGGCCGCGTGTTGCAGGTGCGGCTGGCCGGTTCGGATGAGGCCAGGCGCCGGGCGGTGGCGGAGGCCGAGGCCGCACTGGGCGAACTGGCCGGGGCACCGGAGACGGATGGCTTCTACGTGAGTCACGGCAAGGACGTGCTGGAGGTGTCCGTGGTGCGTGCGGACAAGGGGCAGGGGCTGGACCTGTTGCGCCGGGTCACGGGGGCCGAGGCCGTGCTGTTCGCGGGGGACGACGTCACGGACGAGGACGGCTTCGCGCGCCTGGATGCCGGCAGGGACATCACCCTGAAGGTCGGCGAGGGCCCCACGGCCGCCCGGTACCGGATCGCGGGACCGGACCAGTTGTCGGCGGTGCTGCGTGAGGTGGCCGCGTGGCGCGGCTGAGCCTGCAGGGCATCACGGTGCAGTATCCCTCGGCCCAGGCGCCGGCGCTGGCCGACCTGGACCTGACGGCGGACGAGGGTCAGTTCGTGGTGGTCTCCGGGGCGTTGCGCAGCGGCAAGTCCACGCTGTTGCGGGTGGTGGCCGGCCAGGAGACCCCCGTCAGCGGCCACGTGCTGATCGGCGGGGTGGACGTGACGGGCCTGCCGGCGCAGGATCGTGACGCCGTGCTGGTGTTCCAGAACTACGCCCTGTACCCGCACATGGACGTGCAGGAGAACATGAGCTTTGCGCTGCGCGTGGCCGGGGTCCCGGAGGCCGAGCGGCTGGACCGCGTCCATGAGGCCGCCCGGCTGCTGGACCTGGAGTCCCAGCTGACCTGGGGCCCCGAGGAGTTGACGAGGCCCCAGCGCCAGCAGGTGGCGTTGGCCCGCGCGGTGGTGCGGCGCCCGGCGGTGCTCCTCATGGACGACCCGCTGGCGGCCCTGCCGCCGGAGCTCAAGGACCACACCGCCGGGCTGATCCGTTCCCTGGCCCGCACACTGGGGGTCACCACGGTGTACGCCACGGCCGAGCCCGGGCCGGTGGCCTCGGTGGCGGACCGCCGCCTGCGGCTGGACTCCGGGCGGCTCAGGGAGGAAACTGCCGTGTCATGACACCCCAATCCGGTTTGGACATCACCACGTCCGTGGGGGCGGACCACGGGGAGGGCGCCTCGGAGCTGCTGCGACTGCCCTGGGACGTCCCCCTGGAGGACTGGCCCGAGTCCGCGTTGGCCGCTCTGCCCCGCGGGCTGTCCCGGCACGTGGTGCGTTTCGCCCACCTGGAGGGATCGGTGGTGGCGGTCAAGGAGACCACGGAGTTCACCGCGCGCCGCGAGTACCAGCTGCTGCGCCGGCTGGAACGGCTGGACGTCCCGTGCGTGGAGCCGGTGGCCGTGGTGGCCGGGCGTCGCGCCTCCGATGGCGAACCGTTGCCGACCGCCCTGGTCACCCGGCATCTGCGCTTCTCCCTGCCCTACCGCGCCGTGTTCTCCCGCCGGCTCCACCAGGACACCCTGACCCGGCTCATCGACGCCCTGGCCCTGCTGCTGGTGGAGTTGCACCTGGTGGGGTTCTACTGGGGGGACGTGTCCCTGTCCAACACCCTGTTCCGCCGGGACGCCGGGGCCTTCGCCGCGTACCTCGTGGACGCGGAGACCGGAGAGCTGCACCCCTCCCTCTCCCGCGGACAGCGTGAGCACGATCTCGAGCTCGCCCGGGTCAACATCGCCGGGGAGCTGATGGACCTGATGTCCGGCGGCCTGGTGGACCAGGACGTGGACCCGGTGGCCACCTCCGAACTGATCATCGACGCCTACCGCCGCCTCTGGGACGAGCTCACGGGTGACATGTCCTTCCGTCCCGGCGAGCGCTGGCGGGTGGAGGAGCGGATCCGCCGGCTGAACTCACTGGGCTTCGACGTGGAGGAGTACGCCATCCGCACCACCGAGGACGGTTCCCGGCTGGTGCTGCAGCCCAAGGTGGTGGACCCCGGGCACCACCAGCGCCGGCTGCTGGGGCTGACCGGCCTGGACGTACAGGAGAACCAGGCTCGGCGCCTGCTGCGGGACATCGACGAGTACCGGGCCGTCAACCACCCGGACATGGACGAGCACGAGGCCGCCAACCGCTGGCTGGTCGAGGTCTTCGAACTGGTCTCCCGCGCCATTCCGCAGGAGTTGTCCGGCAAGCTGGAGCCCGCCGAGGTGATGCACCAGTTGCTGGAGCACCGCTGGTACCTGTCCGAGAACCAGTCCCGCTCCGTCCCCCTGCCGGAGGCGCTCGAGTCCTACATCGAGACCGTGCTGCCGCACCGCCGGGATGAGGACGCCGTGGTGCTGCATCCCACCACCACCATGTTGAAGGCCGTGGAGCTGCCCTCGGAGAACTACGACTAGTACTCGTCCCTTGATAGCATCACCACACGGCGATATAATCGCTCCATGGCGATGAGTATGCTCCAGACCGAGCCCCTCGACGAGGTGGCCACGGCCGCCTACGCCCACCTCTTCCAGGCGCTGGCCGAGCCCACCCGCCTGACGCTCGTGCAGCACCTCGCCTCCGGCGAGCACCGCGTGCGGGACCTCGTGGACCACCTGGGGCTCGCGCAGTCCACGGTCAGCAAGCACCTCGGCTTCCTGCTGGAGTGCGGACTGGTCACCCTGCGGCCCGAGGGCCGTTCGACCTGGTACTCGCTGGCCGAGCCCGAGCTGCTGCGCCACCTGACCGGCGCCGCGGAGAGGATCCTGCAGGCCACCGGCACGGACGCCGTGCTGTGCACGCACCTGCGCCAGCCGCACCGCCACCGGGACGCGGCCGCCCCGCTGCCAGCACCCGTCCCGGTCCCGATCCCGGAGGACGGGTAGCCATGGGCGCCGGACATACCCAGCCGGGCCAGGCCGGTGACCACCGCGCCCGTCTCTGGATCGCCTTCAGCCTGACCGCGGTGATCGTCCTGGCGCAGGCCGTCGGCACGGTGATCACCGGCAGCCTCGCCCTGTTCACGGATACGGCGCACGCCCTGACGGATGCCTCCGGACTGCTGGTGGCGCTGATCGCGGCCACCCTGATGCTCCGGCCGTCCACCTCCAGGCGGACGTGGGGGTTCCGCCGCATCGAGGTGATCGCCGCCCTGGGGCAGTCGGCACTGCTGCTCGTGGTGGGCGTCTACGCGGCCGTCGAGGGCATCCGGCGCCTGTTCGCCCCACCCGAGGTTCCCGCCGGGGAGCTGCTCGTCTTCGGGATCATCGGGCTGGCGGCCAACATCCTCGCGCTCGCCGTGCTGTCCACCAGCCGCGGCGCGAACCTGAACATGCGCGCCGCCTTCCTCGAGGTGCTCAATGACGCCCTCGGCTCCCTGGGAGTCATCGCCGCCGCCGTGGTGATCGCCACCACCGGCTTCCAGCAGGCCGACGCCCTCGCGGGGCTGTTCATCGCCGCACTGATGGTGCCCCGAGCGTTCATCCTGCTGCGGGAGACCACCAGCGTGCTGATGGAGTTCACCCCGGCCGGGCTGGACCTGGACGAGGTGCGCCGGCACCTGCTCGCCCTGGAGCACGTGGAGGACGTCCATGACCTGCACGCCTCCACGGTGGCCAGCGGGCTGCCCACCCTCACGGCGCACATCGTGGTGGAGGACGGCTGCTTCAACGACGGCCACGCGGCTGCGATCCTCCAGGACGTCAAGCGGTGCGTGGCCGAGCACTTCGAGGTGCAGGTCCACCACTCGACCTTCCAGATCGAGACCAAGGAGGTCGCGCGGCACGAGCCCGCGTCCGTCACGCACGACTGAGCACCGTGTTCAGCGCCGCGGCACGAGAGGTCATCCGATTCCGGTCATCCGGGCCGTGGAGTCGGGCCGTGGTGATCGGTATCGGATGACTGTTGGAAGACGACAGGTCGGAAGATGACGGCCTGGTCAGTCGCGGGCGCAGAGCAGGAACGCGTGGGCGGGCACCTGCCGGCCCCCAGCGACCGCCACACGCCCCGGGACCTCCACCAACGAACCGTCAGCCCCGTGGCCGGCCAGCAGGCGGAATCCCTGCAGGTCTTCGGGCACCGGCATCGGATCGGTTCCCAGAGCGGCCAGCAGTACCACGGAACCGGGCCCGGATCCCGTGACCCCGCGGTCCATCCGGACCCAGCGGCGCCCCTCGTCCCCGGTGGCCCGGGTGGTGGCGCGGTCCGGGTCCGTCAGCTCGGGCCGCTCGGCGCGGATCCGGGCCAGGGTCCGGTACAGCTCCAACAACCGGGCATGCCGGCCCGTGCCCGCCTCCTCCCAGCGCAGGGTGGAGTCGGTGAACGTCTCCGCCGCCTGGGGGTCCGGCACGTGCTCGCCCCAGGCCATCCGAGCGAACTCCCGGCGGCGTCCCTCCGTCACGGCCCGTGCCAGCTCGGCCTCCCGGTGGGCCGTGAAGAACTGCCACGGCGTGGAGGCCGCCCACTCCTCCCCCATGAACAGCATCGGGGTGAAGGGGCCGGTCAGGAGCAGGGCCGCCGCGATCGCCAGTTGCCCCTCGTCCAGGGATGCCGCCAGCCGGTCACCGGCGGCCCGATTGCCGATCTGGTCATGATTCTGCGCGCTGACCACCAGCGCCTCGGCAGGAATCCGGTCCCCCAGCGGACGGCCGTGGTGGCGCTGACGGAACGAGGACCAGGTGCCGTCGTGGAAGAACCCGCGGTTGAGGACCTTCTCCAGCGCCCCGAGGGGCTCGAAGTCCGCGTAGTAGCCGGCGGTCTCCCCCGTCAACGCCACGTGCACCGCATGGTGGAAGTCGTCCGACCACTGCCCGGTCAGCCCGTAGCCGCCGGTGCCGTCCTGGCCCGGACTGGCGCGCGCGGTGATCAGCCGCGGATCGTTGAGATCGGACTCCGCCACGAGCACCAGGGGGCGGCCCAGCCGGTCCGAGAGCGCGTCCGTCTCCGCGGCCAGCTCCTCCAGCACGTGCACCGCCCGGGAGTCCTGCAAGGCGTGGACCGCGTCCAGCCGCAACCCGTCCACGTGATACTCCTCGAACCACATCCGGGCGTTGTCCAGGATGTACCGGCGCACCTCGTCCGAGTCCGGGCCGTCCAGGTTGAGCCCGCTGCCCCACCCGGTGGACCGCTCGGTCAGGTACGGCCCGAATCGCGGCAGGTAGTTCCCCGAGGGCCCGAGGTGGTTGTAGACCACGTCCTGGATGACGGCCAGTCCCGCCGCGTGGCAGCGGTCCACGAAGTCCTGGTAGGCGTGCGGGCCCCCATAGGAGGCATCCACGGCGAACCAGCCCACGCCGTCATAGCCCCAGTTATGCCGGCCGGCGAAGGAGTTCACGGGCAACAGCTCCACATGGGTGACCCCACACGAGACCAGGTGTTCCAGCCTCCCCGCGGCCGCCGCCAGGGTGCCCTGCTCCGTGAAGGTCCCCACGTGCAGCTCGTAGAGCACGGCACCGCGCAGCGGCCGGCCCGTCCAGTCTCCGTCCTGCCACTCGTGCCCCGAGGCGTCGAACAGCCGCGAGGGTCCGTGCACGGTGTCCGGCTGCCACCGCGAGCGCGGGTCCGGGAACGGCCCCTCCCCGTCCACCCGGTAGCCGTAGTCATGGCCAGCGCTCTCGGCACTCTCAGCGCTCGAGGCCCCCACCGGCGCTCCGGGCTCCCACCAGCCGGTGGCGGCCTGCAGCATGGACACCGAGTCCACCACGTTCCAGCGGCTCTCGGTGCCGTGGACGGCGCCGGGAGGGTCCGCGGTGAACACCAGCTCCACGCTCTCCGCGTGCGGAGCCCAGACGGCGTAGGTCTCGTGCGGACCCAGGCGGGCGCTCATGATAGGGTGTTCCCGTCCTCGGGCACCAACAGGGCCACCGGATGGTGTTCGAAGAGCTCGGCCAGCCGGGTGGTGCCGTCCGTATGGGCTCCGCCGAAGCGGCGGCCGGTCAGCAGGTCCACCAGGACCTGGCGTGGGAGCACGACGGCGGCCTCGCCCCAACCGCCTTCATCGTCCAGTCCCAGCGGCCACCGGGTGGCCACGGTGATGCTCCCGCCGCGGGTGAAGGCGATGACGTGGTCAGCGGCTTCGCCGATGACGTCGAGTTCCTGATAGCGGCTGTACCACTCGGGGTGCTGGCGGCGGGCCCGCAGGGCGCGGGAGGTGACCAGCAGCTTGAGCCCGGCGGTGTACTCGGCGAGCAGGCCGCCGTCGTGCCCGGTGGTTCCAGACTCCGCCTCGGCCCCGCCTGCCGCCTCCACGGCGGCCGGGAACTCCGGCACCCACCCGCCGTCGAGCCGGGCGAGCAACGCGGCGCGCTCGGCGAAGTCCACAGGGCGGCGGTTGTCCGGGTCCACCAGCGTGGGGAAGGGGATCTCGGTTCCCTGGTAGACGTCCGGGATGCCGGGCAGTGTCAGCTGGATGAGCTTCATGGACACCTGGTTCACCATGCCGGGCACTGCCACCCGGTCCGCGATCGTCTGCAGTGTCTCCCGCAGCTCCCCTCCGGGGGCGGTGGCCTGCACGGCGAGGTCAGCGAGCGCAGCCTCGAACTCCTCGTCCGGCTCGGTCCACGTGGTCCGCGTGGCGGCCTCACGGGCCGCCTTGAGGGCGTAGTCGTTGAGCCGCGCGGTCTCCAGCGCGGTGCCGTCCACGGGCCAGGCGCCCACGATGGTCTCCCACAGCAGCTTCTCGAACGGCCCGTCTCCCAGCGGGGCGAGGCCCATGAGGCGCTCCAAGGTGGCGGCCCACTCCTCGGGAATCTCGGAGAGCACGTCGATCCGGGCGCGGACGTCCTCGCTGCGCTTGGTGTCATGGGTGGACAGCGTGGTCATGGTGAGCGGCATGCGGGCCTGCCGGTCACCCTGGAGGGCGTGGAACCTCTCCAGGGACTGGGCAAAGGAGGACGGGTCCCCTCCGACCTCGTTGAGGGACGCCAACCGGGTGTACCGGTAGAACGCGGTGTCCTCCACACCCTTGGCCATCACCATGCCCGAGGTCTGCTGGAAGCGCTCCCCGATCGGGTGGTCCGGGTCCGCGAGCAACGGCAGCAGGGCCCTGACGGCCTCCGTCAGGTCAGGACGACGGCGCACCGCGTCTGAGGCGGCCCCGTCCAGGTGATGACGTCCGGTGGGCAGGTAGGACCGGTAGACCGGGAAGCAGGCGAGCAGCTCGGCCAGCGCATCCTGGAGTTGCTCGCCCTCCGGGTCCTCGGGCAGCAGCCCGGGGACCAAACGCGCCAGGCGGTCCACCTCGGAGCGCAGCATCCCGTCCGCCACGGCCCGCTTGGTGCCGTGGATCATCTCCGCCCACACCACCTCGGCCGCCGCAGAGGTCTCCCCGGACTGGTCCTCCGTGCGGCCCCAGCCGCCGAGCCGGCCGGCCACCTCGTCCAGCACCGGGGCACCGGCGGGATCCGTGAGCACCCGTTCGATCTCGCCCAGGGCGTCGTACCCGGTGGTGCCGTCCACTGACCACGCCGCCGGCAGCCGTTCCCCATGCTCGAGGATCTTCTCTCCCAGCAGGTAGACCCCGCCGGTGGCCTGGCGCAGGTTCTCGAAGTAGCCACCCGGGTCCGCCAGCCCGTCCGGGTGGTCCACTCGCAGCCCATCCACCAGGCCGTCTCGGATCCAGGACAGGATCTCCCGGTGGGTCTCGGCGAAGACGCGGGGGATCTCCACGCGCACCCCGGCCAGGGAGTTGACCGCGAAGAAGCGCCGGTAGTTCAGGTTCTCGTCAGCCTCACGCCATGGCATCAGCCGGTAGTTCTGCAGATCGTGCGCGGCCCGGGCCAACTGCTCCTCGCCGGCGTCCGCTCCTGCGGCGGAACGCGCCGCCTCCTCGGTGCCCGGAGCCAACGGATACACGTTGTCGTAGTAGTGGAGCTCCCCGTCCACCACCCGCAGTCTCGCCAGCTCGGCCTCAGGGTCCTCATCCGTGCCGTCTCCCAGGACGGGCAGCCAGATCCGGGAGTCGCCGGCCTCCCAGTCGATGTCGAAGGCCGTGGCGTACTTGGAGGCCCGCCCGTGCTTGAGCAGGTCCCACCACCAGGCGTTGTCCTTGGGGGTGGCCACCCCCACGTGGTTGGGCACGATGTCCGCGAGGATCCCCCCGCCCGCGGAGTGCACCGCCTCCGCCAGTTCCCGCAGCCCGGTCTCCCCGCCGCGGGCGTCATCCACACTGGTGGGATCCACCACGTCATAGCCGTGCGTGGAGCCCTCCTCCGCACCCAGCATCGGGGAGAGGTAGAGCCAGTCAACCCCGAGCTCCCGCAGGTAGGGCAGCACCTCGCGCGCCCGGTCCAGGGTGAAGTCGGCGGTGAGTTGCAGGCGGTAGGTGGACGCGGGGACTCTCTGCGGACTGGTCACGTGGTGCACGGTAGCAAACGCACGGAGCCGTGCGGGCCGTGCTGGCCGTGCTTCGGCAGGGCTATTCGGGCGCTTCGGTCAGGTCCCGGCTGATCTGCGGTTCCCCGGACTCCTCGAAGGTGATCAGCACGTCTTGGTGGACGGTGCCGTCCGGCATGGTGACGTCCGCGTTGAGTGCGTTGCCGCGCCACTCCTTGCCCAGCACGGACTCGACCCCGTATTTGGCGGTCACGTTGTCCTGGATGGCCCGGTCCGAGGCCTGGGACTCGAAGGCGGCGAACACCAGGGCCGCCACACCCAGGATCAGCACCCCGATGCCGGCCATGATCTCCCGGGTGGCGTCCCGGGCGCGGTCCGGCCCGGCGTAGCGGGCGTCCTGGTCATCCGCGTGAGTCCGGTAGCGCTTGCGGCGCCACAGGCCATGAGCCAACACCGCCGCTCCGATGATGGCCAGCAGGATGCCCATCCCCTGGGCCACGAGAGGAGTCTGGAGGTCGATCGGCGCATACATGCCTCCATTCTCCCCCGAACCTCCAGACCTGCGCACTCCAGGTCAGTACCTCCGGGGGCGACACCGCCGATGGCCAGGACCCTGGCGAATCCCCGTGGGGACACCGGTCCATGGCCCCCGTCACGGCAGCTGCTCGCCCCGCGCCGCGGTCCAGAGCCGGTACCACTGCTCCGCGTCCATCCTCCGCGCCACGTCCGCGGCCTGGCCGCAGTCCGCGATCCGGGCGGGGGTGAGAGAGCCGATGACAGGCCGGATCCCCCACGGCAGCCGCACCAACCAGGCCAACACCACGGCCTCGCGGCTGGTCTCGAGTTCACGGGCCACTCCGGCGACCGTCGCCACCGCTGCTGCGGTGGCCTCGCCGGGGCCATGGCGCGTGAACATCCCCTGCGCCAGTGATCCCCAGGCCTGCAGGGTGATGCCCCGCTCCCGGACGAACTCCACCAGCCCTCCCATCCCCGCGGACGGCGCCGCCTCAGGATGGTTCGCCAGGACCACCGACTCCACGAGCGCGCGCCGGTGCAGCCCCATCTCCAGCTGCACGCACACCAGCCCCTCGGCGCCCCCACTCGCCGCTCGCAGGGCATCATCGAAGCGCCGCACCCAGGCCAGGGGCATGTTGGACACCCCCAGGCGCCCGACGACGCCCTCGGCCTGGGCCTCGAGATAGGCGCCGACGGTCTCGGCCGGGTCCGTCAGCACGTCCGGGCGGTGGATGATCAGGGTGTCGATGCGCTGGGTGCCCAGCCGAGCCAGGGAGGCGGTGATCGACGCGCGCACGTGCGCCGGGGACGAGTCGTAGCGAGTGGCGGCCTCCCCGTGCAGTGGGGACCCTCCCACGAGGATTCCGCACTTGGTCTGGAGGTGGAACCTGTCCCGCAGGCCGGGCTCGGCAGCCAGCAGCCGGCCCAGGGTCTCCTCGGACCGGCCGTGCGCATAGATGTCCGCCGTGTCCACGGTGGTGATCCCGGCCGCCAGCGCGGCCCCCAGGGCCTGCCGGGCCGTAGCGTCCACGGCCTCCCGGCCGGCGTCGTCCAGGGGCTCGGTGCCCCAGCCGCCGCCCCAGCCCATCAGGCCCAGCACCACGGGTTGGGCAGCACCGGCCGGCAGGATCCCCACCCTTCCTACGGCTTCAGCGACGCGTAGCCGCGGGTGACGGTCATGTCCGCCAGCTGATAGGCATCCACCCAGAAGGGACGGGTCCACGGATCCAGCACCAGCAGGCGGTTCGTGTTGGCGTCATAGCCGGTCACGGGCATGTGGTGACGCAGGGTGTAACGCCCCCCGGTCTTCTCCCGGTGCAGGGGGGCCTGCTCGCCCGGGGTGGCGGCGATGTTGACCAGCCCGGGGACACCGGCCTTGACGGAGCGCACCATGTCGTCCCGGAACCGGATCCGCTGATCGTAGCTCGCCCTCTGGGAACTGCCCGGAATCGTGGTCACCTCGTAGCGGACCGACGCGGGAGAGTGGTAGTCCATCAGCCGGGCCACCTGGTGGAGCCAGGTCCCGTCCAGGTCGGTCTGGGCCTGCTCGGCCATCGCCTTCTGGGTGGTGCTGATGCCGAAGGCCCCCAGTCCGATCACCACGGAGGCCGGACCGCACCAGTATCCGTTGGGCTGGGCCTGCCACGTGGCGTTCAGCTCCGTGACGCCCGGCCACTTCTCCTTCGGCACCCGGACCGATCCCGTCTTGGAGAGGGAGGACTTGGCGCTGCCCGCCTCGAAGTCCCGCATGAGGTAGCCGCCATGGACCCAGCCCTTCACCGAGTTCACGGTGATCTCCCGCCAGGTGGCGCCGCTGACGGCCTTGCTCCGGCCGGTCCAGACCACCTTGGTGTTCCGGGCCAGGGAGGCGACCTTCGGGTAGTTCACCCCGGCACCGCTGCGCACGTTGAGGCCGTCATCGGCGATGACCACGTAGCGGTAGGCCAGGGGGATCTCGGGCTCCGGTTCCGGCGCCGGCTTCGGGGCGGTGGTCGGAGGGGCCGGCGTGCCGTTCCGGAGGGTCTCCAGCCCGTAGAGGTACTTCGAGGTCTCGCCACGGGTGACGTTCCTGGTCGGACGGAAAGTGCCGTCCACGTAGCCCTTCACCATCTCGTTCTCGTACATCCACGAGATGTCCGGGTAGGTTCCCAGGGTGGCGGGAACGTCCTTGAAGACGGGCTCCGCGGGGGCCTCGTAGTCCTCGTCCCCGGCGTACCGGAACAGGTAGGACGCCAGTTCCCCGCGGGAGATCGACCGGTCCGGACGGAACGTGCCGTCGTCATAGCCGTGGACGATCTCCTGCTCGGCCATCCAGGAGATGGCGGTGAACTCCTCCGCGCCTCTGACCGGCTCGACGTCCTTGAAGTCCCGTGTGGTGCCCGCGTCATGCTGCTCACCGGACATCCGGTAGATCATGAGTGCGGCCTCACCACGGTTGATCTCCTTGCGCACACCGAAGGAGTGGTCCGCGTATCCCTTGGACAGGCCGGCACAGGCCAGCCACGTGACGTGGGTGTAGAAGGTACTGTTCGGGGGCACGTCAATGAAGTCCTGCTTGCACGGCCCCAGGTGCTGGGGTGCCGCGGTGGCGGAACGGCTGCCGGAGGCATCGGTCCCGGCTGACGTGCCGGCGTCCCGCTGCAGACCCTCGAGCACGGAGTCCTCGAGGACGGGCTGGTTCTCATCGAACTGGGTCGACTGGTCCAGTGGGTTGAGCGTCTCCGAGTCGGCATACGCCGGAGTCGTCACGGCAGCCCCCGGAATCAACAGGCCCGCGGTGAGGGCGGTGGCGAGAAGGCGCCAGCGCGCAGTGCGGTGGCGAGTGGAGAGACGGGACACGGTGGTAGCCCTTCGTCGGTGGAGTGGGGAGTGGCGGATGCAGGAGTATTCCCTCCTCCTGCAATCGATGGCATGATAACCGACCCAGGTTGCCACATGGTGACGGGGGCCACAACGATTCACTGCCCGCGCCCGAGGCAGGCCGGCAGATGTGGTGGGATGGTCGCATGAAGCTCTGCACCTATCGACTGCCCGGCTCGGACTCCCAGACTCCGGGCGCCACCTTCGCCGCCCTGATCACGGAGACTGACGGCTCCCGGGCCACCGCCGCCGTGGAGCTGGAGGGAATGATCGACGTCGGCGACTTCCTCTCCCTGCCAGAGCCGCACCGCACCGAGCTGGTGGACGCGGCCCTGACCGCTGCCACGGAGGACCCGAGCCGCATCCTGGACGCCACGCAGCTGGAGCCGGCCACGCTCATCCCCTTTCCCACCAAGGTGTTCTGCATCGGCCTGAACTACCGCAATCACATCCTCGAGACCGGCTTGGAATTGCCGGAGCACCCGGCGGTCTTCACCAAGTTCGCCCAGTCCCTGACCGGCCCCACGGACCCGATCGAGGTCCCCGCCGAGGATCACCGGCTCGACTGGGAGGGCGAGCTGTGTGTGGTCATCGGAGAGCCCGGCCGGCGGATCCCCGCCTCAGAGGCGGCCGCGCACATCGCCGGCTACGCCGTCTCCAACGACGTCTCGGTGCGCGGCTACCAGGGCCGCACCACCGAATGGACCCAAGGCAAGGTGTGGGAGGAGACCACGCCCGTGGGCCCCTGGCTGGTCACCCCGGACGAATTCACCGAGGGTGCCCGGATCACCACCCGGGTCAACGGCGAGGTCATGCAGGAGGACTCCACGGGGGACCTGGTGTTCGGCGCCGAGAGGCTCGTCTCCTACCTCTCGGACCTGGTCACCCTGCTGCCCGGTGACCTCATCCTCACCGGCACGCCCGCAGGCGTGGCGCTGGCCCGCAGGAACGACGACGGCCGGCGGCCCTGGCTGAAGGCCGGCGATGTGCTGGAGACCGAGATCGAGGGCCTCGGCCTGCAGCGGAACGAGATCCGTTGAGCGCCCGGCCGATCCCCGAGTCCCCTCTGACCGCGGACTTCACCACCTGCGACCTGTACGACGCGGACCCGACCCTGCAGTCCTGCTCGGTGCAGTTCCAGGACCTCGGTGCCCGGACCCGCTTCACCGGACCGGTGCGGACCATCCGCTGCCACCGGGACAACGGGCTGGTCAAGCAGACCCTGAACTCCCCCGGTCACGGCGCTGTGCTCGTGGTGGACGGTGACGGCTCCCTCGAATCCGCCCTGATGGGAGACCTGATCGCCGCGGCTGCCGTGGAGAACGGATGGGCCGGCGTGGTGATCCACGGTGTCATCCGGGACCGGGCCGTGGTCACCACCCTGGACCTCGGCGTGAAGGCGCTGGGCTCCAACCCGCGCAAGTCGGCCAAGGACGGGGCCGGCGAGGTGGACGTGCCGGTGGAGTTCGGCGGAGTCACCTACACCCCCGGGGCCACCCTGTGGGCCGACGAGGACGGGATCCTCGTGACCCCGTGAGAGACCATCCGCATCAGGGACATCAGGAGCATCAGGAGCAGGCGCTCACGATCCTCGGGGCCGGGCGGGCCGGCACCTCGCTGGCCCGCGCCGCGGCGGCGGTGGAGCTGCCCGTCCGGATCGCGTCCACCCGGCCGCCGGCCGCCATGAGACTGCACCTGGCCCAGTACGCGCCCCGAGCCACGGCCGTGGACGCCCGGGAGGTGGCGGGGGCACCGCTCGTGGTGCTGATGGTCCCGCAGGAGGACCTGGACTCCGTGGACCCCGCGTGGTTGGACGGCACGGTCCTGGTGGACGCCACCAACCGGTGGGACAGCGAGCCGCTGCCGGCCTGGCTCCAAGCAGGGCTCGGCGCCGGCCAGTCCAGTTCCGAGGCGGTGGCGGGCCGGTTCACCGGCGCCACCGTGGTGAAGGCCCTGAACCACATCAGCCACTGGGACCTGGACACCGCCGGCCGGGGTCAGGCTCCAGGAGGGACTGACCGGCGCGGGCTGGGAGTGGCCTCGGACAGCCCCGAGGCCGCGGCCGCCGTCGGGCAGCTGATCTCCCGGCTGGGCCTCTCCCCGGTCCTCCTGCCGGGCCTGGCCGCCGGCCGGGTGCTGGAACCGGGTGGCCCCGTCTTCAATCTGCCGCTGTCCGCCGCGGACCTGGCCCGCCTGACCGGCGGTAGGGTGGATGTGGACTGAGGAAGGGCTCTGCCCGGCCCCTCCTTGCCGAGACCGTCAATCACTCCAGGGGGCCCTTCATGCCAACCGACACCGTCCGAGGCGTCATCCGACCGGTCACCGGCTGGTGGCTGGCGCTGGGCCTGTTCCTGGGGTTGCTGGCCGCGGTCCCTGCTGCACTACTGACCGGGGCGGGCCCGGCACTGGCAGCCCCCGAACGGGTCGAACTCACGGACGGGGCCGGAGTCATCCACGAGCCCACCCTCCGCGAGGGCCTGACGGACATCGACTTCCACGAACCCACCACCGTGGTCATCTGGACCCAGCCCGGCGAGGCCGAATCGAACCTCAACGAGCGGCTGCTGTCCGACGCCCGGGAGAACCACCCCGAGTGGATCAGTGACGACGGGCAGAAGTGGGCGGACGGACTGTTCATCTACGCGCTCGACCCGCAGGGCCGGCTGCAGGGTGTCTACTTCGGCGAGGACCGCAAGGTCGGGTTGAGCACCCAGGAGGAGGTCCTGGAAGACGCGGTCGACTCGCTGGAGGAGGCCAACTGGACGCAGGCGGCACTCGACGCCACACAGTCGGCAGCAGCCGTGATGAACCGTCCCTGGTACCAGCATCCCGGGATCTGGGCCGGCGGGATCATCGCGGTGATCATGGGCGGCATCTTCGGCGGCGCGGTGGTGGCGAGCAGGAAGAGACAACGGCGGCAGGCCGAGGCAGACCTGGAGCGCGGCAACCGTGCCTTCACCAACGTCAGCACGGACCTCGAGGCCACCGAGCTCAACGCCAACACCGTACCGGAGGACTCCCGCTACGGGGCCCAGGTGCTCGAGCGGTACCGCACCTTCCACGAGCGGTACCTCGAGGCGGCCCGGGAGAACGACCGGCTCGCCGGCATCCCTGCGAAGCAGCTGCACCGCAAGGAACACCGCAGGGCCATCACCCACTACCGGGACACCACTGAGGAGCTGGACCAGCTCGATGACACGGTGGCCAGCACGAACACCCTGCTGAATCAGTACCCCGGTTGGCCGGAGGCCTGGGACCTGCAGACCGCACCGATGCGCGAGGACCTCGGCCGGATCGACGAGCTGGTCTCCGGGCAGAGCAAACTCTCCGCCGATCAGCTGACGCCGCTGCGGTCCTTCAAGCCCGAGGCCGAGCGGGAGCTGGAACAGCTCGGAGCGGGGATGCAGACCGGCGAGCTCACCGCCGACGATGCCCTGGACCGCCTCGCCGCGCTGCGCTCACGGCTGACCGAGCTGTTGGAGCAGTACTCGGCCGCTCAGATCAACGCCTTCGCCACGTCCGATGCCGAACGCTCGACGCTGGAGCAGGAGATGCGGAGGGAACGGAACCGCGCATCGCACCGACCCGGTTCCATCCTGGACACCGTCCACCAGCCGGGGTGGTTCTGGACGGCCACCGCCTACAGCATCGGCTACAGCTCCGGGCAGTCCTCGGTGGCACAGGCCCGCGAGCAGGCGGCGTCCTCCTCGTCCGGATCGACCACCGGCTACGGCAGCTCCGGGGGCAGCTTCTCCGGTGCCGGATCCTCCTCGAGCTTCTGAGCTGGGAATGACCACACGTACCCGGAGGTTGACCATAAGCACCGCAGAACGCGCCCGGCGGAAGGATCCGCTGTCCTTCTACCTCGACAAGTCCGACCCGGCTGCCTGGAAGGCCGTCGGCGGGCTGGCTGCCGCCGCCAAGAACGCCGCGGCGGCCGCCGGGCTGGACGATCAGCTGGTGGAGTTGGTGAACCTGCGGATCTCCCAGATCAACGGTTGCGCCTACTGCCTCGAGGTGCACACCGTGAAGGGAATCGACGCCGGCCTGGACGCCCAGCGCCTGGGCCTGCTGGCCGCGTGGCGGGAGGCCCAGGACCTGTACAGCGAGACGGAGCGGGCGGCGCTGGATCTCGCCGAGACCGTGACCGAACTGCCGGGCCAGGAGGACCAGCATGTCAGCCAGCTGATGAGCCACCACGTCCTCACGGACGAACAGTACTCCGCCGTCCAGTGGCTGGCGATCACCATGAACGTCACCAACCGCATCTCGATCCTGTCCCATCACCCGGTCAAGCGCCGGGCCCCGAAAGCATGAGGTATCCACCGTGAGCAATACCGAGACGGACCCGCGCGAGACCCTGTGTCAGAACGACCCAGCCGCCGTGCCTCGATTCACGGAGGGGCTCTCCGACGGTGTGGACCCCCGCGAGGGAGCCGCCGGACCGGTGGAGCTGCTGGAGCCCCGCGCCGTGCCCCTGGGAGGCCCCCGCGCCATGACCGTACGGCGCACCCTGCCTCAGCGGGCTCGCTCCCTGATCGGGGCCTGGTGCTTCCTCGACTTCTACGGCCCGGATGACGTCTCCACCACGGGCGGCATGGCCGTGCCCCGCCATCCCCACACGGGGCTGGCCACCGTCTCCTGGTTGTTCACCGGCCGCGTGGACCACGTCGACTCCGCCGGCAACTGGGCCACCGTGCGCCCGGGTGAGGTGAACCTGATGAACGCGGGGGCCGGGATCACGCACTCCGAGTTCTCCACCGCGGACACCACCGTGCTGCACGGTGCCCAGCTCTGGTACGCGTTCCCAGACCACGCGCGGTTCGGCCCGCCCTCCCTCGAGGCACACCGTCCGGAGACGGTGACGGGGCCCGGTTACACGGCGCGCGTGTTCCTCGGCTCGTTGCTGGGGTCCACCTCCCCCGTCAAGACCCACATCCCCCTGACCGGAGTGGAGCTGCTGCTGGAGCCCGGCGCCGCGGTGGTGATCGACGTACCGGCCGACCACGAACACGGACTGCTCCAGGTCAGCGGCGAAATCTGGCTGGATGGCGTGCAGGTGCCCGAGGACCACCTGGGATTCGCCGGCCCCGGCCGGACGCGAATCACCATCGCCGCCGGCGAAGAGGCCGTCACCGCCCTGCTGATCGGCGGAGAGCCGCTGAACGAGCAGATCGTCATGTGGTGGAACTTCGTGGGCCGCACCCACGAGGAGATCGTGGCCTGGCGCGACGCCTACCAGGCCGAGATGGGCTTCGAGGTGCCGGGCGTGGACTCCCCGCTGGCCGGTGCCGTGCCCACCGAGGCCCCCGGCGGCGATCCCCTGGGCGCACCGGTCTCCGGTGACCTGCTGGACCGCACCCTCGGCACGTCCTACCGCGACGGCAGGGCCTTCCCGCAGTACGGTCACTTCCCGGCGGGGACTCCCGCGCCGCTCCCGGCCCCAGCCCTGCCGACCACACGCATGAAGCCCCGAGCCAACCCTCCGACCACCTGAACCCGTCGAAAGGCAGAACCATGACCGAGCAGCCACCAACCCTCCAGAACCCCTCCGTGGTCCAGGGCAGCAAGCCCCGGTATGAGATCCACGTGGATGACTCCGGCGAGCCCGCCGGGAAGACCTACTTCACCGACCATGAGTCCGTGCAGGGGGTGCGCCAGCGCATCTTCCCCCACACCGAGGTGGGTGAGGAGTTCGGCGGTCACGGACTGGCCTCGACGCTCGTGCGGCGCGCACTGGACGCCTCGATCGCCCAGGGATACCGCATCGTGGCCGTGTGCCCGTACGTGAAGGGCTGGCTGGAGAAGCACCCTGAGTACCAGGAGCACGTGGACCCCACCACCCCGGAACACCTGCAGGCCTTGCAGAACCGCTGAGCCGCCGGACGCCACGACAGCAGGACAGAGACGACAGGCCGCTTCCGGAATCCGGAAGCGGCCTGTCTGGGTCTCTCAATGGTCGGGGTGACAGGATTTGAACCTGCGGCCTCGTCGTCCCGAACGACGCGCGCTACCAAGCTGCGCCACACCCCGTTGAGCATGGCTCCACACCGTCACCGGCCGGGAACCACAGTGATCCATCCTAGACCTCAGAGCCTCGATTATCCAAAACGAGACCATCACGTGCCGCGGAACTACACTGGGGGCACCAACCACCAACGCCCCGAACGCGGCAACCCGACCGGGGTCATCCGAGGAGATCCGTGGCGACGCAAGACAACGGTCCATCAGACCCCGGGGCAGCCATGGCCTTTCTCCGCTCGCGGCCCAACCTGGTGGGGATCATCGCCTTCCTCGTGGTCTTCCTCACGGTGACCTTTGCTTCCCAGTCGCCCCTGGCCGCGGTGTTGGCCGGCCTGCTCGGTTACGGCGCGGGCTACCTGCTGACACCCCTGTCCGCCCAGACCTACGCCTCTGGCATTCCCGTCCACGGCGCCTCCCAGGAGGACATGACCGAGCGGCTGGACGAGTTCCAGCGTGCCGTCAGAACACACCACTCCGCCCTCCCCCCGGAGGCCGATCAGAAGCTCACCATGATGGGCGCCCACCTCCGCGAGGTGATCACCCGATGGGAGGACGTGGCCGGTGTCCCCGAACAGCGGATGGTGCTGGAATCCCTGGTCTACCAGTACCTGCCGAACACCCTCGAGGTGTTCCTGCGCATACCGGACTCCTCGAAACCTGCAGCGGCCCCCGAATGGACGCGCCAACTGGAGCTGCTCAGCTCCGAGGTCACCCGCAGCCGAGATTCCGTCCTGAAGCACGATCTCGAGGCGATGCGCAGCAACGGACGACTGTTGGAGCAGCGGTTCGAGGACGGGGACTTGAGGATGTTCCGCGAGCACGGGCTCTAGGTCCGGACCTCACCCTCCGGTGCCACGTCCGGACCCTCCGTCGCCAACAGCACACGCCCACCGGTGAAGCGGGCAAAGGATCCCAACAGTGCCGTCCACTCCTCCACCCAACGCCCCGGCTCCGAGGCCCGAGCCCTCAGCTCCGCCCCGCCGGACTCCCCGGCCTGCCAGGACAGGTGCACGCGGGTGGCCCGGGACGAGGCCGGCACAGCCCCCTGGCCGGCCGTCGACTCCGCCGGCTCCCAACCGAACCAGTCCAGCTCCAGGGCGGAGTCCGAGGCCTGATGGACGGCACTCCAACGGTGCAGCCCCTCATCGCTTCCCTCCTCAAGGATCTGGCCCTCTGCGAAGGAGACGTGACCGTCCCGGTCCGTCGCCTTCAGCTCGCGAGGCCACCAGAGGTGGATGTCCTCGAGCAGTGCGGCGACGGCGTCCACGAGGTCCAACGGCGTGGCCACACCAACAGAGCGATCCACCATGCCGGAGGAGGCCGCACTGTCCACGACTTCCCCTGGGACGGTCTCCGTGGCGTCAGCCGGATCCTGCGGGGGCGATACGAATGACGGGTCCTGCGCGCCACCGGTGGACGGGACCCGGAACGGATCCAGGAAGAGGCTGTCTGACATGTCCTCCATCAAAGCACGTTCCAGCCGCGCCGAGGGGGCAGCACACCAACGGCTGCACCCCTTGAACACAGAAGCCCTGGACCGTGAGGTCCAGGGCTTCTGTTGTTAAACGAGAAGGGCCTCGCACGTGAGTGCGAGGCCCTTCCCTCAATGGTTGTCCGGCGGCGTCCTACTCTCCCACATCCTCCCGGATGCAGTACCATCGGCGCAGTGGGCCTTAGCTTCCGGGTTCGGAATGGGACCGGGCGTTTCCCCCACGCTATGACCGCCGTAACTCTTTCACCCACCCCACCAACACTCACTCTCCCCTGCATCCCACACCAATGGTCTGGACTGCTTGGACGGGTGTCAGTGGTGGGTAGCCTGAAATGGTTACAACACGACTGTTGCACTCTTCGATTATCACGGGTTGTTGTTTCGCAACCGCATAGTGGACGCTACGCATCTGGCCATCCGACACCCCTTTTGAAAGGTGTGGGATTGGGTTTGTGTGTGTAAGTTATCGGCCTATTAGTACCGGTCGGCTTCACAAGTCGTTAGTCCTTGCTTCCACGTCCGGCCTATCAACCCAGTGGTCTGCTGGGGGCCTCCCACGACAAAGTCGTGTGGAAATCTCATCTCGAAGCTGGCTTCCCGCTTAGATGCTTTCAGCGGTTATCCTTCCCGAACGTAGCTAATCAGCGGTGCACCTGGCGGTACAACTGACATACCAGAGGTTCGTCCGTCCCGGTCCTCTCGTACTAAGGACAGACCTTCTCAAATTTCCTGCGCGCGCAGAGGATAGGGACCGAACTGTCTCACGACGTTCTGAACCCAGCTCGCGTACCGCTTTAATGGGCGAACAGCCCAACCCTTGGGACCTACTCCAGCCCCAGGATGCGACGAGCCGACATCGAGGTGCCAAACCATGCCGTCGATATGGACTCTTGGGCAAGATCAGCCTGTTATCCCCGAGGTACCTTTTATCCGTTGAGCGACGGCCCTTCCACGAGGTGCCGCCGGATCACTAGTCCCGACTTTCGTCCCTGCTCGAGATGCCTCTCTCACAGTCAAGCTCCCTTGTGCACTTGCACTCGACACCTGATTGCCAACCAGGCTGAGGGAACCTTTGGGCGCCTCCGTTACATTTTGGGAGGCAACCGCCCCAGTTAAACTACCCATCAGGCACTGTCCCTGACCCGGATCACGGGCCGAAGTTAGATGTCCAGAGTGACCAGAGTGGTATTTCAACGATGACTCCACACGAACTAGCGTCCATGCTTCAACGTCTCCCACCTATCCTACACAAGCCACACCGAACACCAATACCAAACTATAGTAAAGGTCTCGGGGTCTTTCCGTCCTTCTGCGCGTAACGAGCATCTTTACTCGTAGTGCAATTTCGCCGAGTTCACGGTTGAGACAGCGGGGAAGTCGTTACTCCATTCGTGCAGGTCGGAACTTACCCGACAAGGAATTTCGCTACCTTAGGATGGTTATAGTTACCACCGCCGTTTACTGGGGCTTAAATTCTCCGCTTCGCCTTACGGCTAACAGGTCCTCTTAACCTTCCAGCACCGGGCAGGAGTCAGTCCGTATACATCGTCTTGCGACTTCGCACGGACCTGTGTTTTTGATAAACAGTCGCTTCCCCCTGGTCTCTGCGGCCCCGATCCCCTCCAGAACGCGTGGTTCCTTCAAGGTTGGGGCCCCCCTTCTCCCGAAGTTACGGGGGCATTTTGCCGAGTTCCTTAACCATGATTCTCTCGATCGCCTTAGTATTCTCTACCTGACCACCTGTGTCGGTTTGGGGTACGGGCGGCTAGAACCTCACGTCGATGCTTTTCTAGGCAGCATAGGATCACCGGATCCCCCACCTAGTGGGGTCCTATCGGGTCTCAGGCTTCACGCCCGGCGGATTTACCAACCGGACACCCTACACCCTTGGACCAGGTCGATTCCATTGCCTGGCCCGGCTACCTTCCTGCGTCACACCTGTTAATACGCTTGCCTTACCGGTTCAGGTCCCGCGCTCCCCTGCCACGCACCCCGAAGGGTGTCTAGACAGGTTCGGGCGGTTAGTATCACCGGCTCAGCATTGGCGGTTCTTCGCCGGTACGGGAATATCAACCCGTTGTCCATCGACTACGCCTGTCGGCCTCGCCTTAGGTCCCGACTTACCCAGGGCAGATTAGCTTGACCCTGGAACCCTTGGTCATCCGGCGGACGGGTTTCTCACCCGTCTTTCGCTACTCATGCCTGCATTCTCACTCGTGTACAATCCACCAACGCTTACGCCCTGGCTTCACCTCGTACACGACGCTCCCCTACCCAGCCAGACCAAGTCTGACTGCCACGGTTTCGGCGGTGTGCTTGAGCCCCGCTACATTGTCGGCGCGGAATCACTTGACCAGTGAGCTATTACGCACTCTTTCAAGGATGGCTGCTTCTAAGCCAACCTCCTGGTTGTCACAGCAACTCCACATCCTTTCCCACTTAGCACACGCTTAGGGGCCTTAACCGGTGGTCTGGGCTGTTTCCCTCTCGACCATGAAGCTTATCCCCCACAGTCTCACTGCCACGCTCTCACTTCCCGGCATTCGGAGTTTGGCTGACGTCAGTAACCTTGTAGGGCCCATCTGCCATCCAGTAGCTCTACCTCCGGAAAGAAACACGTGACGCTGCACCTAAATGCATTTCGGGGAGAACCAGCTATCACGGAGTTTGATTGGCCTTTCACCCCTACCCACAGCTCATCCCCTCCATTTTCAACTGAAGTGGGTTCGGTCCTCCACGCGCTCTTACACGCGCTTCAACCTGGCCATGGGTAGATCACTCCGCTTCGGGTCTAGACCGTGCCACTCAAACGCCCTATTCAGACTCGCTTTCGCTACGGCTTCCCCACACGGGTTAACCTCGCGACACAGCACTAACTCGCAGGCTCATTCTTCAAAAGGCACGCCGTCACCCACACCCCCACAAGGGGGGCCAGGCTCCGACGGATTGTAGGCACATGGTTTCAGGTACTATTTCACTCCCCTCCCGGGGTGCTTTTCACCATTCCCTCACGGTACTGATCCGCTATCGGTCAACAGGTAGTATTCAGGCTTACCAGGTGGTCCTGGCAGATTCACACGGGATTTCTCGGGCCCCGTGCTACTCGGGCACATTCTCTAAGCGGCGGAATGCATTACAACTACGGGACTCTCACCCTCTACGGTCAGCCATCCAAAGCTGTTCGTCTATACACCCGCACCTCACCACGTCAGTCCGGCAGAACCATCACGAAAAGGCCCACAACCCCGAACACGCAACCCCTGCCGGGTATCACACGTGAACGGTTTAGCCCCATCCGCTTTCGCTCGCCACTACTCACGGAATCACTTTTGTTTTCTCTTCCTGCAGGTACTGAGATGTTTCACTTCCCTGCGTTCCCTCCAACCGGCCTATGTGTTCAACCGGCGGTCACACGAACAACGTCGTGCGGGGTTCCCCCATTCGGACATCCTGGGATCAACGTCCGGTTATCGACTCCCCCAGGCTTATCGCAGATTCCCACGTCCTTCATCGGCTCCTGTTGCCAAGGCATCCACCATGCGCCCTGAAAAACTTAGCCACACAAGGCCAAGCCCTCAATGAGCACCACCCCATCACACCCTCACCCCAAGGCAAGACCATGATCGGATGGATCAAAAGATGACTACATTCTCGGCGCCACCACACACCACCAGGGGGCAGTATGCGATGACAATAAAAATAAGATGCTCGCGTCCACTATGCAGTTCCCAAACAACAACCCGCACCACACACTCCACACCACCAACACACCCAACCCCCCCAAAAAAGAGAGAAGAGCACGTCAACACGATGCTTCAGCATGGCCGGAACCAGGACAGGCCAAACAACAGCCAACCCGGAACAACCACCCCCTCACCCACCACACGGTGAACAAGAAGACAATCGGTCCTGTTGTCCCAGGACCCAACAGTGTGCCAAAACCCCAGAACATCCGGAACCAGTGATCTCCTTCCACACGCCGGCGCGACATCCCAGACAACATCCAGGACGCCCATTCCAAAGCGCAGTACTACAAGACCACCAGCCGATACGACCAGGGCACTATTCATTGATGTTCCACCCATGAGCAACTCGCCGACCCACAAACGGGGCCGCTACGAGCACTACACCTGAACCACACACCCACGAACACATTGATCCGCGAGCCTGTCGGCTAGGGGCTCCTTAGAAAGGAGGTGATCCAGCCGCACCTTCCGGTACGGCTACCTTGTTACGACTTAGTCCCAATCGCCAGTCCCACCTTCGACGGCTCCCCCCACAAGGGTTGGGCCACCGGCTTCGGGTGTTACCGACTTTCGTGACTTGACGGGCGGTGTGTACAAGGCCCGGGAACGTATTCACCGCAGCGTTGCTGATCTGCGATTACTAGCGACTCCGACTTCATGGGGTCGAGTTGCAGACCCCAATCCGAACTGAGACCGGCTTTTTGGGATTAGCTCCACCTCACAGTATCGCAACCCATTGTACCGGCCATTGTAGCATGCGTGAAGCCCAAGACATAAGGGGCATGATGATTTGACGTCGTCCCCACCTTCCTCCGAGTTGACCCCGGCAGTCTCCCATGAGTCCCCGGCATAACCCGCTGGCAACATGGAACGAGGGTTGCGCTCGTTGCGGGACTTAACCCAACATCTCACGACACGAGCTGACGACAACCATGCACCACCTGTGAACCCGCCCCAAAGGGGAAAGACCATCTCTGGCCCGGTCGGGAACATGTCAAGCCTTGGTAAGGTTCTTCGCGTTGCATCGAATTAATCCGCATGCTCCGCCGCTTGTGCGGGCCCCCGTCAATTCCTTTGAGTTTTAGCCTTGCGGCCGTACTCCCCAGGCGGGGCACTTAATGCGTTAGCTGCGGCGCGGAAAACGTGGAATGTCCCCCACACCTAGTGCCCAACGTTTACGGCATGGACTACCAGGGTATCTAATCCTGTTCGCTCCCCATGCTTTCGCTCCTCAGCGTCAGTAACAGCCCAGAGACCTGCCTTCGCCATCGGTGTTCCTCCTGATATCTGCGCATTTCACCGCTACACCAGGAATTCCAGTCTCCCCTACTGCACTCTAGTCTGCCCGTACCCACCGCAGATCCGGGGTTAAGCCCCGGACTTTCACGGCAGACGCGACAAACCGCCTACGAGCTCTTTACGCCCAATAATTCCGGATAACGCTCGCGCCCTACGTATTACCGCGGCTGCTGGCACGTAGTTAGCCGGCGCTTCTTCTGCAGGTACCGTCACTTTCGCTTCTTCCCTACTGAAAGAGGTTTACAACCCGAAGGCCGTCATCCCTCACGCGGCGTCGCTGCATCAGGCTTGCGCCCATTGTGCAATATTCCCCACTGCTGCCTCCCGTAGGAGTCTGGGCCGTGTCTCAGTCCCAGTGTGGCCGGTCACCCTCTCAGGCCGGCTACCCGTCGTCGCCTTGGTGAGCCATTACCTCACCAACAAGCTGATAGGCCGCGAGTCCATCCAAAACCGATAAATCTTTCCACCCCCACACCATGCGGCAGGAGGTCGTATCCGGTATTAGACCCAGTTTCCCGGGCTTATCCCAGAGTCAAGGGAAGGTTACTCACGTGTTACTCACCCGTTCGCCACTCATCCACCCCAGCAAGCTGGGGCTTCAGCGTTCGACTTGCATGTGTTAAGCACGCCGCCAGCGTTCATCCTGAGCCAGGATCAAACTCTCCGTAAAAAATTACTAAAGAAACAACAACCAACCCAGCGGAAAACCAGGCCAGCCATCATTCAATCCATGGCAATCACCACCAGCACACACGGGGTGCGCACCAGCGGCATAACCAATTTCAAAAAATTGGCATCAACAAACTTGGCACACTATTGAGTTCTCAAACAACAGGCACATGATGACTACTCACAAGGAATCCGGATAACCGGTGAAATCTTTGCTTTTCTCATCTGCGGCTTTTCAAGCTTAGTTCTTCGTTTCCTTCCCGTCAAATCGGCGTTTCCGGCGATTTTCTTGGTGAGAACCGAAGTCCTGTTTTTGCTGTTCCGGACCTTCAGGCCGCCGTATCAGCGACTGGCTTGTTGCTCCGGAGCAACTTTTCTAGCTTAGACCCGTTCTCGACTCGGTGTCAAACCACCGTGCCGGGCTGTTCTTCCGGACCGTGGTCCCTCAGATTTGCCTGGGTTTTGCCAGCGGTTCCGCCTTGCGGCTTCCCCGGTGCCGCGAAACCCCTCGGATCCTCGGATTTCCGCGGATTCTCGGTGTTTCAGGTCCGAAAGCTTTTCTGGCTTTCGCGCCTTGGCACAAGAGAAGACAATACACAGCTTTCCCCGGCTTCGCAAAATCGGCCGGCCACCTCCCCTGCGGAGGTGGCCGGCCGACGTCGTGCGCCCTGGGTTCTGGCGGTGAAGGTCCCTACCGGACCGGCCGGAAGTACACGGTGGCCAGGGGCGGCACGGTGATCTCTGCCGAGGCGGGTTGGCCGTGGCACGGTCGCTCGGCAGCCATCAGCCTTCCGCCCGTGCCGATCCCGGTGCCGGAACCCCCATAGGTGGTGTCGTCCGTATTGAGGACCGCTTCCCACTCCCCGGTGAACGGCAGCCCCAGGTGGACACCGTGATGGGGATTGCCGGAGAAGTTGGAGAGGCAGACCATCGGCCGCGCCTCACCCCCGCTGGCCTCCGGGGCCGACCACCGGATGAAGGAGAAGACGTTCCGGTCGCCATCGTTCTGGTCGATCCACTGGAACCCGGCCGGAGCATGGTCCTGGCTCCAGAGTTCGGGAGCATCCCGGTAGAGCCCGTTGAGGTCCCGCACCGTCTTCATCAGGCCCTTGTGCTGGGGCGTGTCCGTGAACCACCAGTCCAGGCCGTGGGATTCCTTCCACTCGGACTCCTGGCCGAACTCCGAGCCCATGAACAGCAGCTGCTTTCCCGGGTGCGCCCACATGAACCCGTAGTAGGCCCGCAGGGTGGCCAACTGCTGCCAGCGGTCTCCCGGCATCTTGTGCAGGAGCGACCCCTTGCCGTGCACCACCTCGTCATGCGAGAGCGGCAGCACGTAGTTCTCGCTCCAGGCATAGACCAGGGAGAACGTCATCTCGCTGTGGTGCCACTTCCGGTTCACCGGATCCTCGGCCAGGTAGGAGAGCGAATCGTGCATCCACCCCATGTTCCACTTCAGCCCGAAGCCCAGGCCATCATGGTCGGTGGGCGCGGTGACCCCGGAGAAGGCCGTGGACTCCTCGGCGATCATCATGATCCCGGGGTTGCGCCGGTACGCCGTGGCGGTGGTCTCCTGCAGGAAGCTGATCGCCTCCAGATTGTGGTTGCCGCCGTGTTGGTTGGGCACCCACTGGCCGTCCTCGCGGGAGTAGTCGAGATAGAGCATGGAGGCCACGGCGTCCACGCGCAGCCCGTCGATGTGGAACTCCTCCAGCCAGTACAGCGCGTTGGCCACCAGGAAGTTGCGCACCTCGGTCCGCCCGTAGTCGAACACGAGGGTCCCCCAGTCCGGGTGTTCACCCTTCCTGGGGTCGGCGTACTCGTACAGGGGTTGCCCGTCGAACTGGGCCAGGGCCCACTCGTCCTTGGGGAAGTGGGCGGGAACCCAGTCCAGCAGGACCCCGATCCCGGCCTGGTGCAGCCGGTCCACGAGGTATTTGAAATCGTCCGGGGCGCCGAATCGTGAGGTGGGTGCGTAGTACCCCGTGACCTGATATCCCCAGGACCCGCCGAAGGGGTGCTCGGCCACCGGCATGAACTCCACGTGGGTGAAGCCCTGCCAGGACACGTACTCCACCAGTTGGTCCGCGAGTTCGCGATAGGACAGGCCGGGCCGCCAGGAGCCGATGTGCACCTCGTAGACGCTCATCGGCCCCTGGTGCGGATCGGTCTCGGCCCGCCGCTGCATCCATGCCTCGTCCCCGAAGGAGTATCGGGAGTCGTCCACTCGGGAACCGGACGCCGGCGGTACCTCGGTCCAGCGGGCCATGGGATCAGCCTTGTCCCGCCAGGTCCCGTCCCGGCCCAGCAGGCTGTACTTGTACACCGAGCCGGCGCCCACCCCCGGCACGAAGATCTCCCAGACCCCAGAATCACCCAGGGACCGCATCGCGTGCTGACGCCCGTCCCAGCCGTTGAAGTCCCCCTTGACCCGCACCGCCAGGGCGTTGGGGGCCCACACGGCGAAGGAGGTCCCGGTGATCTCCCCACGGGGCGATGAGTAATGGCGCACCCGGGACCCCAGCACCGTCCACAGGGTCTCGTGACGGCCCTCCCGCAACAGGTGCTGGTCCAGCTCCCCCACCGTGGGCAGGTATCGGTACGGGTCGTCCTGCTCCGTCGCGGCGACCCCGGGGTAGGCCACGCTCAGGCTGTATCCCGGGACATGGCCCTCCTCGACCACCGCGGCCGTCCCGACCCAGATGCCGTCGTGCTCATGGCGAAGCGGCACCCGCGTGCCGTCGTCCAGCACCACGGAGACCTCCTCGGCCTGCGGCCGCAAGACGCGGAAGGTCACACTGCCGGCCTCCCCCAGGTGGGCGCCGAGCACCTCATGCGGCTGGTGGTAACGGCCGTGCGCCACGGCGTCGAGGACCTCTGTGTGGACCTCCAGTGCTCGCATCCCGTCTCCGGGTCCCCCGGTCGACTCGACGGCATCGGCTGCTTCATCCCGTTCCACGGCATCCTCCTGGGTGGTGCTCTGGCTGTGGGGCAGGCCCTCGCCCCGGGGTGACGCTTCCACGTCCATCCTCACCGTATCCGCCTCCGCACGGCCCCGCAGGACGTCGCGGGCGGCGGCCACCGGGACATGGACCCAGTCAGGCCGGTGGCGCAGTTCGTAGACGGTCTCATACAGTGCCTTGTCCAGCATCAGGGCCGTGAAGACCGGGGAGGCGGTGTCCACCGGGCTGCCGGCCGCCTGCCCGTAGCCCGCCAGGAAGGCCCGCTGTACCGGCCCCGTCCACCCGGTGGCCCCGGAGAGCGCACCGGCGTAGTCGAAGGAACGCAGCATCCCCACCACGTCCCGCAGCGGCAGGTCCCAGCCGGAACGCTCGTGCGCCGCGCGCAGGGGCTCGCCCTCGAAGTCGAGCACCGTCCAACGCCAGGGTTCAGAGCCGGCTGCGGTCTCGGCCTGATGCTGCGGCGAGACCAGGACCTGACCCAGGTGGTAGTCGGCATGGATTCGCTGCAGCGGGGGCACTCCGTCCGCCAGCTCAGGGGCCCGGAGCGATTCGATGACCGCGTGGACCGGACCCGCGAGTTCCAGGCCCACGCTCTCGCCCGCCTGACGCCAGCCCCAGGCCACGCGTTCGGCGAGCGCGGACAAGGCCTCGGTCGCGTGCCGCCCGGTGGAGCGCGTGCCGAAGGCCTCGGCGAGACCCCGGTGCAGCCGCCCGGTGGCCGCCCCGATGCCGGCGGCCTCCGCCGTGAAGTCACGTCCGGCGGCCGCCGCATCGGTGGCCTCGCGCCAGGCATCACGCGATCCGGTGATGAACTCGCGCAGTACGCACACCTGCCCGGTGTCCACGGCTTCGGGGTCAGCGTCGGCGGCGGCATCGGCGACGTCCACAACACCTTCGGGCCCGGTCTCGGTCCCGCCGGCGCGCTGCCAGCCCGCCGTCACGGAACCGAAGGTCACCGGCACCTCCCGGGAACCGGCGGCGGAGAGCGCCAGGCCGATCTCGACGTCGGGATTGGCACCCGCGGCCAGCACGCGGAAGAACTTGAGGATCAGCGGGCCGCGGGCGGCGTCCACCACCACGGAGGTGTTGGACTGTTCGCCCTGGAGCACGCGAGCACGCAGGCTGGCGGCGCCGAAGGCCGGCCATTCGGCGAAGTCCGCGTAGGCGTGACCTGCGGAACGGCCGTCCGCGGTGGGCAGCTCGCGGCGCATCATCTCCAGCCACGCGGCCAGGAACGCCGGGTCCTGGGTGCCGTCATAGACCCAACGGGTCCCAGCCCTGCCCGCCCAGCGGCCGATCAGGGCCTGCTCCGCGCCCTCGAGCTCCCGGCTCCGCAGAGCCACCGGGACGGAGACGACGACGGCCCCCTCACCCGAACCGGCCCGCTCACCACGGGCGCCACCGTCCGGCGTGACCACGAGCACATGCAGCTGGAGCTGGACGCCGACGTCTGGCTGCGGGAGGTCCGTGCCCTCGGCGAGCCGAATCCCACCGGCGCGGTGCAGTTCGAACCCACCCTGCAGGGGGAACCACCGCTGTACCGTCAACCAATCGGCCAGCAACTGGCTCAGCGAGGCGGCAGGCTGCTCCGAGGAGGGCCCGCCCGGTGCCGGCGTCACGGTGTGTTCCCGGCGGACGGTGCCGGAGCGATGACCGGCAGCGTTGTGGTGTAGGGGTTGGGCCGGTCCGCCAGATCGGCCGCCTTGACCGGATCCACGCCCGGCATCAGCTCGGGACCGGTGCGCAGGCGCAGCCAGTAGAAGCCATGGCCGGGCAGCGTGACCGGCAGCCGGCCGTCCTCTCCGACGTCCAGGAAGGGCCGGCCGCCGAAGACGTCCCGCAGGCCCCGCCCCTCGTAGCCGGGCACGCTCAGCCACGTGGCCACCGGCTCCGGGGCGAGGTTGAACACGCACAGCACGGTCTCCGGATAGTGTTCCCCGCTCTGGGCTGCCGGCAGGTCCCGCACGAAGGCCAGGATCTGTTCCGTCTCGGCCGGGACCACGGCGAAGTCCCCGAGTCCGAACACGGGATGCCGCTTCCGCACGGCCAGGGTCTCCCGGACCCAGTGCAGCAGCGATCCGTTCGAGGCCAGCTGGGCTTCCACGTTGACGTGGTTGTAGTGGTAGACCAGCGACTGGATCACAGGCAGGTACAGCTTGCCCGGATCAGCCGCCGAGAACCCGGCGTTGCGGTCCGGGTTCCACTGCATGGGGGTGCGGGAGGCGTCCCGGTCATCGAGCCAGATGTTGTCGCCCATCCCGAGTTCGTCCCCGTAGTAGAGGAACGGTGAACCGGGCAGGGCCAGCAGCAGTGCGTGGATCAGCTCGAGCTCGGAGCGGGAGTTGTCCAGCAGCGAGGCCAGCCGGCGGCGGATGCCCACATTCGCCCGCATGCGGGAGTCGGGGGCATACCAGCCGAGCATCGCCTGACGTTCCTCCGGGGTGACCATCTCCAGGGTGAGCTCGTCATGGTTGCGCAGGAACGTGCCCCACTGGGTCCCCGCCGGGATCTGCGGGGTCTCGGCGAGCGCCTCGAGGATGGCGGTGGCCTTGTGGTCCCGCAGGGCGTAGAAGATCTTCGGCATGATCGGGAAGTGGAAGCACATGTGGCATTCCGGGTCCTCCACGGAGCCGAAGTAGTCCACCACGTCCTGCGGCGGCTGGTTGGCCTCGGCGATGATGACGCGCCCCGGGTACTCCGCATCCACCATGGCCCGCAGGTCCCGCAGGAAGACATGGGTGCGCGGATCATTCTCGCAATCGGTGCCCTCCTCCTCGAAGAGGTAGGGGATGGCGTCGGCACGGAAACCGTCCACGCCCATGTCCATCCAATACCGGACCACGTCGAACAGCGCCTCGATCACCTCGGGGTTCTCGAAGTTCAGGTCCGGTTGGTGGGAGAAGAACCGGTGCCAGAAGAACTGCCGGCGCACCGGGTCGAACGTCCAGTTGGACTCCTCCGTGTCCACGAAGATGATCCGCGCGTCCTGGTACCTGTCATCCGTGTCACTCCACACGAAGAAGTCCCCGTAGGGCCCGTCCGGGTCCGAGCGAGACTCCTGGAACCAGGGATGCTGGTCCGAGGTGTGGTTCAGCGGGAGGTCGATGATCACCCGCAGGCCCCGGGCGTGGGCCTCTGCCACGAGGCGCTTGAAGTCCGAGACGGTGCCGAACTCGTCCAGCACCTCGTAGTAGTCCGCGATGTCATAGCCGCCGTCCCGCAGCGGTGAACGGTAGAACGGCGGCACCCACAGGCAGTCGATGCCGAGCCACTGCAGGTAGTCCAGCTTGTTGATCAGCCCCTCGAAGTCCCCGGAGCCGTCCCCGTTGTCATCATGGAAGGCCCGTACGAGGACCTCGTAGAACACCGCGGTGCGGAACCAGTCCGGATCGTGGGAGATCCCGTGCGTGTGCTGCTGGAAGGACTGGGCCATCAGTCCTCCCGCACGATCCGCAACACGTGGGCGGGCTCCACGGCCGGGTCCAGCCGGACATAGTTCGCCTCGCCCCAGCGCCAGCGGGCTCCGGTGATCAGGTCCTCGACCTCGAACCGGCCCTCGGCGTCCACGTCCCGCGGCCGCAGGTCCAGGGCGGAGAGATCGAGCGAGACGGTGGCCTCGCGCGCAGCGTGGGGATCGCAGTTCACCACCACGATCACCGTGTCGGCGTGCCCCGGCAACGCCGAGGACTGCCCGGCACCGGCCGGGGCCGGGTGCTGCCCCTCCGGCTTATGCCGGCGGGACTTGGAGAACACCAGGATCTCCTCGTTGTCCGCGGTGTGCAGCGTGAGGTTCTGCAGGTCCTGCAGCGCCGGATGCTCCCGGCGGAAACCGTTGAGCCGGGTGATGAACGGGGCCAGGGACTCACCGCGGACCTCGGCGGCGGCGAAGTCGCGGGGCCGGAACTGGTACTTCTCGTTGTCCACGTACTCCTCGGCACCCGCCCGGGCCACATGCTCGAACAGTTCGAAGCCGGCGTACATACCCCACATCGGGTTGGACATGGCCGCCAGGACGGCACGGATCTTGAACGCCGCCGGACCGCCGAACTGCAGGTACTCGGTGAGGATGTCCGGGGTGTTGACGAAGAAGTTCGGACGGTAGTAGGCGGGGGTCACAGCCGTGACCTCGTGCAGGTACTCCGCGATCTCCTCCCGGGTGTTCCGCCACGTGAAGTAGGAGTAGGACTGCTGGAACCCGGCGCGGCCGAGGGCATGCATCATGGCCGGCCGGGTGAAGGCCTCGGCCAGGAAGACCACCTCCGGGTGGCGCCGGTGCACCTTGGCGATCAGCCATTCCCAGAACCACAGGGGCTTGGTGTGCGGGTTGTCCACGCGGAAGATCCTCACCCCCCGGGCGATCCACAGCTCCACCATCTTCAACACGGCGCGGCGCAGACCGCGGGGGTCGTTGTCGAAGTTCAGCGGGTAGATGTCCTGGTACTTCTTCGGCGGGTTCTCCGCATAGGCGATGGTCCCGTCCACCTGGGTGGTGAACCATTCCGGGTGCTCGGTGACCCAGGGGTGGTCCGGGGAGCACTGCAGGGCCAGGTCGAGGGCGACCTCCAGGCCCAGCTCCTCCGCCCGGGCCACGAATCCCGCGAAGTCCTCCACGGTCCCCAGTTCCGGATGGATGGCGTCATGGCCGCCGTCCTCGGAACCGATCGCCCACGGCGACCCGGGGTCCTGGGGTCCGGCCGTCAGGGAGTTGTTGGGCCCCTTGCGGTGCGTCCGCCCGATCGGGTGGATGGGCGGCAGGTAGATGACGTCGAAGCCCATGTCCGCCACGGCTGGGAGCCGGCCGGCCGCCGTCGTGAACGTCCCGGAGTCCCAGGTCCCGGACTCCGGATGGTAGACCGCCCCCTCGGACCGGGGGAAGAACTCGTACCAGGCGCCACGGCCCGCGAGCGAACGCTGCACGTCCAGCGGGAACGCCGGGGAGGCGGAGACGAAGTCGCGGATGGGGCGGGCCGCCAGGGCCTCCGTGAGGTCCGGGTCATCGGCGGCGGCGAGACGCTGGGCCGTGTCCCGGGAGGCATCCTCCAGGCCGCGCACCGCACGGGCCAAGACGGAGCGGTCCGCCTCGGAACGCTCCGGGTCCGCTGCGGCCCGGCGGAACAGGGCGCCACCCTCGGCCAGCATCAGCTCCACGTCCACCCCGGCCTCGATCTTGACGGTGGCGGCGTGGTGCCACGTGGCCAAGGGATCGGACCAACCCTCCACTGTGAGGGTGTGGAGGCCCACGGCGGCCGGGCGCAGGATGGCCCGGTACTCGTCCAGCCCCGGCGCACCCTCGGTCATGCGCACCCGCTGGACCTCGGCGCCGTCCGGGCCGTGGAGCACAGCGGTGGCACCGAGCCGGTCATGGCCCTCGCGGAACACGGTGGCGCGGACCGGGATGTCCTCCCCGATGACGGCCTTGGCGGGAACCGCCCCACACTGGACGCTCGGTTGCACGCCGGTGATCGGGATGCGCCCGACCCTGACCTCGGTGCTGAACATCTGCACTCGACGGGATCGGACGGAGTTGCTGGAATTCTTGGCAGTGCCCACGCTCCCGACGTTACCGCCGGGATGCCCCGGTGGCCACTGATCAGGACGAAATGATGGCCCGTCGAGGCCGCAGGCCGCCGGGGCGGCGAACTGGTGGCCGAGGGTTCAACCGGTGGTCAACCCCGCGTCGGCCACGGTTCATCCCACCGGCCGCCAGAGCGGAACGGCCCGTGGATAATGGGCCTTGTGAAGGCAATCCGTCGTTTTACCGTGCGCACCCACCTGCCCGAGTCCATTTCCGGCCTGAGCCACCTGGCCACCAACCTGCGGTGGTCCTGGCATCCCCAGACCAAGGACCTGTTCCGAGACCTGGATCCCCAGGCCTGGTCCGAGCTGAACCAGGACCCCGTGGCCCTGCTGGGCTCCCTCGACCGCCACCGGCTGGCCGAACTGGCCGCCGACGAGTCCATCGTCGCCAGGGTCCAGGAGGCCACGGCGGACCTGGACCGGTACCTGAGCCAGGACCGCTGGTTCCAGCAGGACTACTGGGGCACGGAGGCCGGACCAGGCGGAGGAGCTGGCGGAGGAGCAGACGACGCCGGCCCGCGCCCCATCGCCTACTTCTCCCCGGAGTTCGGCATCACCGCCGTGCTGCCGCAGTACTCGGGTGGCCTGGGCATCCTGGCTGGGGATCACCTGAAGTCCGCCTCGGACCTGGGCGTGCCGATCATCGGCGTGGGCCTGCTCTACCAGTCCGGCTACTTCAAACAGTCACTGTCCCGGGACGCCTGGCAGATGGAGACCTATCCCGTCCTGGACCCGGACAACCTGCCGCTGACGCTGTTGAAGGAGGCGGACGGTTCCGCCGCCCTCGTTGCGCTGCCGCTGCCTGCCGGCCGGACGCTGCATGCCCAGGTGTGGCGGGCCGACGTCGGGCGCGTCCCCCTGCTGCTGCTGGACTCCAACGTCCCGGCCAACGACGACACGGCCCGGTCCATCACGGACCGTCTGTACGGTGGCGAGGGAGACCAGCGGCTGCAGCAGGAACTGCTGCTCGGGATGGGCGGGGTCAAGGCCCTGCGTCTACACGCACGGCTCACCGAGACCAGCGCACCCTCCGTCTATCACACCAATGAGGGCCACGCCGGGTTCCAGGGCATCGAGCGGATCGAGGAGCTCATGTCCGCCGGCCTGGACTGGGAGACGGCGCTGAGCTCCGTCCGGGCGTCCACCGTGTTCACCACCCACACGCCCGTGCCGGCGGGGATCGACCGGTTCGACAGGACCCTCGTCGAGCAGTTCTTCCACTCCGGCCTGGCTCCGAGTGTGCCGGTGGAGCGCGTGCTGGCGTTGGGTGCCGAGGACTACGAGGACGGCAACCCCTCCGTGCACAACATGGCCGTCATGGGCCTGCGCCTGGGACAGCGAGCCAACGGGGTGGCCCGGCTCCACGGGGAGGTCTCGCGCGAGATGTTCAAGGGCCTCTGGCCGGGGTTCGACGCCGACGAGGTGCCGATCGGCTCCATCACCAACGGCGTGCACGCCCCCACCTGGGTCTCGGACACCGTCTCCTCCCGGGCGATCGAGCTGTTCGGCGCCTCCGCCGTGGCCGGGCACGACTGGCAGCGCGTGTTCGACGTCCCCGACGCGGAGCTCTGGGAGATGCGCAGGACCCTGCGGCGGGCCCTGATCACCGACGTCCGGGCCCGGCTGCGCTCCTCCTGGAGCAAGCGAGGGGCGTCTGAGGCTGAGCTGACGTGGACCGACACCGTGCTAGACGAGAACGTCATGACGATCGGCTTCGCCCGGCGCGTACCCACCTACAAGCGACTGACCCTGATGCTGCGTGACCCGGACCGCCTCAAGCGGCTGCTGACCCACCCGGAGCACCCCGTCCAGCTCGTGGTGGCCGGAAAGTCCCACCCCGCCGACGAGCAGGGCAAGCTGATGATCCAGGAGATGGTGCGGTTCACCGATGACCCGGAGGTCCGCCACCGGATCGTCTTCCTGCCGAATTACGACATCCAGATGGCCTCCACCCTGATGCCCGGCTGCGACGTCTGGCTCAACAATCCCCTACGACCGCTGGAGGCGTGCGGCACCTCCGGGATGAAGGTGGCCATGAACGGCGGGTTGAACCTGTCCGTCCTGGACGGCTGGTGGGATGAGATGTACGACGGGGAGAACGGCTGGGCCATCCCGACCGCCTCCTCCGCGGCGTCACCCGATGAGCGCGATGATGTGGAGGCCGCAGCTCTCTACGACCTGCTCGAGAAGGAGCTCGTGCCCCGCTTCTACGGTGCCGAGAGTTCCGACCAGGCCGGCGCCGCGGGTCCGTCCGCGGCGTCCACGGACGGGGTCCCCCACCAGTGGTTGGCCATGGTCAAGCACACGATGGCCACCCTGGGCCCGGCCATGTCCGCCGACCGGATGGTGCAGGACTACGTGCGGGACCTGTACCGGCCGGCCGCACTGGCCGGCCGCCTACTGGACGCCGACGACTACGCCCGGGCTCGCGAGTTCGCCGCCTGGAAGAGCAGGATCCGAGAGAGCTTCGCCTCGGTAACCGTGGAGCACGTGGACTCGCTCGGGGTCACCGAGGAGCCCCAGGTGGGCGACGAGATGCAGGTCTCCGCCTACGTCCACCTGGACGGGCTCTCCCCCGAGGACGTGTGCGTGCAGGCCGTGTACGGCCGGGTCACCACCAAGCCCTCCGGCGCCCTCGAGGAGGACAGTCTGATGAACACCCACGTCCTGGAGCTGGCACCGGCCCAGGACCTCGGGGACGGCCGCTGGCAGTTCACCGGTTCACTGGTGATCGACCGCTCCGGCGCCTTCGGCTACTCCGTCCGCGTGGTCCCGCAGCACGAGTTGCTGGCCTCCCCTGCCGAGATGGCCCTGGTGGTCAATGCCGGCTGACACCTCCATCGCAACTGGAGGTCAGATCCGGCCCGTTTCGTCGTGAGTTCCCCGAGAATTCGGGCCGGATCTGACCGTCAGTTGCCAGTGGGAGACCATCCTCGGGAGATCAGGGCCTCCCGGGTCCTGAGGATGGCGGGGAGCCAGTTGTTCCGGGCGTGGTACGAGCTGAACCGTAGCTCCAGCCAGTCCGCTTGGTGTAGCCGCTCAGACCTGGCGATATCCCGCTGCACCTGTCCCTTCTCAGAGTGGTGTTCGCCCTCGTACTCCAGATCGATCCGCACCTCGTCGTAGGTGAGGTCACCCCGGTGGATGCGTTCGCCCGTGACCGGGTCATAGATCCACTGGTTCACGGCAGGTTCCGGCAGCCCCGCATCCACCAGGGCCAGGCGGAGCTGGGTCTCCCTGTGCGAGTCCGACCCGACGCGGGCACGCTCGGCGGCGAGACGTGCCTTGCGGATGCCGGGCTTGCCGCGGTGTCTGTCCAGAAGAGTCCTGAGGCCGTCCGGGGTGCTCAGGGGTTGGCGGTCCCAGTCACCGCCCCACACGGGGTTGAACAGCCAGTCCGCCCAGAGGATCAGGCGCGTCACCCCGGATGTTCGGGCCAGGTCCAGCCAGGTCCTGGCCGGAGTGGTCACGTCGACCCCGTCCAGCACCACCGTCTCCTCCGGCAGGACCAAGCCACGGCGCCCTGTCATGCCTTTCACCCGGGCCCGCCGGTCACCGGCGATGGACAACAGATTCAGGTCCTTCGGCGGGTCGACGTCAGGAAACCCCCACAACACGGCCGCGGATTCGTGCGAGGCCACGTCGGTGCCGGCGAAGGTTGCGGCCCGAAGGAGCGAACGGTGAAGGGTCAGGGCATCCCGTCCCCGGCGAACCGGGCTGTAGATGCCGTGCAGGTGGCGTTCGGCCTTCCTCCCACGGAGGGTCTTGCGAGACGTGCCCAGAGAACGTGCTTGGGCCACCGTGACAATGTCTGGGGTATCCATGTGCCCAGACTCGGTGAACGTCGGCCGCCCCGCTGGCCGGGCCGGCGTCGTTGGGGATGTCCATGACCCGACCGCACGCTGTGGAAGACCGGGCCAATATTCCCCAGCTCTTGCCTGCGATCATCTGGCGGTCGAATCCGGCCCAATTCTTCGGGTTACCCTCGAGTAGATGGGCCGGATTCGACCCCCAGTTGCGGGGGGGTGGGTCAGACGGAGTAGAGGGTGATCGAGCTGGCCTCGATCTTATCCCGGTCCCCCGGGGCAAAGAGGGCCCCGCGGCGAAGCTCACCGTGGAGGGCCGTCGAGAGCTGCAGCGTGAAGGCCTGCAGTTCCGCCCCGTGCTCACCGGTGATGCCGCGCAGTTCCTCTGGCACCGGCAGCCGGAAGGGCACCGTCTCCAGCCCGCCGTTGAACACGATCAACCCGGTGCTGCGGCCACCGGGGACACCGATCAGCAGCTGCAGCAGTCGATGCCCGGAGTCCGCCCAGGCCGCCTCGGTCATCGGCTGCCCCTCCTCGTTGAACCACTTGAGGTAGCCGAGGTCCCGGGCCGGGTAGGAGTAGGGCTGGCCGGCCAGGAACGCCTTGCGGACCGCGATCAGGCGGCGCGTGGTGGCGAGCATGCGCTCCTGCCGCTCATCGAGGTCCCAGTCCGTCCACGAGATCCCGTTGTTCTGGCAGTAGGCGTTGTTGTTGCCGCCCTGGCTGCGCCCGATCTCATCACCGGCGGTGATCATGGGCACGCCCAGGGACAGCAACAGGGTGGCCATCACGTTCCGGGCCGTCTGGGCGCGGGACTCGAGGATGTCCACGTCCTCCGTGGGCCCCTCGGCGCCGTGGTTGTAGGAGCGGTTGTGTGAATTGCCGTCCCGGTTGTCCTCACGGTTGGCCTCATTGTGCTTCTCGTTGTAGGACACGAGGTCCGCCAGGGTGAACCCGTCATGGGCTGTCACCAGGTTGACGGAGGCCAGCGCCGAACGCCCCGAGGCCTCGAACAACCCGGCGGATCCGGACAGGCTGTCAGCCAGGCGGGCAGTGGATCCACCCTGGCCGCCGTGTTCCATGGCCCCGCGGTCAGCCACCCAGAAGTCCCGGACCACGTCCCGGAATCGGTCGTTCCAATCGGACCAGCCGGCAGGGAAGTGCCCGGTCTTCCAGCCCCCGATGCCCACGTCCCACGGCTCGGCGATGAGCTTGGTCCCGGCCAGCACGGGATCCGCCTGTACGGCCACGAGGAACGGGTGCCGATTGGTGTAGTGATGGGCGCCGTCCCGGCACATGGTGACGGCCAGGTCGAAGCGGAACCCGTCGATCTGGAAGTCGGTCACCCAGCGCCGCAACGAGTCCACGGTCATCCGCACCACCTGCGGGTCGTTGAAGTTCAGGGCGTTGCCGCATCCGGTGGTGTCCAGGTACCGGCCGGCGGCGTCATGCCGGTAGTAGTGCTCGTCTCCGAGCCCCCGCCAGCAGAAGGTCGGCCCACCCGGGCCCTCCTCGGCCGTGTGGTTGTAGACCACGTCCAGCAGCACCTCGATGCCGGCCTCGTGGAGCAGCTTGACCATGCCCTTGAACTCGTCCTGGACGGCGCGGGGACCGGCGGCCTGCGCTGCCGCCGTGGCATAGCCGGGATGAGGAGCGAAGAAGCTGACGGTGTTGTACCCCCAGTAATTCTGCAGCCCCTCCGCCTGCAGGTGGTCCTCGTCCCGGTGGTGATGGACCGGCAGCAGCTCCACCGCCGTGACCCCCAGGTACGTCAGGTACTCCAGCATGACGGGGTGGGCCAGCCCGGCGTACGTGCCGCGCAGCTCCTCAGGGATCCCCGGGTGGAGCTTGGTCTGCCCGATCACGTGGGCCTCATAGATGATGGTGTCCCGCAGTGGGGTATGCGGCTTGGCGGCACCGTTCCACTCGAAGTCCCCTGACACGCGCGTGGACCAGAACACGCCGCCGCGCTCCACCACGGCATCGCCGTAGGGGTCCAACAGAAGCTGCGGCAGGACCTTCCCCCTGCCGGAGGTCCTGCGGCCGGTACGGGACACCCCGGGGATCCTCCGGTCACGGGCCACCAGTGCGTAGAGGCTGCCATACCCCAGGCCGGGTACCGTGCCGTGGTGCACGTGGTCCGTGACATCGAACAGCGGAGCCCGGTGCAGGTCCTCGGGGCTCGGCACGGCGTCCACGGGAAACCCTGCGTCCGTGAACACCACGTCCAGCGCGGCGACCCCGGGGGCGTAGACCGCCAGGTTCACGGCACCGTCCACCTCCGCCACGCCCAACACGGACTCCGCGACTCCAAGCGGAAAGGGGCGTGAGCGGTGCCCGGAGACGTGGCGCAGCTGCACCGGAATGGACCCGGTGGGCTGGGACGTCACACTCATCGGCCCCGGCTGGCTCCACGCTGGACGGCGATCTCATACAGGGAGATGCCCACCGCCATGGACGCGTTCAGTGACTCCATCTCCGAGGCGATCGGGATGGACACGATCTGGTCGCAGTTCTCCCGCACCAGCCGGGACAGGCCCTTGCCTTCCGAGCCGACCACGAGGCAGACCGGCTCCGTGGCCAGCGGCAGCCCGGGCAGGGACCGGTCCCCGCCGCCGTCGAGCCCCAGCACGAAGACGCCGAGCTTCTTGAGTTCCTTGAGCGCGGTGTTGAGATTGCCCGCCTGGGCCACGGGGACCCGGGCGGCCGCACCGGCGGAGGTCTTCCACGCCGTGGCGGTCACGCCCACGGACCGGCGGGAGGGCACCACCACGGCGTGCGCGGAGAAGGACGCGGCCGAGCGGAGGATCGCGCCCAGGTTGCGCGGATCCGTGATCCCGTCCAGCGCGATGAACAGCGGGGGCGCGGTGGCGTAGCCCTTCTCCCACCGCTCCAGGGCCTCGCGGGCGAGCTCGAGGGGCTCGGCGTACTGATACGGCGGGACCTGCAGCACGAGGCCCTGGTGCACGGAGTCATCCGTCATCCGGTCCAGCTCGGGCTTGGAGTTCTCCAGCACGGGCACGCCGCGCTCGGCGGCCAACTTCAGCGCCTCACGGACCCGCTCGTCCATCTCGATCCGGGTGGCCACGTGCAGGGCCTTCGCGGGGATGGACGCGCGCAGCGCCTCCACCACCGAATTGCGGCCGGCCACCGTCTCATCGGCATGCCGCGAGCGGGTGTTGCGACTGGCCGGGCTGCGGGCTGCGGAGCGCTCGGAGAGCTGCTTGCCACGGTGCGCCTTGTGGTACTCCCGGTCCTCGGCCCTCGGGGTCGGCCCCTTGCCTTCGAGCGCCTTGCGGCCGTGACCACCGGTGCCCTTGAGAGGACCCTTCTTTCCGCTGTTGCCGCGGGAGGATCCTGAGCGTGGTGCTGAGGCCATGGTGGAGTTGCCTTTCTGGCGACGGTCGGGACTGTCCCCAGTCTACGGCCCGGCCCGCCCGCTACTGCAGGGACCAGCGGGCGCCCCCGGCGGAGTCCTCCACCACCACGCCGGCCGCTGCCAGGGTGTCCCTGATCCGGTCCGCCGTGGCCCAGTCCTTCGCCTCGCGGGCCGCGGCGCGCGCATCCAGTTGGGCGCGGATCAGGGTGTCGAGGGCATGGTGGGCAGCCGGGTCCTGCGAGGGCTCCGACTCCGGGACGTCGTCCAGCCCGAGCACGTCCACCATGGCCTGCACGTCCGCGTAGTGCTGCTCCACCGCATCGGTGTCCCCGGCGGCCAGGGCAGTGTTGCCCGCGCGGACCGCATCGTGCAGGACGGCCAGGGCCTGCGGCACGTTCAGATCGTCCTCCATGGCGGCGCGGAACGCCGTGGGCACGGAGGAGAACTGGGCCACGTACACGGCCTCGGTTCCCTCCCCGGTGGACTGCCCGCTCAGGGAGGCGGCGACGGCGGCCGCCTCCTCGCGCCGCAGCTGCGCCTCGGCGACCACATCGGCCCCACGGTCCAGGAACGCCTCGATGCGCTCCACGGCCGCCTGGGCCTCCTGCAGGGAGGTGGGGCGGTAGTCCAGCTGGGAACGGTAGTGGGCCTGGCCGAGGAAGTAGCGTACGGCCTTCGGGCGGGCCTGCCCCAGCATCTGCTCGGGAGAGATGGTGTTGCCCACCGACTTGGACATCTTCTCGCCCTCGTAGGTCACCATCCCGTTGTGCAGCCAGAACTCCGCGAATCCGTCCCCCGCGGCGGCCGACTGGGCGAGCTCGTTCTCGTGGTGCGGGAAGCGCAGGTCCAGCCCGCCACCGTGGATGTCGAAGTGGTTGCCGAGGTACTTGGTGGCCATGGCAGAGCACTCGAGGTGCCATCCGGGCCGTCCGCGGCCCCACGGCGAGTCCCACAGTGCCGTGGCCGGGTCGGTCTCCTTGGCCCCCTTCCACAAGGCGAAGTCGCGCGGGTCCTGCTTGCCGCGCGGGCCGGCGTCGGGCGCGTCCTGCAGGTCCTCGAGCCGTTGGCGGGTGAGCTCCCCGTAGGAGTCCCAGGAGCGCACGTCGAAGTACACGTCCCCGGAGCCGTCCGTGGCGGGGTAGGCGTGGCCGGCGTCCACGAGGCGGTGGATGAGCGCGAACATCTCCGGGATGTGCCCGGTGGCGCGGGGCTCATAGGTGGGCCGGCGCACTCCGAGCGTGGCGTAGGCGCGGGCGAACTCCTGCTCGAAACGGTAGGCGAGGGCGAACCACGGCTCCTCGGCCGGGTAGTGATCGTCCTCCTCGAAGTCCTCACCGTAGGAGGCCGCGGACTTCTCCAGGATCTTGTCGTCGATGTCCGTGACGTTGCGGACACTCGTGACCTGCAGACCCGTGTACTCGAGCCACCGGATGAGGATGTCGAAGACGATGGCCGAGCGGACGTGGCCCACGTGCGGCATGCCCTGCACCGTGGCCCCGCAGTAGTAGAGGGACACCTCGCCCTCGGTCAGGGGGACGAAGTCCCGCACCGCTGCGGTCTTGGTGTCATAGAAACGTTGGGCCACGGAAGGGAATCCTAGTCGACTACCGGGCACCGAGCGGAAAGACCAGGGCGGTCGCCACGGCGGCGACCCCCTCCCCCCGGCCGGTGAGTCCGAGTCCATCCGTGGTGGTTCCGGAGACCGAGACCGGTGCACCGGCCGCCGCGGACAGCACGCGCTCGGCCTCCTCACGCCGCGTACCGACCTTGGGCCGGTTCCCCACCACCTGGACCGCCACGTTGCCGATCCCGAATCCGGCCGCCCGCACCAGCCGGGCGGCCTCGGTCAGCAGGGTGCCTCCGGAGGCGCCGGCCCACTCGGGGCGTGAGGTCCCGAAGTGCCGGCCCAGGTCCCCGATCCCGGCGGCGGAGAACAGCGCATCGCAGGCCGCGTGGGCCGCCACATCACCATCCGAGTGGCCGGACAGGCCCTGCTCCCCGGGCCACTGCAACCCCGCCACCCAGCACTCGCGGTTCTCGCCGGCCGAGGCGAAGGCGTGGACGTCGGTGCCGATGCCGGTGCGCGGCAGCGGCGGCACGGGGCTGGCCTCAGGGCTCGTCACGGGACTGGTCTCGGCGCTGGTCACAGGTGCCGCTCCTCGGGTGTCGGGGACGACGGGTCCAACAGGGCGTTGGCCAGCATCAGGTCCAGGGGGGTGGTGATCTTGAAGCCCAGCGGGTCCCCGGGCACCACGGCCACCGGGTGGCCGGCGGCCTCCATGGCCATGGCGTCATCGGTCAGTGCGGCGGCGCCGGCAGGTCCTTCCCGCTCGGCGCGCCGGTGGGCGGCCTCCAGGGCGGAGAGGTCGAATCCCTGGGGCGTCTGAACGGCCCGCAGCTCGGACCGGTCCAGGGTGCCGGTGACCCGTTCACCTCCCGAGTCCGTGCCGGCCGCCGTCTTGATGGTGTCCACCACCGCAATGGCGGGCACTGCGGCGGCCGCCCCCTCCCCGAGGGCCGTCATCACGGCCTGGAACACGGCGGGGGGCACGAGGGGCCGGGCCGCGTCATGGACCAGGACGGCGTGCCGCTCACCGGGAGCGGTCTCGCCGGACAGCGCGCGGACCGCAGCAAGCCCGGCGCGCACCGAATCCGCCCGCTCCGCGCCCCCCGGCACGCTCCGTACGGTGATCCCCCGGTGTGCAGCAAAGGTTCGGCAGACGTCCTCGAGTGCGGCCGCGGCCCCCTGGCGGGAGGGCAGCACCACCGCGACGGCGTTCAGCTCGATGGCTCCGGAGGCGTGCGCGGCAGCCACGGACTCGAGGCAGTGCTCCAGCAGCGTCCGTCCGTCTCCGAGGGCGGCCAGGGCCTTGGGCACACCGGCCTGGAGGCGTGATCCAGACCCCGCGGCCACGATGAGGACCGTGGTGTTCATCAGCGTCAGGGGGTTCCCGTGTCTCTAGGCTGCGAGGGTCGCGTCCAGCAGTTCGGCCGCGTCATCCTCAGAGGTCTTCTTGGCCAGCGCCAGCTCGGACACGAGGACCTGACGGGCCTTGGCGAGCATGCGCTTCTCCCCCGCGGACAGGCCTCGGTCCTTGTCCCGGCGCCACAGGTCACGGACGACCTCCGCCACCTTGATGACATCGCCGGAGGCGAGCTTCTCGAGATTGGCCTTGTACCGGCGCGACCAGTTGGTGGGTTCCTCCGTGAACTCGGCCTGCAGGACTCCGAAGACCCGCTCCAGTCCCTCCTGGTCCACCACGTCCCGGACACCGACCAGGTCGACATTCTCCGCCGGGACCTCGATGGTCAGATCCCCCTGGGCGACCTTGAGCTTGAGGTACATCTTCTCCTCGCCCTTGACGGTGCGCATCTTGATCTCTTCGATCTTCGCCGCACCGTGGTGGGGGTAGACGACTGTTTCTCCGACCTCAAAAACCATGTGGATGGCCCCTTTCCCTCCGCATGAGTTTACCACGTCACATTTTCCTCACCTGTGTCGCTCCTTGCACTCGGGCTCAGAATCGACATAATTCGCCCTTCATTCACCGAGGCGTCTCAGGGGAGTCGCACGCCGCGCCCACGGGGGCCAATACGGTAGTCTCACATCAGCACTGCGCCGTGTGATCACCCGTGTCCGCACACCGGATGACCCTTCGGCGTTCGACGTTCGCACCCGAGGAGTACACACCGTGAAGTTCGCCGCTTCCAGGGCCACCGCCCGCAAGGCCTCCGTGGCGGGCCTGGCCGCCGTCGCCCTGCTGGGCGCCACCGGCTGCAGCGCCATCAACCAACAGGCCACCACCCTGCACTACGCACCCTCGGATGGCATCGTGGCCGACGTGGGCGGTGCGGAACTGCGCAACGTCGCACTGATCACCAGCGCCCCTGAGGCCGAGTCCCGGTACATCGGCACCCTGTCCTCCGCCACCGGTGAGCCCCTCGAGGTCAGCATCACCGTGGACGGCACGCAGACCCGGTTCTCGGTTCCGGGCGAGGAATCCCTCATCCTCGAGGACCCGGCCAACGAGCAGGTCATCCCCAGCTCCGGCGGCCGCCCCGGCACCATCGTGGACGCCACCGTGGAGGTCAACGGCGAATCCGACACCGTGGGCATCACCATCCTGGACGGCACCCTGCCCGAGTACCGCGAGTTCGTCCCGGGCGGTGCCGATCCGGCCGCGGACGAGCACCTGTATGAGACCCCGGCAGCCGAAGAGGGCGGCCACTGAGGCTCTTCCCCTCACGGGCCTCCACCCAACGCGAGGCAGCATGACGAAGGGCCGGCACCATCAGGTGCCGGCCCTTCGTCATTCCGCACGGCTTCCGCACGGCTTCCGCATGGCTTAGGGCTCGAACTTGTAGCCCAGGCCCCGGACGGTGACCAGGTACCGCGGGTTGGACGGGTCCGGTTCGAGCTTCCCGCGTAGCCGCTTGACGTGGACGTCGAGGGTCTTGGTGTCCCCCACGTAGTCGGATCCCCAGACCCGGTCGATCAACTGGCCGCGGGTCAGCACGCGCCCGGAGTTGCGCAGCAGCATCTCCAGCAGCTCGAACTCCTTGAGCGGCAGGGAGACCTGCTCACCGCCCACGGAGACCACGTGGCGCTCGATGTCCATCCGCACGGGCCCGGCCTGCACGGTGGAGCTGACCAGTTCCTCCGGCTCACCCTGACGGCGCAGCACGGCACGGATCCGGGCCACGAGCTCGCGGGAGGAGTACGGCTTGGTGACGTAGTCGTCGGCACCGAGCTCCAGGCCGACCACCTTGTCGATCTCCGCATCCTTGGCCGTGAGCATGATGACGGGGACGGTGGAACGCTGGCGCAGCTGGCGGCACACCTCGGTGCCGGACATGCCGGGGAGTTGGAGGTCCAGCAGCACCAGGTCCGCGCCGGCCCGGTCGAACTCCACCACGGCCTCGTTGCCGTCCGCCACGACCTCGACCTCGAATCCCTCCTTGCCCAGCAGGTAGGACAGTGGATCGCTGAACGACTCCTCGTCCTCCACGATCAGAATTCGACTCATGATTGGGCTCCTTCCCCGGCGGTCGGAGCCCCGGGGCCCCGCTTGGTCACTGTAGGTCCTTCGTGCTGCCCGGCATCGGGCTCCATCTCCGGAAGCCGGACGGTGAAGGTGGAGCCCCGCCCCACCTGGGACCAGACCGTCACCTCCCCGCCGTGGTTCGAGATGACGTGCTTGACGATCGAGAGTCCCAACCCGGTGCCGCCCGTCTGGCGGGACCGGGCGGCGTCGATCCGGTAGAACCGTTCGAAGATCCGGTCCTGCTCCTCCTCCGGGATCCCGACCCCCTGGTCCGTGACAGACACCTGCGCCAGACCGCGGACCGACCTCAGCCCCACGCCCACGGTGGTGCCGTCCGGCGAGTAGCGGACCGCGTTGTCGATCAGGTTGCGCAGCGCCGTCATCAGCTGGTCGTGGTCCCCGAAGACCATGGAGGGAAACTCCCCGGCCACCCGGATGGTGATCTCCCGGGCCTCGGCCTGCATCCGGGAGCGGTCCACGGCCTCATTGACGATCCTGGTCAGGTCCACGGGCTCGCCCGCCCGCACCGTGTCCTTGCCCTGGAGCCGTGAGAGCTCGATGATGTCCTGCACCAGGGCGGCCAGCCGGGCCGATTCGATGCTCATCCGGCCGGCGAAACGGCGGACCGCATCCTCGTCATCCGCGGCATCGTCGAGCGCCTCGGCCAGCAGCGAGATGGCGCCCACAGGGGTCTTGAGCTCGTGGGAGACGTTGGCCACGAAGTCATGGCGCATGGCCTCCGTGCGGGAGATCTCGGTGCGGTCGTCCGCCAGCAACAGGATGTACTCCTCCGCCAGCGGCGCCACCCGCAGCTGCACCACCAGGGTGCCCTGGCCCAGCGGCCCCCGGGGCAGTTCGTACTTGCGGTCCACGATGATCCCGTCCGAACGCACCCGATCGGCGAGGTCGAACAGGTCCTGGTGGACCAGGTGGTGCCCACGGACCAGGCCGAAGGCATAGGCGGAGGGGTTGGCCCGGACCACCCCGTTCACGGCATCGACCAGCACGTAGGCGCGGCCGATCACGGAGAGCACCTCGGCCGCCCCATCCGGAATGGACGGCTCGCCCACGTTCAAGTGGACGGCTCGGCTGCGCTCGGAGGCGCGGAACGCCAACATGGCGAGCACACCGAGCACCAAGCCGATGAGGCCACACACCACACCAACGACTACGGGATCCGTCACGCCCTCCAGACTACCCATCACGGAAGGGGCGGCAGCCACGGCCCCGGACCGGGCATAATGTCCATGGAAAGGTTCCCGCGGTTCAGACTCCGTTCACCTTCCACCGTCAGGATGGGCTCGGTCTCGTGCCTGAAGCGCAGGGACCTGCCACGGCCGCCTGCACCCAGGGGCCCATCAACCAGCCTGATAGAGGACTCATCCATGCGTGAACTGTTCCATGCCGATCTTAAGTCGCTGGGTGACCAGCTCGTGGAGATCGCCGGCCTGGTGCGTGAGGCCATGTCCAAGGCACAGACCTCCTTCGAAGAGGCCGACGTAGAGCTCGCCGAGTCCGTCATCACCAACGATGCCCGCATCGACTACCTGCAGACCGCCCTGGACGAGAAGGCCATCGAGCTGCTCGCCCTGCAGGGCCCCGTGGCCGCGGACCTGCGCACGGTGGTGGCCGCCCTCCGGATGAGCTCCTCGCTGGAGCGCATGGGTGACCTCGCCCGCCACATCGCCCAGCTCGCCCGCCGCCGCTTCCCGGACCTGGTGGTCCCGGAGTCCGCCCGCGAGGACTTCCACCAGATGGCCGATCACGCGGTGGCCGTGGCCGGCGAGGTGGAGCAGCTGCTCAGCACCCACGATCTCCGGCACGCCTCGGCGATCGTGAAGCTCAACGCCACCATCAATGATCTGCACGCGAAGAACTTCACCTCGGTGGCGGACCCGTCCTGGGCCGCGTCCGCCGCCACCACCGCGGACGTCACCCTGGCGTCCCGCTTCCTGGAGCGCTTCGCCGACCACGGCGTGTCCGTGGCCCGCAAGGTCACCTACCTCGCCACCGGCGAGTGGGAGCCGATCATCGCCATCGACTGACCGCGCGGTCGATCCCAGTTGTACGACGTCGGCCGGTCACCTTCCACTGGAAGGTGACCGGCCGACGTCGTCCGCCCGCTGTGCGGGAGGGTGGAGCTACTTGGCGCCTTGGTTGGCCACGGCGGCGGCACCGGCGGCGGCGGCCTCCGGGTCCAGGTAGCGGCCGGCGCTCACGGGCTTCAGATCCGCGCCCAGCTCGTAGTACAGCGGGATGCCGGTGGGGATGTTCAGCCCGGCGATGTCCTGGTCCGAGATGCCGTCCAGGTGCTTGACCAGGGCGCGCAGGGAGTTGCCGTGAGCGGCGATCAGCACGGTCTTGCCCGCCTTCAGGTCCGGCACGATCTCGGCGTCCCAGTAGGGCAGCAGCCGGGTCACCACGTCCTTCAGGCACTCGGTGCGCGGCAACTCCTCCCCCAGCCCGGCATAGCGTGGGTCCCCCGCCTGGGAGAACTCGGAGGAGTCCTCCAGCACCGGCGGCGGAGTGTCATAGGAGCGGCGCCAGACCATGAACTGATCCTCGCCGAACTCCGTGCGGATCGCGGCCTTGTCCTTGCCCTGCAGGGCGCCGTAGTGACGCTCGTTCAGGCGCCAGTCCCGCTTCACGGGGATCCACTGGCGGTCGGCGGCCTCGAGCGCGAGGTTGGCGGTGGTGATGGCCCGCTTCAGCACGGAGGTGTACAACACGTCCGGCTCCAACCCCTCGGCGGCGAGCAGCTCACCACCCCGGGCGGCCTCCTCGCGGCCCTTGGCCGTCAGCGGGACGTCCACCCAACCGGTGAACAGGTTCTTCTCATTCCAGTCGCTCTGGCCATGCCGCAGCAGGACGAGCTTGTAGGGGGTGTCAGCCATGGCCACATCCTAACGGTGCTGCCCCGTCCACAACGGCGTGCGACGGATCCCCTCAGGACCGACCCGGTGCCGACGCGGCACCCGTCAGTACCCGTAGGGTCGCGATCCGCCGCTGCCGAACAGCTTGAGTTCGCCCCGCGGGCCGGCCAGGTACACGGCAGACACGCACAGGGCGGCGATCTGGAACAGGCCGAACCCGGCGCCCAGCCTGCCGATGGACCCGGCCATGGACAGCACGCCCACGAAGGCGGCCACCCCGGTGAGGATCATCCAGAACGACTTGGTCTTCTGCCCGGCGCGCTCGAACTGGTCCTTGCCACGGGTCAGGCAGTCGCCGAACGCCCAGACGGCCAGCACGACGGCCACCACGGACAGGGCGATGTAGAGCCAGTTCTCAATGGTGGTGACCAGAATCCACGGGTACATGCGGCCAGACTACCGCCGCAGAGGTCTCAACGGGCGGCGGCGCGCAGCCCGGAGGCCAGGTCCTGCCAGAGATCGTCCACGTGCTCGATCCCCACGCTCAACCGCAGCAGCCCGGCCGGGACGCTGGCGGGCTCCCCCTCGAAGCGGCGGCGGCGCTCGATCAGGGACTCCACCCCACCCAACGAGGTCCCGGGCAGCCAGTGCCGCACCTGCTGCACCACGGCATCGGCCGCTGCGGCGGAGGCGGACTCGTCCGCGCCGGCCACCACGAGGGTCAGCACGGCGCCGAAGCCGCCGTGCATCTGCGCGGCCGCCAACTCGTGCTGCGGATGCCCCGGCAGCCCCGGGTAGGTCACGGCGGCCAGCGGTAGGGAGCCCTCGAGTCGGGCGGCCTCCAGCCGGCCGGCCAGATCGGCGGCGTTGGCCTGCGCGCGGTCGAGGCGCAGGGCCAGGGTGCGCATGCCGCGCAGCGCCAGGAACGCCTCCATGGGCCCGGCGATGGCCCCGTGCAGCGTGCGGTGGGCGTGCAGCCGGTGGTGCAGATCGGCGTCCGCGGTCACGGCCGCGCCCATCACCACGTCCGAGTGCCCGGCCAGGTACTTGGTCACCGAGTGGACCACGACGTCGGCGCCGAGCTCGAGCGGTCGCTGCACCAGGGGCGTGGCGAAGGTGTTGTCCACCACCACGAGAGCGCCGGCCGCGTGCGCGGCCTCGGTCAGGGCGGCCAGGTCTGCGACCTCCAGCATCGGATTGGTGGGCGACTCGAGCCAGAGGATGCTGGCCGGCCCGGCGGAGGCCCCGGTTTCCCGATCCGCACCGTTCACGGCCGCGGTCACCGCGGCCGGGTCCGTGATGTCCACGCGCTCCACGTCCAGCCGGCCGGTCTGCTGCAGGGAGTCCAGCAGGGAGAGCCCGCCCTGGTAGGCGTGCTGCGGGGCCACCACGCGGCCACCGTTCGGGGCCAGGTGCAGGGCCGCGGTGATGGCCGCCATGCCGGAGGAGAACAGCAGGGCCGGCAACTCGTCAGGCTCCGGGACGCCCTCCAAGGCGGCCAGCAGCTGCTCCGGCCCGTCCCACGTGGGGTTGGACATGCGGCCGTAGAGGCGGCGTTGCCCGGCCGCGTCCGGCTCCCAGCCGACGTAGGTGGAGGTGAAGTGCACCGGCTCGTTGACCGGGGCATCTACCTGGCGGGCGGGGCGGGCAGAGCTGACCACAAGGGTTTCCGGATGCATGCCTGACATCGTACGTCCGGGGAGGGAAGGCGGCCTGTGGATGGACCCCGCGTGACGGCGGCGCCCGTTAGGCTTGACCGGTGACCGCACCTCCTGACGCCCCCGCCACGCGCGGCGTGTTCATCGCCTTCGAAGGCGGCGATGGCTCCGGCAAGTCCACCCAGGCCCGGCTGCTCGCCGACCGGCTGCGCCAGGAGGGGCAGGACGTGGAATTGACCCGGGAGCCCGGCGGCACGGACGTGGGCGAGCGGCTCCGCAGCCTCGTCCTGGACCCGGCCCACGCGCCGATCGACGCGGTGACCGAGGCCCTGATCTTCGCCGCCGCCCGCTCGGCCCACGTCCGCCAACTGATCCTCCCGGCCCTGGAGGCCGGGCGCACCGTGATCACAGACCGGTACATGGACTCCTCCGTGGCCTACCAGGGCGCAGGCCGGGCCCTCGGCCCGGAGACGGTGGCCGGGCTCAACGAGTGGGCCACCGGCGGCCTGCGCCCGGACCTGACCGTGCTGCTGGACGCGGACACCACCACGGCCGCCGGGCGCCGCGCCACCCGCGAACAGTCGCCCGGTGGCGCCGGACCGGACCGGTTGGAGTCCGAGCCCGAGGCCTTCCACCAGAGCATCCGCACCGCGTTCACCGACCGGGCCAAGGCCCACCCGGACCGCTACCTCGTGCTGGACGCCGGCCGGGACATCCCCGCACTGGCCGCTGAGGTCTGGGCCCGGGTCGCCGGGCTGCTCGGTGCTGGAGCGGACCGCACCTCGCCGGACGCGGAGGCCGGACGATGAGCGCCGCACCGGACAGCGTGTCCCCCGCCGCACCCGCGTGGGCGGACCTCGCGGGCCAGGAGGCCGCCGTCGCGCAGTTGTCCCGGGCGGCCGCGGCGGACAACCCCACCCACGCGTGGCTGTTCACCGGCCCCCCGGGGTCCGGCCGCTCGAACGCGGCTCGGGCTTTCGCCCAGGCGCTGCAGTGCGAGCGGGAGGATCCTGCGGCCCGCGGCTGCGGGCAGTGCCACGCGTGCCTGACCGTGCGGGCCGGCACGCACGCTGATGTGAAGGTCATGGCCACCGAGAACGTCAGCTACAAGATCGACGAGATCCGCGAGCTGATCTCCCTCGCCCAGGACCGCCCCTCCTCCGGGCGCTGGCGGATCTTCATCATCGAGGACGCTGACCGCATGACGGAGCGCGCCACCAACGTGCTGCTCAAGGCCATCGAGGAGCCCCCGGCCCGGACCGTCTGGATGCTGTGCGCCCCCTCCCCCGCGGACGTTCTGGTGACCATCCGTTCACGCTGCCGCCCCGTGGGACTGCGCATCCCCTCCGTGCAGTCCGTGGCGGACCTGTTGGTGGCCCGGGACGGGCTGGACCTGGAGCTGGCCCTGTTCGCGGCACGCGCCTCGCAGTCCCATGTGGGCATGGCCCGGCGGCTGGCCGCGGACGAGGGCGCCCGGCAGCGCCGCGAGTCGGTGGTGCACCTGCCGCTGCGCATCCACGCCACCTCGGACGCGGTGGCCCTGGCCAAGGAGCTCGTGGAGGTCACCCAGGCAGAGGCGAAGGCCTCGGCCGAGGCCCGCAACGCCGAGGAGAGGGTGGCCCTGCTGCGGGCGCTGGGACTCGGCGAGGACGAGAAGGTCCCGGCGAAGCTGCGCCACCACGTCAAGCGCCTCGAGGACAGCCAGACCGCCCGCAACAAGCGCAGCGTGCATGACACCCTGGACCGGGCCATGATCGACCTGACTGGCCTGTTCCGGGACGTGCTGGCCCTGCAGCTGGAGTCCGGGGCCGAGCTGGTCAACGAGCACCTGCGGGACGATCTGGCCTCCTACGCGCACGCCGTCACGCCCGAACGCACCGTGGCCAGGATCGATGCGGTGGCCACAGCCCGCCGCCGCCTGGCCGGCAACGTCCCCGCGCTGCTGGCCCTGGAGGCCATGGCCACGAGCTTCCTGCCCGAGCGCATCCTGGAGCGCCGTCCGGGCGAACGGGCCTGAGCGCCCCACTCCCACTCCCACTCCCACTCCCACTCTTCCCGAGCCTGCCCCGACGAAAGGACCGCAGCGTGCCAGAATCCCGGCTCCCGGCCGATCCCTCCCCCGCTCAGTCGACGCCGCGGCGGGCCGTGACCGCCGCGGTCTTCGCCGCAGTGCTGCTGCTCACCGGCTGCTCGGCCGGAGGTGACCCGGCTCAGGAGGGCACCGGGCCGGCGTCGGGCGCTGCCTCCGGCCCCGCCCCCGCCACCGGTGAGGCCGCCGCGGTGCCTGCCGGGCTGGAGGAGTACTACGCGCAGGCGCCGGACTGGCAGTCCTGCGAGCAGGACGCCGGGGACTTCGAGTGCGCCACCGTCCAGGCACCGCTGGACTACGCGGATCCGGACGGCGAGAGCATCGAACTCGCCCTGGTCCGGTCCGGCGGGGCCCAGGACGGTGCCGAGCACCTGCTGCTGAACCCCGGCGGCCCCGGCGCCTCGGGCGTGGACATGGTGGTGGACTCCCTCGACTTCGTGGTCTCCGAGGCGGTGCAGGAGCACTACTCGGTGGTCGGCTTCGACCCCCGCGGGGTGTCACGGTCCACACCGGTCGCGTGCCTGAGTGACGAGGAGATGGACGCCACCCGCGAGGAGCACCTCGACCCGTCCACGGACGAGGGCCTCGAGCAGGTCCGCGCCTCGGCCCGGGAGTACGCCCAGGCCTGTGACGAGAACACCGGGGAGGTGCTGGGCCACATGGACACCGATTCCGCGGCCCGGGACATGGACCTGATGCGCGGCGTGCTCGGAGACGGCCGGCTGAACTACCTGGGCTTCTCCTACGGAACCTCACTCGGGGCCTCCTACGCCGAGCAGTTCCCGCAGAACGTGGGACGCATGGTGCTGGACGGGGCCATGGACCCCTCGCTGGACGAGTTCGAGGTGACCCTGGGCCAGGCGACCGCGTTCGAGCAGGCCATCACCTCCTGGGCCGAGTTCTGCCTGGCGGGTGAGGACTGCCCCCTGACCGGGACCGCCGAGGAGGGCGTCCAGCAGGTCCGCGATCTACTGGAGCAGGTGGAGGCCTCCCCGCTGACCTCCACCGATGGGCGCCAGGTGCCGGCCGCCACCTTCGTGGCCGGGCTGATCACCCCGCTGTATGCGGACGAGAACTGGCCGCTGCTGACCCAGGCGGTCTCCGACGCCATGGAGGGCAATCCGGACGTGATGCTCTACCTGGCGGACCTCAACGCGGGCCGGGACGAGGACGGCACCTACTCCACCAACATCAACGACGCCTTCACGGCCATCAACTGTCTGGATGCCTCCGCTCCCTCGGACACCGAGACCCTGCGGGCGCAGGCCCAGCAGTTGGATGAGGCCTCCCCCACGATCGGTCGGTTCCTGGCCTACGCCGGGGCGAGCTGCGCCGAGTGGCCCGAGGAGGCGGTGGACGAGCCCGCTCCCGCCAGCGCCCCCGGCGCCGCGCCCATCGTGGTCATCGGCACCCAGGGGGACCCCGCCACCCCCTACGAGTGGGCTCCGGCCCTGGCCGATCAGCTCGAATCCGGCGTCCTGGTCTCCTGGGACGGCCAGGGTCATACCGCCTACGGACGCGCCGGGGACTGCATCGGCAACGCCGTGGACGGCTACCTGGTGGACGGGACGGTCCCGGAGGATGGGCTCGAGTGCAGCTGAGCAGCTGAGCCCTCAGCGCCTCACCAGGGCCGGGACGTCCCGGATGGAGGGCACGACGGCGGACGCGCCGGCCCCGCGCAAGGCCTCCTCCTGGTGATAACCGGTGAGCACCCCCACGGTGAGCCCGGCACCGGCGCGCCGGCCCGCACGGATGTCACCCGTGGTGTCCCCGACGGCCATGACCGAACGGACGTCCTCCAGGTCCAGGGCCAGCAGGGCGGTGAGGATCATGTCCGGGTAGGGCACCCCACGGCCCGCATCCGATGGACACAGGCTCAGGTCCGAGACGCCCATCCAGCCCAGCGACTCCAGGATCATGTTCTGCGTGTGCCGGGCGAAGCCGGTGGTGAGCACGATCTTCAACCCCGCCTCCCGCAGTGCCTCGACGGCCTCGGCGGCCCCCTCCACCGGGCGGACCCCGCGCTCGGCCAGCAGCGTGTCATACGTGCTCTCGAAGCAGGTGTTGGCGCGGCGGGCGGCCACCAGGTCCTCGGCGAAGATCGATCGGAAGATCTCATGCCGGGCGGTGCCCCGGGACTCCCGGAAATAGCCGACCATGGCGTCGAAGCGGGAGCCGCCGGGCTCGATCCCCTCCTGGAGGATCGCCGTGCTGAAGGCCTCGTCCTGCAGGCCTCCCTCATCCACGGTGGTGCCGGACATGTCCAGTACGGCCAGTGCGAACGGACGCCGGGAACGCGGGCCCCGTCCGGACTGGGCGGTGGCAGGCATCATGGCTTCCTCCCGGAGAGTCGGCTCGGCGGATGCCCAGCCTCGATCGATGTTCAGACCACTGCACCGTGTGGACCTTGCCAGTGGTTGGCCGCGAAGTGAACTGTGCCTGTGGGTTGTGAACTTCGGGACGGCTGGTGCCGGCCGGAGCGTGCTTTTGCCGCTCGGGGCACTGGCCCGCTACCATGGACAGCCGTGGCACCCACCGGGTGACCGCACCCGCCTCCTTAGCTCAGCTGGCCAGAGCAGCTCCCTCGTAAAGAGCAGGTCACCGGTTCGAATCCGGTAGGAGGCTCTGAAAGAGACCTCCCCCCGTGGCCTGTGGCCCGGGGGGAGGTCTCTTCGTCTCTCTGCGTCGCTACATCACTTCCAGCGCACGGACTCCGATTCGAGCGTCGTCGTCTCGTAGCCCTCGGCCTCAGCGGTCACCCGGACGGTGATGTCCTGGCTCTTGTACCTGCCCGTGAGCTTGAACTCTGCGCCGGTGGCGCCCTCGATGGGTTCACCGTCGCCCAGCCACTGGAAGGAGAACGTCGGCTCCGGCGACCACTCGCCCGTCACCGCAGTGAGGCGGCTGCCGGGCTTCACGCCCTTGCGACCGGCATCGATCGTCGGCACCGAGGTCTTCTCGAAGGCCGCAGGATCAGTCCCCGGCTCCTCGACGCCGTCGGTGGCGAAGGTCCACACCTCGGAGGTTGCGACACCGCCGTGCGGACCCGTGGCCTCGACGAACCAGCCGTGCTCGCCGGCCTCCAGGCCCTCCCAGGTCACCGAGGAGCTCGCCCCCGAGTCCGCGCCCGCGACGGCGCCGATCTCGTGACCGGTCAGCACGTCGGCGCTGAAGGAGTCCGCCGCGAGCACCTTGGTCCGCGGTTCGAGCCCGACCTCGGCGTAGTCGATCGTGAACTCCTGCATGCCGGGAGGATCGTTGAGCGCAGCGTTGTCCGAGTTGAAGACGTCGAGCGAGGGAGAGTACGTGCGGAACGCGATCTGCCCGGCGTCGTTGTCGAAGTGCGCCAGGCGGATGTACCCCTGGCCGCCCTCCGGCAGGCCCTGGTAGTCGAAGAGCATCTGGTACACCGTGCGGTCATCCACACCGTCACCGTCGTCGTCGAACGAGTCCGTCCGCGTGAAGGCGTCGTGGTAGTGACCACTGCTCACGGCGAACACGTTCGGGTTCGTCGCGACCACCTCGTCCTGCACCCGCTGCGGGAACGGCCCCAGGCCACCGGTCGTCTGCAGGTACTCGTGCAGGTTGAGCCACACCTTGCGCTCCGGATACTGCGCGATGACCTCGTTCATCCACGCGATGTCCTCGGAGTTCGCCTTCTCGTCGTTCGTGGTCGGCCAGCCCATGTAGAGCATGAGGAAGTCGACGCCACCGGCGGACACGAGGTCATAGTGACCCCGGTTGTCCTTGTACGAACCGCCGTACCACGGGTTGCCCGCGAAGCGGTCCTCACCGAAGTGCTCGGAGTACGCCGCGTAGTCATCGTCATGCCCGCCGACGTCGTGGTTGCCGGCCAGCACGCCATAGGGCAGCCCCGCCTCGTCGAGCATGTCGTAGGCGGCGTTCGCCTGGTCCCACTGGTGCTGCTCGGTGTGGACATTGACGATGTCGCCGTCGTGGATGAGGTACTGCAGGTTGAGGTTCTCCCGCTGTTCCAGCATGAACTCGTGCATCGCCACCTGGTGCGGGTAGTAGGCCTCGGTCTCGTTGTAGTACTGCGTGTCCGTCTCGATGCCGACGGTGAAGTCGTAGTCCTCACGCGGCGTCGCATCCGCGTTGTAGGCGGCCACCTCGTCGGTCCGCTCCGACAGGTTCCCGGCGGCGAAGCCCTCCGAGTGCTGCACGAGCACCGTCACCTCACCGTCGGCCGCGTGACCGGCCACCGGCACGGTCGCGTCCAGCGTGAACTCGGTGTCCGCGCCGTCGGTGGTCACGTGCTCGTCCACGCGTTCCCACGTGCCGTCCGTGGCGAGCACGTACATGACGACCTTCGCCTCGGCGTTCGCCCGGCCGGACCAGTCGACCCGCACCCGCGCGTCGTCACCGGCGTCCGCCGGCACGTCCGCCGTGAACAGCTGGTACGGCAGCGTGGTCTCGCTGCTCGTCTCGACCTCGACACCGTCGGTGCCGACGAGGGCCTCGAGGTCCGCGCCGCCGAGCACGGTCCCGTCCCGCTCGTCCGCCGAGGCACCCGCCAGCGCGTCCGTCGTCGTCCCCTCCGAGACGGTGAGTCCCTCGTCGCCCGGGTTGAGCGCGAAGCCCTCGCGGAAGCTCAGGTCCAGTGCGTCGTCTTCCGGAGAGTTCGCACTCGCCTCGAGCCTGGCCGAGGTGCCCTCCACCTGGGCGCCGTCCTCGGGGAACTGCAGGTCGACGGAGGGCGATTCGTCGGCCGTCTCGAAGGTGAGCGTCTCCGTGACGGCATTGCCGACGGTGTCACGTGCGGTGAAGGCGACGGTGTGCTCGCCCGGTTCCAGCTCCAGGGAGCTGGTGGTCAGCGGCAGGGTCACCGGCTCGCCGTCGAAGGTCGCGGTGAGCTCCTCGAGTCCGGCGATCGCGTCGGTCGCGGCCGCGTCGACCGTGATGTCGCCGCGGTAGAGCTCTCCGTCCACGAGGTCGGTCTCGATGACCGGTGCGGTGTTGTCGACCTGCACGGTGGACGTGGCGGTGTCGGTGCCGTCGGTCGCGGCCAGCGTGTGCTCACCGTCGGCGGCACCGGTCGTGTCCCAGGTGGCGACGCGGGAGTCGAAGGCGTCGGCCGGGATGTCGAAGGTCGCCTCGAATTCGACGAGGTTCGCGTCACTGAACCGGATCGAGGTGCCGGGTTCGGGGCAGTCCACGGCGGCGTGTTCGGTGACGGAGCCGTCCACCTCGGCGGCGGTCGTGCAGGTGTCCGGGCGCAGGACGCGGCCGTCCGGCAGGGCGAGGCGCAGGTTCTGCGCGGAGAAGTCGTCGTTGTTCTCGTTGACGTCCGGCTCCGGCCAGGCCTTCGTGCCGGCGGTCACCGTGACCGTCAGGGGTTCGCCCTCCACGATCGAGGCGACGGGCACCTCGGCATCGACGGTCTCGACCCGGTCGTAGAAGCCCTCGTCGAAGATGGCGAGTTCTTCACCGTCCACCTTGATGCCGTTGCGGAAGAAGGCATCCGTGCTCGTCGCCTCGAGGGCGAAGACCGGAGAGGTCTCCAGCGAGGAGGTGGTGTCCGGGAAGGGCTCGCCGTCGAGGGTGAGGTCGAGTGCGGCCGGGTCGGACTCGGTCGTGCCGGTCACTCGAGTCTCGCCGGTGACGATCTGGCCGTCGGCCGGCTGCAGACGGACCGGCTCGGGGTCGCCCTCGACGAGGTCGACGCGGACCGGGCCGAGGGTGGTCTGCTGCGTACCGTCGGAGGCGACGACCGTGTAGTCGATCCACTGTTTGCCGTACGTGTCGACGGCCGGGATCGAGTAGCTGTAGCGGTCGGTGCTCTCCCCCGTGGACGCATCAGTGCCGACGGTGAGGTTGCGGGTCTCGGTCGCCCCCAGGTTGTCCGTCATCTCCAGGGTGACGGAACGGGCCAGGGTGTCGTCGGTGACGCCGAACTCGAGGGCGAGATCGTCCTCGCCGAGGACGCTGTGGTCCTCGATGACGGGTGCCTCGCCCCCGGATACGCCGGGGACGGGGACGTCCGGGGTCTGCACGGCGGACACGGCACCCGGGGTGGGTGCCTCCAGTCCGAGCATCGTCTGCACGGTGCCGTCGGCCGGCTCCGGGGCCCAGGTGACGTCGCCCGCGCCGGGGTTCCAGGCGTAGTTGATCGACGTCGTCGAGGTCGTCTGGTCGTTCGTGAAGAAGTACGCGGTGGACACCTCGTGCCCCGTGTTCGTGGCGATCTGCAGACCACGCGAGCCACCGTTGGCCATGCCGCCGACGTGCATGGTGGCGATGTCCTCGCCCTCGACGAGGTCCGTGCCGTAGTTCTCGTTGAAGTCGGCGACCGTGAGGCCGGCTTCCTCGCCGGCGGCGTTCACGACCCACAGGATGAGGGTCTCGCCGGCGGGGATCGTCACGTCACCCGGGACGGCCGGCCACAGGGCGGAGCTGTTCGTGACGGGGCCGTCGAGCGAGTTGTCCGTGTAGAGGTACTGCAGCGCATAGTCGGAGAAGTCGACAGCCGAGTCGGAGGCGTTGTACACCTCGACGAACTCGTATCCGTCAGCACCTCCGACGTTGGCGGTGTCGGGGGCCACCTCGGTGATCTGCAGGATGGGTGCGGTGGTCGGCGGGTTCGGATCGCCGGTCGACGAGGTGGCCGGAGACGCGGTCCCCAGCCCACCTGCCAAGACGGCGACGACCGCCGTTGAAGAGATGAGTGTGCGCACTCGGGCGCGTGCATGGTTGTTCACGGTCCTCGACACAACCGAGGCGAAACGACGTGCTCACCATGCCGAGTTGAACGGGGCAAGAACTGCCGGTGACGTCCGAGGACATGGCTGCTGTGAGATGGCAGGGCGGACGGGGCGCGAGCGCTGGGCGTGGGCCCTCCTTGCGCCTAGGCTCCGGGTGTCCTGGATTCGGGCGTCATCGCTGCGGCCTCCTCGGCCTCCTGCACGGCGGCCACCACCTTCTCGGCCCGCCGACCCACGGAGTGCAGGGAGGCCTGCCCCAGCCGGAACATCGCTGCGGCCTGGGCCGTGGTGGCCAGGTCATTCGCGGCCCGGGACAGGATGCGGTGCACCTGGCTGTACTCGCCGGGAATCTGCAGACCGGTCTCCGGATAACGCCGGTGGGCCTGGACGCACAGGTGGCGCACTCGAGGCACCAGGTCCGTCAGCACGTTGCCGGCATTGACCAGCCCGTTGAGTTCATCCTGGGGCACGGTTCCCGCGGACTCCGCCTCCTGCACCACGTGCCAGTAGCGGTCCAGCGAGCGCACGAACCAGTCATGGCTGCGCCGCCACAGCTCGCTGCCGAGTTCCTTCTCGTCCTTCTTGGCCTGCCGCCTCCGCGCGAACGGACCGGCCATCAACGGCCCTCTCCTGTCACCAGGAGCACCTTGCCCGTCCGGTCCGACTCCTCGAACCGGTCCTGGGCCTGTGCAGCCTGTTCCAGGGGGAACGTGGAATCGGTGGTGGCGCGGATGGCGCCGTTGCTCACCAGCGGCCAGACACGCTCAGCCACCTGCCGCATGATCTCGGACTTCTCCGCCACGGGGCGCGGCCGCAGCATGGTGCCCGTGACCACGGCGTTCTTGCCCATCACGGCGCCCAGCGGAAGGTCCCCGGTGGTGCCGCCCTGCAGGCCGATCACCACCAGCTGTCCGCCGCGCGCCAGGGTCTTGACGTTGGACGTGAGGTACTTGGCGCCCATCACGTCCAGGATCACGTCCGCGCCGTGCCCGTCCGTGATCTCCCGCACGCGGGCCACGAAGTCCTCCTCGCGGTGGTTGATGGCGGCCTCGGCCCCCAGTTCCAGGCTCCGGGCCATCTTCTCGGGGCTGCCTGCGGTGGCGATCGGCCGGGCGCCGAGGGCCTGGAGCAGTTGCAGCGCGAAGGAGCCGATCCCACCCGTCCCGCCGTGCACGAGCACCCAGTCACCGGACTGCACGCCGGCCTCCATCACCAGGTTGGACCAACAGGTGGCCGCGACCTCCGGGAGGCCGGCCGCATCGGTGAGGGAGACGCCGTCCGGCACCGGCACCACCTGCCCCGCGGGGACCGCCACGTACTCCGCGTAACCGCCTCCTGCCAGCAGGGCGCAGACCGGGGTGCCGAAATCCCAGTTCCCGACGCCGGCCCCGGCCTCCTCGATGGTGCCGGAGACCTCCAGTCCGGGCAGGTCCGAGGCGCCCTCGGGGACCGGATAGTTCCCGGCACGCTGCAACAGGTCCGCCCGGTTGATTCCGGCGGCAGCCACCCTGATGACCACCTCGCCCGGACCGGGGCTGGGGACGGGCCGGTCCTGCACGGCGACGACCTCGCGGCCACCAGCCCCTTCATAGGCCACTGCACGCATGCTGGGTTGTGGGAGCTCCTCGGACATGATCTTCCCCTGTTCTGACGGCCTGCCCTCGCGGCCTGTCTGGACGGCCGATCGGCGGCGAATCACACGTGGCTATTAGGCTACCGCCCATCAGAACCTGGAAAAGGGCACGCGGAGTGGGAGTCCTGCGCCTGTGGTGGCAGCGGTGCAGGCCCCGGCCTTACTCTGGCTTACCCTGGCCAGCCTGATGGTTGTCTGAGGCGCCAGATGGACGTGCTGGACCGAGTTTCTGGTCCGCGCCCGGGGCACCCTAGAATGGGGCCTTCTGGATGGTTGTCCGAGCGGCCTAAGGAGCTGGTCTTGAAAACCAGTGTGCGGTAACCCCGTACCAAGAGTTCGAATCTCTTACCATCCGCGTGGATAAACGGAAGCGGCCCCACTGAGTGGGGCCGCTTCCGCGTTTCCGGGGACCGCCTAAGTCCGATTTGTGGCCGGACTGTGGCCATTGGTCCTGGACGCCGCCCGGGGGATCATGCTGGCGCGCTGCTCTGCGGCCGCCTCACCGACGCCCGGCAGCAGGTGCCTGTACGTGTCCACAGTGAGCTTGATCGTGCTGTGCCTCAGTACTTTGGACACCACGGCAACGTCCACGCCGGCTGCAATCGTCAAGGACACCGTGACCTGCCGCGGATCGTGCAGCCGCACGCGCCGTCTCGGCCGCTGAGCACCGTCTGGCTTCTCTGTGCCCACCGGTTCCTTCGTGGGCTGGGCGAAGGTGTGGGAGCCCTTGGCAGTACAGCTCCACGCCCATCGGCCCGGTCACCTCGCGCAGCTTCCGCGTGTAATCGCGCAACCGGCTGCGCAGCTGAAGGCCATCACGCTGCGCTACCGAAACTGCTTGCAGCTGGCTTGGTCCGAGGCCTCCTGGACCGCGGCGCCGCCGAGGCCCCGGACATGATCGACCCGTTCCGCCGTAACCAGCTGGTCTTCCGCGCCGAAATCCGGATCGCTCTGGAAATCACCAACGTGAAGGAATTGCGCGTGGTCGGGCGCATGGCGCCGGTCGGGGCCTGACCCTCAGCCGCACCTACCACCGACGCCGCAGGCAAGCATCCCTGGGCCGATTGACCCCGTCGAATACGAGACCCTCACGACCAAAACTGCCGCTCAGGCAGCCTGACCAGGCTGTCGCATATTCGTGTAGCAGTCCCTTAAGTGTCCTCCGCCATGCGTACCCTGCAGGAGTCCACTTCCACCCAGAAGGACGGCCGGTTCGTCTCCACCGCCATCCAGCGCGAACGCCTCCTGGACGTCAACGACCTCGCTGCCCTGCCCCGCAGCCGCGCGGTGCTGTCAACCTCTGGGTTGCCCCGGCCCTGGTCGAGCTCCAGCACTACTCCACCCAGCCCTATGGGAACGACGTGGAAGCCTCCAAGGATTACTACGAGCTATCGGCCGCTCAGGACGACACCTAGTTGTAGAGCTACGTATAGACAACCCACTGACGCCTCCGACCATACGATCAAAGCATGCCCGCTGAGTCAGCTTCGTCTTCATCATCGTCAGACCACCAGTCGAACGAGCGCAAATGGCCACTTGGGATAGTTGTGGTATTCGGATTTCTGGTCTCTTGCCTCGCGTTGGGCTTGGCCATTTGGTACTTCGCCTACCAGGCCACCCTAGGCAAGGCACCCGTATGGTGGTGGTTCCCAGCGCTGTCGCAAGACGAGATGTTCGCCGTGATCCGCAACGCCGTTACTGCCGTAGCCGCACTTGGAATTGGTGTCACTCTCTTTCTGTCATATCGCCGCCAGCGCGTGGCAGAGAGAACACTGGAGCTGTCCGCACAAGCTCAGTTGCAAGCAACCAAGACTCTGGAGCTCTCTGCGAATACATACGAACTGACGCGCCGACAGCATGATGCCGAGTACGAGAACCAATTGAGGAACCGGTACGCCACTGCTGCACAGCAAATAGGTGAAGGCAACCCAAGCGTGGTTATCGCTGGGTGCATCTCCATGGCAACTCTTGCAGATGAATGGCATCGGTTGAAGCGTCCCGCTGACAGGGACGACTGCATAAGGATGTTGGTTGCAGCTCTACCGGAAGGACCGCGGGCGGACAACGGAAATCATCTCCGTCGATCAACGATCAACGGCATCTTCGAGGGACGCATGTCTCCCACCGGTCCTTATGGAGCAAGTTGGTCACCCTCTTCCATAGATTTCGGTGTCACACATGCTCCCTTCGGAAAAATCCTCGGTTGGACGATCACAGGATCCGTGAAGATCCATTCCGATCAACTTTCGCTCAGCTCAGAGACCGCCGTGGTCCAGTCGACAACAGTGCGGGGAGGTCGCCTCCATATCCCGATGAACAGCACCCAACAGGACTACTTGCTCTTTGTCACGCTCGCCCTGAAAAACGCTCAGCTCCGGGTGGACTTTTCCCTCCTGCCAGCTCTCCCAGCGAAGGAGAACCCCTCAACTCTTGTGTTCAGGAACTCTTTATTCGAAAGGTCATCGATTCGCATAGATGAGCCCAATAGTCCGTGTCTTCCGAGAAAGATCGTGTTCGAAGCCTGCACCTTCAACAATCGAACGGTTCGCGTTCCTCGCAACAGCTCGGCTTACGAGTTCGTATTTACTGGCTGCACCTTCGCCGACAACCCCTTCAAGACTGTCAACAAGCGCCGCAGCCCTAATGTGGGAATCACTCTGGGAGAGGGAAATACGTTCGTTGGAGCCATGGAGGGCTTCCCTGTGAACGAACCTGCTGCATTGCTCGACCCTTCATCTTGGTTCTTTCCAAAGGGGAAGCCTCCACGTAGTGGGAATGCGGCCGACCGTCGGTGAAGGTGGCTTATCGCCAGGGAGTTTCCAAGGGTGCGAATGGGAGTGCCACGTCAGAACCAGCCCTTGGGCGCCGGCGAGACCTGCCACTGAGGGGGGACCTCGGTGGACCGGGGTGGGTCGTAGTCCCAGAAGGGGCCGTCTTCGGCAGTGAGGCGGTCCATCACAGGCCAGAAGTAATCGCGGTACCAGACCACAGCGGTCATGGCATCTTCCCAGCGCATCTGCTCCCACGACTCCCAGAGCGCCTCGAGGATGGTCCCTGCTTCCTCATAACGCCACCACTGCGGGTCCCACCGACGGCCGCCGTCCACGCCACAGACGGAGAATCCACCCGCATTCACCAGGTGGTCGCCAGGTGCTCCACCGGCGAATACCGCAGCACCACCGACGACGAGTCCGTCAGTTATAACAGTTGAGTCCCGCATGATGGTGTAGCGCCCGGTGGTCGGGCACGTCGATCCGGACGTGGACGCGGCCACCGTGTGATCCTTCGAGTGAACCTCTCACAGCACTCTCGAAAGGAGTCACCACGGTGACCGCTCCCCATATTCTCGACCCTGCCGGCCTGCTGGGCGAAGCCCTGTCCGAGGCTTCCCCGGACATGATGCGCCACCTGCTGCAGACCATGATCAACACCCTGCTCTCCGCCGACGCCGACGCCGTGGTCGGCGCCGAATGGGGCAAGCCCACTCTGGGCCGCACGGCCCAGCGCAACGGGTACCGGCACCGGGACCTGGACACCCGGGTCGGGACCGTCGACGTGGCCATCCCCAAGCTGCGTTCGGGCACCTACTTCCCGGACTGGCTCCTCGAGCGCCGCAAGCGGGCCGAGTCGGCGCTGATCACCGTGGTCGCGGGCTGCTACCTCGCCGGGGTGAGCACCAGGCGGATGGACAAGCTGGTCAAGACCCTGGGCATCAACGCCCTGTCCAAGTCCCAGGTCTCGCGGATGGCCACCGAGCTCGACGAGCAGGTGGAGTCCTTCCGCCACCGGCCCCTCGGGGAAGCGGGCCCGTTCACGTTCGTGGCCGCCGACGCGCTGACGATGAAGGTCCGCGAAGGTGGCCGGGTCGTCAACGCAGTCGTGCTCATCGCCACCGGCGTCAATGGCGACGGCCACCGCGAAGTACTGGGCCTGCGGGTGGCCACATCCGAGACGGGAGCGGCCTGGAACGAGTTCTTCGCCGACCTCGTGGCCCGCGGACTGGCCGGGGTCCGCCTGGTCACCTCCGATGCCCACCCTGGGCTCAAGGACGCCATCGCCGCGAACCTGCCCGGGGCGGTGTGGCAGCGCTGCCGGACGCACTACGCGGCGAACCTGATGGGCATCACCCCGAAGTCCATGTGGCCGGCCGTCAAGGCCATGCTCCACTCGGTCTACGACCAACCCGACGCCAAGGCGGTGAACGCGCAGTTCGACCGGCTCCTGGATTACGTGAGCGAGAAGCTGCCGCCGGTGGCCGAGCACCTCGATGGGGCCCGGGCGGACATCCTGGCGTTCACCACGTTCCCGAAGGACGTGTGGACCCAGATCTGGTCCAACAACCCCGCGGAGCGGCTCAACCGCGAGATCCGCCGCCGCACCGACGCGGTGGGCATCTTCCCCAACCGGGCAGCCATCGTCCGCCTCGTGGGAGCCGTGTTGGCCGAGCAGACCGACGAATGGGCCGAAGGCCGCCGCTACCTCGGCCTCGAAGTCCTGCACCGCTGCCGCCTCACCACCGTGACCAACACCGGAAGCGAGGTGGACACCGACACCGCCCTCGAACTCAGCGCCTGAACACCTCAGCGAAGGATCCGACCGTTACACCACGACAAGGGACTTGACCGTTATAACCCTCACACCCATGAGCTGGTCTTCGAGCCGGCGAACGACCCGCCGCTGCGAATAGATTGTGACGAGTTCCCGATGGCACATCCGGTGTTAGCCATGTTCAGCCCCCTTGACCTTCCGATCTGGGACTACAACCAAAATTACGAGGTCGTGGACGCCTGGCTCAACGGGGACAGGGTCCGGCTAGAGTTCGCCGGCCCCGTCGGGAGCGGCCACGCGATCGTGGACCTGGAGAATCACGTCGCCGTCGAACTGCAATACCTCGACGTTCTGTACATCGTGCGAGACCTGTCCATCACACTCCACGGTGACGTCGGCAGGACGACTTCGACTTGATTGTCCGGCCTGGGCAGCGCAGGGCGATCTGGGCTGCCCCACCCGACCAACTGGTGGGTTCTGCGGGAATGACAGCCGCCCGTCCCACGCCCTGGCTATTTGGCCGATCGTTGACCCAGTCGGACGTCCGATGCGGGAACCCCGGTCGAATACGAAACCATCCACCAAAAGGCCGTCGCCCTGGTGGCCTAAACCATGGAGTCAACTAAACCTTCAGCAGACCCAAGCAGCGCATGCCCAACCTGCTACTGGTGGGCCCGACGAACAACGGCAAGTCGATGATCATCGAGCGCTTCCGCCGGCAGCACCCGCCCAGCTCCGAGCCGGACCGGGAGAAGGTCCCGGTGGTATGCGTGCAGATGCCCTCGGAACCATCACCCTTGCGGTTCTACACCGCGATCCTGTCCGTCCTGGGCGCACCCCTGCGGCCCCGACCTCGTCTGGTGGAGCTCGAACGCCTCGCCTTGTCCCTGCTGCGCGAGGTCGGGGCGCGGATGCTGGTCGTTGATGAGCTGCACAACGTGCTGGCCGGCCGCGGGGACACCCGTCGGGAGTTCCTGAACCTACTGCGGTTCCTGGGCAACGAACTGCGCATCCCCCTGGTTGGGGTCGGCACCCGCGAGGCCTACCTGGCGGTGCGCTCCGATGACCAGCTGGAGAACCGCTTCGAACCCTTCGTGCTCCCGTTCTGGGAGGCCGACGACCAGGCGAGATCCCTGCTGGCCAGCTTCGCCGCCTCCTTCCCCCTGCGGAAACCCTCGGTGATCGACACCGAGGACATGGCCCGCTACCTGCTGGCCCGCAGCGAGGGCACCATCGGGGAGCTGGCCCACTTGCTGACCGCGACCGCGGTGGCCGCCGTCGAGTCCGGCCTCGAGACCATCGACCACCGGACCCTGACGATGGCCGACTACACCGGGCCGACCGAACGCCGCCGGGCCTTCGAACGCGAGCTGCTGTGAGCACCCGGTGGCCGGTGCACCCGGCGCCGGCACCGGGTGAGGCACTCACCTCGTGGCTGCGTCGGATCGCCGACCGGTACGGCATCACCGTCGAGGATCTCGCCTTCGACATCGGATTCATCCTCGCCCGCCACGAGGACCTCGACATAGCCCCACCGGCAGGATTCATTGACCAGCTGGCGAGCCGCACCGGTCTGAAAGTAGACCGCATTCACACCATGACCATCAGTGGGAACACCCCCTGGCTCCTCGACCAAATCGAGCCCGGCGCGGAGGCCTACACCACCTACACTCGCCAGCTGGCGGTGCTGCTGCCACGGGGAAGGAGACGGGACCGTACCGTGGAGGACTGGCGGGCATGGGTGCCGACGGTTGCCGGTTGGCGCCATCGGGCCTGTCCGCGCTGCACCATGGAATCCACCCCTCCCTGCCCGTACCAGTTGGCGTGGCTGGTGCCCCTGATGCTCTCCTGCCCCGTCCACTACTGCCGAATCGAACTCCACGACGGCCCGTTGGGCTACCACGACTTCTGGCACACCTCGCCGGGTGGGCCTGAGCCGCGGCCGGTCGGGGAGGCGATCCGGAGCATGGACCAGCGGACCTGGCGGGCCCTGACGACCGGGGCCGTAGAGCTCCCCAGGCATCGGGTGCACGCGGGAACCTGGTTCCGCCTGCTGCGGACGCTTCTCGATGAGCTCGGCACCCCTCTGGTCGAGTGCGGTGCCGCGGGGCGGCTGACCCGCGAAGTGTGGCAGCGGACCGGCCACCGGTTCCGCGCGGGCCAGTCGGTATGGAGGCCCTATGAAGAGCTGACCCCGGATAAGCAACGCGACACCCTGGAAGCGGCAGCTACCGCGATGTCCGCGATGGAAAGCGGCACCCTGATCGGCCGGGGAGATGGGGCTGGCCTGTTCCTCCCGGAAACCGATGTCTCCATCGATCCGGGACGACCACGCCAGGAGGTGGCCACATCGGTCGTCCTATGGCAGAAAGCCATGGACAGCCTCCATGCCGTCGTCGAGGAAGCCCGGCACGACCCGGACAGCGCCCGCCGGTTCTTCGACCTGATGACCGCCTACCGCCGCGACGACGACAAGGTCCTTCAACGAGTCCGCAACGATTTCACGGAACTCGGCATCCCCTCGACTTCCTGTCACATTAGATGATTTGACTAGCGTTCACAGGACATAGAATAAGTAACGGATAAAGTGACAGTTCCGGGTATTGGGGATCCGCGGGGTTGCCGTGTCACGTAAACGATCGAATAAATGACAGCGGAGGTGCAGGGTGCTCGTCGGGTACATGCGAGTGTCGAAAGCTGACGGATCCCAGACCACCGACCTGCAACGCGATGCCCTCCTCGAAGCCGGCGTGAAGCCGAAGGCCCTGTACGAGGACAAGGCTTCCGGCAAGACCGACGAGCGCCCCCACCTCGCAGCCTGCCTGAAGGCGCTGCGGGACGGGGACACGCTGCTGGTGTGGAAGCTGGACCGGCTCGGGCGGGACCTGCGCCACCTGGTCAACATCGTCCATGACCTCACCGAGCGGGGCGTGGGCCTGAAGGTACTCACCGGTCAGGGCGCGGCGATCGACACCACCACCGCCTCGGGCAAGTTGGTGTTCGGGATCTTCGCCGCCCTGGCCGAGTTCGAACGCGAGCTGATCTCCGAACGCACCAAGGCCGGCCTGGCCTCGGCCCGGGCCAGGGGCCGCAAGGGCGGCCGGCCCTACAAGATGACCCCGGCCAAGATCCGCCTGGCGATGGCCTCGATGGGCAGGAAAGACACGAACGTCAGCGCGCTGTGCAAGGAACTGGGTATCACCCGCCAGACCCTCTACCGCCACGTCTCACCCACCGGGGAACTGCGCTCCGACGGGGAAAAGCTGCTCACTGGACACTAGATGCTCTTCGGTGGCGGAAGACGTCGTGCGATTCAGCCGGCCAGACGTTTCCGCACACGGTGAACCTGCGGCGCCCTGGACCGAACGGGCGGTGGCTCCAACGGCGCTATCGAACAGGTCTCCTAAGCCCAGGGACGGGTCAGGACCGGCCCTGAAGGGCCGGCCCTGACCGGCTCCTAGCTGCGGGGCAGGACCGGTTCCGGCAGGTAGACCTTCCCGCCGGATTCGCGGAATTCGGTGGACTTGGCCTCCATTCCTGCGATGGCTTCCTGTTCGGACATGCCCCCGAACTGGTCGCGGATGTCCTGGGAGAGCCGCATGGAGCAGAACTTTGGTCCGCACATGGAGCAGAAGTGCGCGGTCTTGGCCGGCTCGGCGGGCAGGGTCTCGTCGTGGAAGGACTCGGCCGTGGCCGGGTCCAGGGAGAGGGCGAACTGGTCGCGCCAGCGGAACTCGAAGCGTGCCTTGGACAGGGCATCATCGCGTTCTTGGGCTCCGGGGTGGCCTTTGGCGAGATCTGCCGCGTGGGCGGCGATCTTGTAGGTGATGACTCCGGTCTTCACGTCGTCCTTGTTCGGCAGCCCGAGGTGTTCCTTGGGCGTGACGTAGCAGAGCATGGCGGTGCCGTAGCGGGCGATCTCGGTGGCGCCGATGGCCGAGGTGATGTGGTCGTAGCCGGGCGCAATGTCGGTCACCAGCGGGCCGAGGGTGTAGAAGGGAGCGCCGTCGCAGAGCTCCTGCTGGCGTTCGACGTTTTCGCGGACGAGGTGGAAGGGGATGTGCCCGGGGCCTTCGACCATGACCTGCACGTCGTACTTCCAGGCGCGCTTGGTCAGTTCGGCCAGGGTGTCCAGTTCGGCGAACTGGGCGGCGTCGTTGGCATCAGCGATTGATCCCGGGCGCAGCCCGTCGCCCAGCGAGAAGGCGACGTCGTACTTGGCGAAGATCTCACAGAGCTCATCGAAGTGAGTGTAGAGGAAGCTCTCCTTGTGGTGGGCCAGGCACCAGCCGGCCATGATGGACCCGCCGCGGGACACGATGCCGGTCACTCGGTTCGCCGTCAACGGCACATAGCGCAGCAGCACCCCGGCGTGGACGGTCATGTAATCCACCCCCTGCTCGCACTGCTCGATCACTGTATCCCGGTAAATCTCCCAGGTCAGGTCATTGGCCTCGCCGTTAACCTTCTCCAGCGCCTGGTAGATCGGCACGGTCCCGATCGGGACAGGCGAGTTGCGAATGATCCATTCACGGGTGGTGTGGATGTCATCCCCGGTGGAAAGGTCCATCACGGTGTCGGCGCCCCACTGGGCCGCCCACTGCAGCTTGTCCACTTCCTCGGCAATGGAACTTGTCACGGCAGAGTTGCCAATGTTGGCGTTGATTTTCACCAGGAAGGCCTTGCCGATAATCATCGGCTCGGATTCGGGGTGGTTGATGTTGTTCGGGATGATGGCCCGGCCAGCGGCCACTTCGCTGCGCACCAGCTCGACGTCACAGTTTTCCCGCACTGCCACGAACCGCATCTCGGGGGTGATGATGCCCTGACGGGCGTAGTGCATCTGCGTTACGGTCTTGCCGTCGAGGGCGCGGCGGGGCACCGGCTGCGCGCCCTTCCACTCCGCGGACGCCGCGCCCCGGCGCACGGCGGACTTACCGTCGTCAAGCAGGTTCCGTTCCCGCCCGCCGTAAGCCTCGGTGTCACCCCGGGACTCTATCCATCCGGACCGGAACGGCTCCAGGCCGACCACAGGATCACTTCCGGGCCCGGCCGTCCGATACGCCGTAAACGGTGGATTCTTCACCCCGTTCGGAGAGTCCTCCAATGCGATCTCCGTGACAGGGACGCTAATGCCGTGTTCCGGGTCGCGAGCATACGCGAGCAAATGTGAATTCATGGAGCTCATAACTGGTTTCCTACTTCCTTCGCCGGCATGACCCGGACAGGTTCAACGGTCGCGGACGGCATAAGTCCGATCTCAGCCCCTGCATAGGGCACCCGTGTGGATAAAAAAACCCTAGCACCCGGCGTGCCGGTACCACCGGTATGGATGATGACTGGTGTCCCCCTACGGCCCCCTCCTCGGAAGCAGGCCCTCCCAGCGACGCGGTGCATGAGGAATCACTGGCAGCTGACGAGCCCTGTCCGCAACTGCCGAGGCGGACGCACTCCCTGGGCCAACCAACAGCCCAGCGAACGAACAGCACCCCGGACTGGTGCAGACCCCTTCTGATATTCCGTGCAGGCGAGGATCTTCGCCGCCCTGGCCGAGTTCGAACGCGAGCTGATCTCCGAACGCACCAAGGCCGGCCTGGCCTCGGCCCGGGCCAGGGGCCGCAAGGGCGGCCGGCCCTACAAGATGACCCCGGCCAAGATCCGCCTGGCGATGGCCTCGATGGGCAAGAAGGACACCAACGTCAGCGCGCTGTGCAAGGAGTTGGGCATCACTCGTCAGACGCTCTACCGCCACGTCTCACCCACCGGTGAACTCCGGGAGGCAGGTAACAAGGTGGTTGCGCAACGTCGATGAGCAGGTGCTGGTACGTATGCACCCCGAAGCGGTCGCGGAGTAGCGGCGGGAGCTGAGCGCCGAGGCGGCCATCAGCAGCCCGATCCCGGACAGGAAGTTCGAGGCGCGCCACAGGTTCCACCCGCGGAACTGGTTGGGCAACGGCCCAGGAGCAGCTATCAGACCGTGCGGGCGACCGGCACGGTGACCGGCATGACAGCTTCGAGGCCCATGGTGATGTCCCGCGGCCGGCTTACTGATTGCCCTTCGCTGTAGTTGGTCAGGCGCATCCAGACAAGGCGGCACCGAGGTAGGGCAGATACACAGTCGTGGCTAGCAGGACGAGCGTGGCCAGGTAGGAGGTGGTCGTGAGAGCGGCGAGCAATCCGGCCGGTCCGGTGTGGGGTTGTACGAGGTGACGGATCCGGTCGGGACCGAGGGCGTGCAGGGCACCGTCGAGGGGTGCCTCATGCCCGGCGTGGTGGGCGTGCTCGCCGAGGGTGAGCAGAGCGCTGGCCAGGGCGGGGGTTCCGACGCGGCGGCGGGCGGCGTCGTCGGCGGCGATCTCGAGGTAGTGCCCGAGCGCGTCCTCGACGGCGACCATCATTGGCAACCAGCGCAGGGGCCGGCAGATGCTGGCCACGGTGGTGGTGATCAGGTGGTGGCGCTGATACAGGTGGGCATGTTCGTGGGCCAGGACTGCGGCGAGTTCATCGCGGGTCAGGGCCCGTAACGCCCCCTTGGAGATGAAGATTCCGCCGTGGCGCCGCGGGAGTGTCAGGGCGAACGGTCGGGCGTCGTCGATGACGAGCACGCTGTGACCGAGGACCTGTCGGGGCTCGGCCCAGACTCGCAGCCGGTGCGCGGTACGCGTGGTCGCCCGGCGTTGCCGGTGGGCCTCGGCGCCGACCATGATGGCAAGGCCGGCAGCACCCAGTGCAGACAGGGCCAGCAACACCGCAGCGGGAATCCCGGTGTCGATGGTTGCGGTGGGGAACGGGTTGGCGGCGGCGAGGCAGCGCTGGCAGACGTCGGCGGCGCTGCCGGGTAAGAGCACCGGGCCGGAGGTGATCCACGCCAGCAGTGGCCCGAGGGCGAGGGCGGTGATGACCCAGCTGACAACGCTGCCGGTGAGTAGCGCCGCGGAGGTTCGGGGTGCGCGGACCAGGGCAGGAGCAGCCCGTCTGAGCACCCACGGGCCGGCCAGCGCCGAGATGGTCAGTGCGAGGACCAGCATTACGGTGAGACTCTCCGCGATCACCGCCCCCCTCCGTCCGCTCCATCCGTGCGCGCACGGAGGTAGTTGCGCAGCAGGTCGAGGTCGGTGGGAGGGATCGTGTCGATGAAGTGCAGCATGGACGCGGTACGGTCGCGGCTGGATTCCAGGGCGTGCCTCATCACGGAGGCGACATGCTCCTCCCGGGGGATCCTCGCCTCGTAGCGCGTGGAGTGGCCCTGCCGCAGGGCGGTGACCAGCTTCTTGCCGTCGAGGTTGCGGAGCACGGTGGCGATCGTGGTGTAGGCCGGGTCGTGAGACAGCCGGTTGATGATGTCCCTGATGGTGCCGGGACCGTGGTCCCAGAGCGCGTCCATCACTTGTGCTTCCAGGGCACCCAGGCGGGGTGGTTCTGCTGCGATGCCAGGCGTGGTCATCGGGCGGCCTCCATCCTCGAGGTAGGGACTGGGCAGGCGAACTGTCCGCGGAGTCGGCCCAGCAGGGCGATGCCGGTCAGCAGCAGGGCGCCGAGGGCGAGGTACGGCTGGATGGGGGCGAACCAGGTGATGGCCCCGGAGTAGCCCAGCGCTAGCAGGGCAAGCTTGTTGCACACCGGGCATCCCACGGCGAACCATGCCAGCAGGCCCCCGGCGACACCGAGCCGGCTCGTGCGCTGTTCCGCAGCATCACTGCCGTCCTCCACCCTAACGCGGCTCGTCGGGGTGGCCGCGCCGGCGGTGTCGACGCGCCCGCGCACGTAGGTGGCCACGAGCATCCCGGACAGTACGGAGGTGAGGACCCATACCGGGTAGTTCCACCACACCGGGGGGATCTCGCGGGTGAAGAACGTGTTGGGGATCAATACCGTCGCCAGCCCCAGCACCAGGCCGAACACCAGTGCCGCTGCTGTCGCGACCAGCACCTGGCGCCCCGTCCATGATCGGAGCGCCTGAACGGCCTCGGTGATGGACCGGGTCGGGAATGTCGGTTGGCGCGGTGCAGTCCTCATGGCTCCATCCTGCCCGAGGATGACTATGAATCATAGTCGACTATGTAAGATAGTCGATCGTGGCATCAAAGCGTCAGCGAGGAAAGGGCCCCGAGGCATGAACGCACAGAACGGTTCAACGAAGAAGAGAGCCTGGATGGTGCCCGCCGTCCTGGTGGCCGTCGCGGTCCTCCTGGTCGGGACAGTGATGATGTCCGCCCTGGGCGGTTCGGGCTCCGACGGCGCTGCTGCACCATCGACACCGGTGGAGTCGGCGCCGACACAGGTCGAGGGACCGCCGGATCTATCCGAGGCCGAACGCCACGACCCCGACGACCTGCTCGCAGCCGGCCCGGTGGAAGCGCCGGTGACGCTCGTGGTCTTCTCTGACTACCAGTGCCCGTTCTGTGCGCGCTGGAGCGAGGAGACCCTTCCGCTGATGATGGAGCACGTTCAGGCCGGTGACCTGCGCATCGAATGGCGGGACGTCAATGTGTTTGGTCCGGCCTCGGAGCGGGCCGCCCGCGCCTCCTATGCGGCCGCACTGCAGGGGGCGTTCTGGGAGTACCACGACGCCCTGTTCCAGGACGGGCAGAAGCGGTCCGAGGGGCAGCTGAGCGAGGAGGCGCTGACCGCCCTGGCCGAGGAACTCGGGTTGGATCCCGACCAGTTCGCCGAGGACATGGACTCGGCTCAGACGGCCGAGCAGATCGCCACCAATGAACAGCTGGGGCTGGGGCTGGGCGCCTACTCGACCCCGACGTTTGTGCTGGGAGGCCAACCCATCGTCGGCGCCCAGCCCTCGCAGGTGTTCCAGGACGCCTTCGACCAGGCCCTGACCGGATCGGAGTGAGTCCGTATGGATATTGGATTGCTCAGCGCCTTCCTGGGCGGGGCCCTGGCCCTGCTCAGCCCGTGCGCGGCCCTGTTGATGCCCGCGTTCTTCGCCTCCACCGTCGGGGCCGGGCCCCGGTTGCTCGCCCATGGGGCGGTCTTCTACGTCGGATTGTTGCTCGTGCTGGTGCCCCTGGGCGTGGGCGCGGGGGCCATTGGGACTCTTTTCGCCACGCACCGCGAGGTGATCGTGCTCAGTGCCTCGGTGCTGCTGGTGGTGCTGGGCGTAGTGCAGTTGCTCGGGTTCGGGTTCGACCCGGCCCGGCTGTTGCCCGGCGCGGCCCATCTGCAGGAGCGGGCGACCACGGCGACCGGGTGGGTCAAGACGCTGCTGCTGGGTGCTGCCAGCGGGGTTGCTGGCTTCTGCGCCGGCCCGATCCTTGGCGCCGTGCTCACTCTGGCCGCCGCCCGAGGTGACATGGTCTCCGCCGGGACACTGCTGGCCGTCTACGGGGCCGGTATGGTCGCCCCGTTGCTGCTGATCGCCGCACTCTGGGGCCGCTTGGGGGCCCGGGGCCGGCGGGTGCTGCGTGGCCGGGCCTTCACGGTCTTCGGCCGCGAACTGCACAGCACCTCCATGCTCACCGGGTTCATCCTCATCGGAGTGGGCGTCGTCTTCTGGACCACCAACGGCCTGGTCACCGCCCCGGAGTTGCTGCCTTTGGAGGCCCAGGCCTGGTTGCAGGAGGGGTCGGCGGTCCTGGCCAATCCAGTCGTGGACATCCTTGCCATCCTGGTCCTGGTCTGCGCGGTGCTCATCGTGTGGGCGCGGCGACGACGGCGCGACCGCTCCACGGCAGGCACCCGCCCAGTGGGCGGATCATGATCCGTGGCCTCCGGGCCCTGGCTCTCATCATGGCCGTGGTTCTGGCCTTGACCGGGTGCGCTGGTGGGCTACCGGAGCCGGTGCGGGACCCGCATCCGGCCGAGGAGCCGCTGCCCGCGGTGGATACCCGTGGCCTGCGGCTGCCCACACCCTTCACGGGGTTGAGGGTGGTGGACCCCGGGTGGACCAGCGCCCCACAATACGCTGACGGCATCTTCGTGGGGGTCGCAGAACAGGAGGCTCTGCGGCGGTTCTCCGCTGTCGATGTCCACGGTCAAGTGCGGTGGGTGGCCGAGCGCCCCGCTGAGGACACCGGGTTCGCGCTCACCGCCGACGCCGACGGGCGTTCACTGGCCGTGCTCACGGACGCCCACCAGGGATCCGGCACCGAGCCCGACACGGTCACCGCGACGGCCTACGTGTTGGCTACCGGGGAACACGTGTGGGGTCCCGTGGAGGTTCCCGGTCCCCAGGTGGGGCCCGGCCTCGTCTTCGCTCGACCATCCGAGGATCCGGCGGCGAGGGTGAGGTCGCGCACGGTCCTGGATTCAACCACCGGCCGCGCCGTGCCCTCGATATCCGACTCCTCCGACCGGGTCGTCGGCGAATACCACGGGACGGTGCTCGTCAGCGGAGACCACGCCCTCACCGCACTGGACATCGCCGATGACCAAGAACTCTGGAGCATCCCGTTGGCCGAGCACGGTGAGGTCATCGCCGCCGTGGACTCCTCCGGGACTGCAGCCGCCGCGAACGGGCTGGTCCTGCTGGAGACCGAGCACTCCCGGGGTTTGCTCATTGATCTGCGCAACGGCGCCATCCTCAGCGACACGGCCCGCGACGCCGCCGCGGACCCTGGTACGGGCGCCGTCGTCATTCTGGACGAGGCCGGCCTGCATGCGACCCGGGACGGTCAGCAATTGTGGTCATTCACCGTCGCCAGCGACACTCGTCTCGCCGCGCTTGGCGGGGCCCTGGTTTACCTGCGGGACGACGAAGCAGTCCGGGTGCACAACGTCATCACCGGCGAGGTCGCCGACGCCTACGACCCCACCGGGACCGGCACCATCCTCGTCCCGGCGCACCTCACCGCAGAGGGGGCCGCGCTGTTTGTGGGCAAGGGGTCACGTCACCTCATCGTCACCCTCGTCCCTGAACCGGGCGCCTCTGGTTGAAAGTGACCGGGGGCACCCTGCCCGCCGATAGGCATCTTTTCACCGGGTACACCACGGGTTCTTCGGCGACTGAGGCCCTACCGGACACAGCCGGTAGGGCCTCAGCCGCGGGCGGCATGGGTGCTGGGGGGGGCGTCAGCGCCCGAACAGGCGGGCCAGGAGGCCGGGGCGCCGGGTGCTGGTCGGCGCTTCGGTGCGGTCGTGGCCAGGGCACCAGTTCCCGGCGGGGACGGTGCGCTTGACCTGGTCGATGTGCTGGCCGCAGCCGGCCCAGGTGGTCTTGCCGCAGACGCGGCAGGTGACGGATCGGCACATGGTCGGTTCCTTTCGAAGCGGGCGCTCCTGCCCGGCGGAAGGCACGGGGTCGGGCGGGGAGGATCGGTGACCCAGATGAAGACGGTGGGCCCGGCCGCGGGGGCGATGAAGGGGGGCGTGCCCCCGCGGTCGGGGGTCTAGGGGTGAGGGTCTGGAAGGGATGGGTAGAACCTTCCGGACCTCGGCTCAGCGGGCTTGCAGGGCGGTGGGGACCTGGTCGAAGAAGGAGGTCAGGGATGGAACCGCCTCGACGCGGTTCCACGGCATGCGGGAGAGTATCGAGGCCATCGCGCAGGAGTCAGAGGCGGCGGAGTAGGCCAGGCCGGCGCCGATCGCCCCTGCCACCAGGCCCAGGCGGCGGTGCACCAGCTGGCCGGCGAGGGTGCCGGCCAGCACCAGGGTGCCGGCAGTCAGGCGGACCTGGCGGTCCATGGCCCACCGGTTGCCCCGGCGCACGACGTCGTCTCCGCCGGCCGCCTCGTAGGCGGCGACACCGCCCTCGAGCACCTCTGCGGATTCGAAACCGACGGCCTGCAGCTTCTGCCGGGCCTGGCCGGCGCGGGTGCCGGACTGGCACACCAGCACGACGTGTCCGGCCAGACGCTCTGCGAGGTCATCGGTGTGCTCGGTGAGCAGGTCCAGCGGCACGTTGTAGGAGCCGCGGATGTGCACGGTCTCGAACTCGCCCGGGGTGCGAACGTCGACGACCATCAGGTCCTGGTCCTGGTTCAGTCTTTGGCGCAGCTCGTCCGGGGTGACCGAACGGGTCTTAGGTGCGGTGGCGGTTACGGTCATCGGGCTGCTCCTGAGGTTTCGTTCTGCACTGTGGTGGTGTTCTGGGCGGTGTCCTGTCCGGTGTTCCAGGCGGACCAGGCGGCGTAGCTGCCCTCAAGCTCGACGACGTCGTAACCGGTCCGGCGCAGGGCGGCGGCGGCCACGGCGTTGCGCACCCCGGACTGGCAGTAGGTCACCAACGGGCCAGCGTCCTTCGCGGGCAGCTGGTCCGGGTGGAAGATGACCTTGCCGGCGTTGAGCTGTCGGGAGCCGGGAACATGGCCCTCGGAGTGCTCGGTGCGGTTGCGCACGTCCACCAGCACGGCGGAGTCATGCTCAGCCAGGAAGGCGTCCAGTTCGGCCGGGGCGACGGTCTGCGGGATGGATGCCGGCAGGCCTTCCAGGGTCGGGGTGTAGCCGACCAGACCATCCACGCCCACGCGCACGAAGTGGTCGCCGTACTCGGCGGCGGCCTGCGCATCCTCGGCCAGCACGACCAGGCCGGCGTCATCGGCCTCCGGGTCGTACGCCCAACCGATGTGGGTGGCGGCCTTACCCAGCGACGGGACGCTCAAGGCTCCGGGCACGGTGCCGGCGTGCACTTGATCCACCGGGCGGGTATCCACGAGGGCCAAGGTGCCATCGGACAGGCCTCGGGCCAGTTCGTCGGCGGTGAAGGAGCGCGGGGTCGAGCGCTCACCGAGCAGGGCCGGGCCGACCTTGTTCTGCCGCTTCATCCGGGCGAAGTAGGCATGCGCGTCCGGCTGGCCCTCGAGCAGTTCGTCGATGAAGCCCTGCTCGTCGTTGTTGGCCAGGTAGGTGGCCCACCAGGCGAACTTGCGCTCATAGCCCACCGTGGTGGACGGCAGGGCGCCCAGGGCCTTGCCGCACGCCGAGCCCGCCCCGTGGCCGGGGTAGACCTGCACGTGGTCCGGCAGGGTCAGGAAGGCCTCCTTCAGGGAGGCGAACAGGTCCTTGGCCCCGGCGAAGCGGGTGTCCTGGGCCCCGGCGGCCTCGTCCAGCAGATCCGGGCGACCCACGTCACCGGAGAACACGAAGTCCCCGGTCAGGTAGTAGCCGGGCTCGTCGGTGAAGGCCCCATCGGTGACCAGGTAAGACAGGTGCTCGGGGGTGTGGCCGGGGGTGTGGCGGGCGCTGACGGTGATGTTGCCCAGAGCGATGGTGTCGCCCTCACGCAGCAGCTCGGCGTCAAAGCCATACGCCCAGTCCTCCCCGCCCTCGCCGGAAACGTAGAGGGTGGCGCCGGTGGCCGCGGCGAGTTCGCGGGTGCCGGAGAGGAAGTCGGCGTGGATGTGGGTCTCGGCCACGACGGTAATCCGCATGCCGTGGTGGGCGGCCAGCTCCAGGTACTGCCGGATGTCGCGGCGGGGGTCGACGACGAGGGCCTCGCCGGTGGCCTGGCAGCCGATCAGGTAGCTGGCCTGGGCCAGGTCCTCGTCGTAGATGCGCTCGAGAAGCATGATTCCTCCTGCGGGTCGGGAGCGAAAGTTCGGGTTCCGGCGTTCCGGATACCCCCTACCGTATTGCATACCCCCCTGGGTATGCAAGTGGGGGCGTGCGGTCGCACGCGCGTCTTAGCGGGCGCGCCCCGTTCGCCAGAGATTTGCTGGTGACCGAGAGTTCACCCGGGAGGAGCCGGTGGGTAGGGTGGCCGATACCTGACGGTACGAGGCAGTAGCGGTGCCGAAGCTGTCCCGACCCCGTAATTGCGATCTCCGTCAAGTCCCACCCAAGCGAAGGGCGATGATCGATCGGATGATCGAGTGAAAGGACGGCCATGACGGGTCAGCACACGCCCCTTGAGATGCCCGACCCGGTGCGCGCGGTCACTCCGGAGGGCACCCAGGTCGACCTGGACCGGAAGATCAAGCAGCGGGTGGAGTCCTACGCCGAGGCGTCCGCCGGGGAGATCTCCGTGCGCATCGACGAGCTGGAACGCGAATGGGACATCGAGCGCGTGTTGGAGCTCAACGCCTCGTCCCTGGCCTTCGTGGGCACCGTGCTCGGCGCTACCGTCAGCCGGAAGTGGCTGCTGCTGCCTGGTGTTGTCTTACCGTTCCTTTTCCAGCATGCCATCCAGGGGTGGTGCCCGCCTGTGGTCCTCTTCCGCCGCCTGGGGGTACGCACCCGTAAGGAGATCGAGCTGGAGAAGTATGCCCTCAAAGCCCTCCGCGGGGACTTCGTGACGTCCACCAAAGAAGTGAACCCCGAGGAGGCCCTGCGCGGGGCGACGCGTTGAGCGCGGCCATGCGCCGGGCATCCTCGGGGTGCGTCCTGCAACCGGCTGCTGCGAACGTCGTTCACAGGCGTAGTCGGTGGGCCGATCTGCGCGGCTGCCCGTCGCTGGGGGAAGTCCGCGACGGAAACCGGGGCAGAAACGAGTGAAGAAGCGATGGAGGTGTTGAGGGGCCCACTGGTAAGGGAAACGATGGCCACAGGGGCCGCGATGCTGGGAGGTTTGGATGTCTGCTGCTGAGACGAGTGCAGGCCGGGGTGCAGTACCCGAGGCGAGCCGGGGGTCCGGGACCACCCTGGATCGGCGCACGGTGGCCTCGGGGTTCCTGTTCGGAAGTGGGATCGCGGCGTCGATGATCGACCTGTTCATCTTTCACCTGGGCCTGCAGTGGCATCACTTCTACGATCTGTCCACCACGCAGGTGGCGTTGACCGCAGATGGGTTCTTTCACGCCTTCGGGTGGTTCATCACCATCTGGGGACTGTTTCTGCTGGCCGACGTTCGCCGTCGGACCGAGGTGATCTGGAAGCGTTGGACAGGGGCAGTGATTGCCGGGGTCGGGTTTTTTCAGCTCTCCGACGGGGTAGTCGATCACAAGGTGCTGCGAATCCATCAGGTCCGCTCCGGAGTGGACCTGCTGCCCTATGACATCGCGTGGATCGGCTCGGCGGTGTTGTTGTTGATGATCGGGGTTCTCATCCTTTGGCGCACCCAGCCGACCCGCGTCACGGACTGAGTATCTGGTGATGGATCACGACCACAGTAGCGGGCGCGGTGGCGCCGGTCATGGCCCGGTCCTGGGGACCGAAGCCTGGGGGTGGGCGCTCTTTGATGCTGTGGTCGTCCTCGCCCTGGTGACAGCCGCGGTTGGTTATGCGGCCTGCCTGTGGGCGGCCCGGGGCCGCAGCCCGTGGTCGGCGCGCCGGACCGTGGCCTGGTACGCCGGTCTGGTCTGCGCCGCGGCCGGGCTCCTCGGCCCGGTCGCCGCAGCCGCTCACACCAGTTTCACTGCCCACATGCTGGGGCATCTGTTGCTTGGGATGCTAGCCCCGTTGCTGCTGGTTCTAGGCGCGCCTGTCACCCTGATCTTGCGGGCTGTGCCGGTGGCCCGGGCCCGGTCACTGACTCGGCTGCTGCGCAGCCGGTACGTGCGGATCATCACCTACCCGATGGTCGCGGCCGTGCTCAATGCCGGTGGGCTGTGGGTGCTCTACACCACCAGTCTGTATCAGCAGATGCATACCTCGGCACTGATCCACGGGCTGGTGCACGCCCACATCTTCCTAGCTGGTTACCTCTTCACCGCCTCCCTGGTGGGGAGGGACCCGGACCCGCACCGGGCTTCGGTTCCCGTGCGCTCAGCGGTGCTGATCGCCTTCATCGCCGCTCACTCGATCCTGGCCAAATGGCTCTACGCCCATCCGCCGGCCGGAGTCGAGGTCACGGATGGCCAGGCAGGGGCGCAACTGATGTACTACGGCGGGGATGCCGTCGACGTGGTGTTGATCGTGCTGCTCTTCGCCGGGTGGTACTCAGCCACCCGACCCAAAGCCGCAGCGGACTCTCCATCCGGACCCCAGAGCACCCGAGATCTCCAGGTAGACAGAGAACACTGAACGAAGCAGAGGAACGAGCATGTCATCACGATTCAGCGGCATCCTGCAGGCAGCTGGCACCGGTGCGGCGGCCGGCCTGGCCGGAGGGGTAGTGATGGTGGTGGGTGAGAAGATCGAACAGGCCATCACCCACCGACCGAACTCCTACGTGCCAGCCCGGGCCCTGTTGACCTTGCTCGGGCAGCACCCCGGCGACACGGACCGGCCGGTGGTGTGGAACCATTTGATGCACTATTCCACCGCCGCCACCCTCGGTGCGCTGCGCGGAATCTGGGCGGTCACCGGGATCCGCGGGGCCCATGCCAATGCCTGGCATACCGTCGTGAGACTGGGCTTCGACCAGACCATCGAGAACGCCACCGGGGTCGGTGCCCCGCCGGCCACCTGGCCGGTGCGTGAGCAGGTGGTCGACGTCCTACACAAGGCCGTGTTTTCCGTGGCTACCGGCATGATCGCCGACCGCGCCCTGGCCCCGGTACTGGCCTCCACCCGGGGGCGCACCAGCCACTAGTTCTCCCGTCCCGGCGCCGGTGCGCGCCGGAAGTCGGCACGGGCACCACCAGTCGTCCTACGGGAATGGTTCATTGCATCGATGCACACGGAGGGCGCCGATGACGGAATTATGGGGCCCGGCTCACGGGTGCAGGTAGGACCACCCCTCACTCTGGCGGATCACCAGCTGGGCCACCCCGGAAGGCACGACGGTGGCCTGCGGGTGAATCCGATCTGGCGTGAGGCCGCGGGCGGTAAGAGTGTTCTGGCAGACACACAGCTGCAGACCGGACTCCAGCAGGCCGGTTAGCAGCTCGCCGGCCGGCTCGGTGGCCACGGCGATGCCGGGACCGTGGGCCACCAGTTCAACCCGCAGGTCGGGGCCCAGGGCCGTGTATAGGTTGGTGAGGTTCTGCAACACGGTCTGGATCTTCGTCGGATCGGCGTCGTTGAGGTGCACGACGGTGCGATGCATGAGCACTCCTTCGCTACGGACGTGAGCTGGCGATCGGGCGGTGAACGCGGGCTGATCTCACCTTAGGTGTCGCGGCACACCCCAGGTGGACCTTGACGAATCGCCACCGGTCCGGGGACAGCTGCGCTATCGGCGAGTCGCGCGGTTCAGGCGGAGAAGGACCAGCGTGGCGGCGATGACCAATAGCGCGGCCAGGGCGCTGACGCCCGGGTAGCCGATCATGCCCATGGCCGGCCCGGCGGCCGCTGCGCCGACGGCCCCGGCCAGGGACATGGTGGCATCGGAGAAGCCCTGGGCCGGCACCCGCTGGGCCGGGTCGAGGGTCGAGACCAGCAGGGTGGAGCCGGCCACGGTGACTGCGGACCAACCCAACCCGAGCAGGACCAGTCCGGCGGTGACCGCCCCCATGTGCCCCGGCACCAGCCCGGTCAGGGCGACGGCGGTGACGAGGGTGCCCATGCCGGCCAGCACGGTGGGGGTGGGGCCGAGGCGGTCGGTGAGCCATCCCATCACCGGGGACAGGGCGTACATGCCGGCGATGTGCAGGGAGATGGTGAACCCGATCAGCGTGATGGTGTCCAGGTGCCCGGCCGTGGCCCCGGCCTGATGCTGCATGTGCAGCGGGGTCATCGACATCACCGCGACCATTACCGCGTGGGCGGCGATCACGGCGGTCACCGCGGCGGCCGCGGTGGGATGGGCACGCAGGATCTGCCAGCCGGCCCGCCAGGGGTTCCTGCTGGCGGTGGGCCCCGAGCGCGCGGGGGCGCCTCCGTCCAGGGTCCGGGAGGTCAGCAGCGGATCCGGGCGCAAAAACACCGCGATGATGCCCGCACCCAGGACCATGCCGGCCGCGGAGATCACGAACGGGCCGGCCTGGGCGGGGATGCCCAGCCAGCCGGCCAGGACGGCTCCGGGGCCGACCATGTTCGGCCCGGCGACCGCCCCGATGGTGATCGCCCAGACCACCAGGGACAAATCCCGGCCGCGGCGGTCCGGGACGGCCAGATCGGTGACCGCGAAGCGGGCCTGCAGGTTGACCGCCGATCCGAGACCGACGAGGAAGGCTCCGGCCAGCAGCAGGGGGAACAGCCCGGTGAGGACGGCGGCGACCATCAGTACGGCCCCGATGATGGCCGCACTCAGCCCCGTGGTCAGGGCCGCTCGGCGTCCGCGCGCCAGGGCCAATTGCGATAGCGGGATCGCGGTGGCGGCGGTGCCCAGGGTCAGGGCGGTGTTCACGGACCCGGCCCAGGCCTCGGAGCCGGCCAGGTCCACGGCCAGGATCGAACCCAGGGCCAGGGTCGAGCCGTTGCCCAGTCCGGAGAAGACCTGCGCGATCGACAGGGTGCGCACGGTCCGGGATTGGACGGCGTGCAGATCCGGGACGGTGGTGGTCATGGGTGAGGGCTCCTGAGATGGCGGGTGGCGGTGGGCAGGGAAAGTCCGGGGTTGTGGTCGCGGCCCCGCATGCGCACGGCCACCACGGTGCCGGAGGCCGCGGTCAGGGCGGCGACGACGGTGACCGCTGTGGGGATACCGAAGGCGTCGGCGACCAGGCCGGCGATCACGGCGCCGGCGGCGAAGCCCCCGTCACGCCAGAGCCGGTAGATGCCCACCGACCGGGCCCGCCAGGCCGGGTGGGCGACGTCGCCGATGGCGGCCAGCAGGGTGGGGTAGACCATCGCCGTTCCTGCCCCGAGCAGCACCATGGCCACCAACCATGCCCCGAATCCGGAGCCGACGGCGATCAGGGCCAGGGCCAGGGCCTGGGTGAGCATCCCGGCCACGATGAACCACTTGCGGCCCCACCGGTCCGACAGGGCCCCGGTGGCCAACTGCCCGGCACCCCACACGGCCGGATAGACCGCGGCGAGGATTCCGATCTGGCCCAGGGACAGCCCGGCCGCGGCGAACAGCACCGGGAACAGCCCCCAGGTCAGCCCGTCGTTGAGATTGTTGACCATCCCCGCCTGGCTGACCGAGGACAGGGATCGGTCGCGGAAGCTGGTCAGGGTGAAGACCTGGGCGCTGCTCAGGCCCGCGTGGGCCTCGGGCCGGGCACCGGCGTGACCGGCGGCCTCCAGGCGGGCGTGGTCCCGGGTCTCACGCACGGTGAGCACGGACAGTCCCAGCCCGAGTCCGATGTAGGCCGCTCCGAGCAGGAACGGGGCCGGACGCAACCCGTACTCGGCGGCCAGATAGCCGGTGGCCATGGCCGTGGCGGCGACCCCGAGGTAGCCGGCGGCCTCGTTCAGGCCCATGGCTGCCCCGCGGCGATGTGGGCCGACCAGGTCCATCTTCATCACCACGGTCGTGGACCAGGTCAACCCCTGGCTGATGCCCAGCAACACGTTGGCGGCCACGATCCAGTCCCAGGACGGCCCGTAGATCAGCAGCACCGGCACCGGCAGGGCGATCAGCCAACCGGCCACCAGCACCGGCTTGCGCCCGTAGCGGTCACTGAGGGTGCCGGCGAGGTAGTTGGTGGCGGCCTTGGCCACCCCGAAGGCCAGGATGTAGGTCAGCGAACTGGTGTACAGCTCCAGGCCGAACACGTCGGTGGCCAGTAGTGGCAGCACCGTCCGCTCTTGTCCGAGCGTCCCGCCGACCAGGGCATTGACGGCCACCAACAGGGTGAACTGGGCCAGGTTCTGCCGCAGGCCCAGCACGGGCCGGGGGTCCGGGCGGCGCCCCGTAGCGCTAGGAGTCCTCACGCAGCCGTACTCTCCCTCTCGTGGGCAGTGATGGTCCGGTCGGTGTCGGTCAGGCCTGCTCGGTCCGGTCGGACTGGGCGGCGGCCTGGGCGTGGACCTGTTCCATGTCCAGGTCCTTCACGGCGGTGATGACCTGTTCGAGGGCGGGCGCCGGCAGCGCGCCGGGCTGGGAGAAGACCAGCACGCCCTCGCGGAAGGCCATCAGGGTGGGGATGGAGCTGATGCCCGCCGCCCCGGCCAGGGCCAGTTCGGCCTCGGTGTCGACCTTGGCGAAGATCACATCGGGGTGCTGGGCCGAGGCGGCCTCGTAGGTGGGGGCGAACCGGCGGCAGGGCCCGCACCAGGCGGCCCAGAAGTCCACGAGCACGATGTCATTGTCCTGGATGGTGCCGGCGAAGTCCTGGTCGGTGAGGTCGATGGTGGCCATGGGGGTCTCCTTGTCAGTGGTGATTCGTCATCTGCGGTCGGTATGTACCGACTGGAATGGGTGGGGGACGCTCAGGTGAGGTTGGTGGTGCTGGCGGTGCGGATCGGGCAACTGGGCACGGCGAACCAGCACACGGCGGCGGCCACGGCCGCCAGGGCGGCGACCGCCCCGACGATCAATCCGGCGGCGCCGGGCAACTCCTGGACCAGCACGAAGACGCCCATGATGAGCACGAAAACCCCGAATCCCTTGCGCAGGGCGGCCTCCGGGATTCTTCCGGCCAGCCGGGCCCCGAGCACCGAGCCGGCGATCGCGGCGGCGGTCACGGCCCCGATTAGCATCCAGTCCAGGGACACGGTGGTCAGGTACCCGGCCAGTCCGGCGAAGGACTTCATCGCGATGACCACCAGGGAGGTGCCCACGGCCACAGGCATGGACAACCCGCCCAGCAGGGCCAGGGCCGGGACCACGAGGAAGCCACCTCCGGCGCCGACCAGGCCGGTGACCAGGCCGACGACCAGGCCCTCGGCCAGGACCTTGAGGACCGGCAGCTCGCCCTCATGGCTCGTCGCGGCCTTGTTCTTGCGGCCACGGATCATGGCCACCGAGGTGGCCACCATCATCAAGGCGAATGCGATCATCAGGACGGTACCGGGGATGTACCCACCCAGGAGGCCACCACCGAAGGCCCCGGCCATGCCGGCGGCGCCGAAGATCAGCCCCGTGCGCCACTTGACCCGCTGGTTGCGGGCGTGGGTGATGGCGCTGAAGGCGGAGGTGACCCCGACGACGAACAGGGACGCGGCGATCGCCTCCTTGGGATCCAGGCCGGCGACATAGGTCAGGATCGGCACGGTCAGGATCGATCCGCCGCCGCCGAGCAGGCCCAGGGAGAGCCCGATCAGCACCGAGAGCAGCAGGGTCAGAAGAAGGGTGAGCGTCATGGCAGCGTCCTTGTCAGTCGGCGGTCAGCAGTCGTCGGTCGGGGGGCCGGGCTCAGTGGGCCGGCAGTCCGGCGCCCTGCCAGGCGACCATCCCGCCGGTCATGGTGTCAGCGGTGTAGCCGGCCTGATTGAGCGCCTCGGCCACCCGGGCGCTGCGGTTGCCGCTGCGGCACACCACGATCACCGGGCGGGACCGGTCCAGCTCCTGCAGCCGGGAACCGAGCTGGTCCATGGGAATGTGCAGGGCGCTGGGGATCATCCCCTCGGCGACCTCGACATCCTCGCGCACATCCAGAATCTGGTCCTGGGCCCGGCGCTCATCGGCCTCGGCAATGGTGATCTCGGGCATGACTACTCCTCAACGTATCGGGGACATCAAAGGGGACGGATCCGTGGCGCTCAGGCCAAAGCCGGGCTGTCTAGCAGGTATCCGGTCACAGGCAGAGCCTGTCTCGACTCAGTATGCACGATACCCCCAGGGGTATGCAAGACACCCCCTGGGGTATAGAATGGATGGCACGCCCCGACCTCAGGAGACCACGTGCAACTGGACGCCACCGAGATGACCCCCGTACTCAACCGCCTCAGGCGCGCCCAAGGCCAGCTCACCGCCGTGGTGCGGATGCTCGAGGAGGGCCGCGATTGCAAGGACGTCGTCACCCAGCTCTCGGCGGTGTCCAAGGCCCTGGACCGCGCCGGCTTCGCCATCATCGCCAGCGGACTGGAGCAGTGCCTGGCCAATCCGGAGGAGACCCTGGACAAGAAGGACCTGGAGAAGCTCTTCCTCTCCCTAGCCTGACCGGCCCGACCTCGGGCAGGCTGGGGAACACCGCAATCGTCCACGAAGGAGTCCAGCATGGCGTACACGCATTCGATCACCGTCCCCCTGTCCTACGAGCAGGCCGTGGAACGCACCCGACAGGCCCTGGGCGAGGAGGGCTTCGGCATCCTCACCGAGGTTGACATCACCGCCACGTTCGCCGACAAGCTCGGCCCCGACGCCGCCGCGGACCTCGGCGAGTACGTGATCCTGGGCGCCTGCAACCCGGCCCTGGCCAGCCGTGCCCTGGCGGCTGAACCGCAACTCGGCACCCTGCTGCCGTGCAATGTCGTGGTCCGCCGCGGGCCCGACGGCCAGCACACCATCATCGAGGCCATCGACGCCCAGACCATGGTCCGCCTCAGCGACAGCCCCCAGGTCCGCGAGGTTGCCGACGACGCCGACACTCGTCTGCGCGCCGCCCTGGCCAGCCTCGACCACACAGGCCCCGCACACCCGGACTCCGACCCGGTCCGCTGAACCTGCCGGGCGCCCCTACGCCCGTAGCCTTACCCCCAGTACCCAGATGCCCCGCAGGTGCAGGGGCGGCGCCGGCCATTGCCTGTCACCACGAAGGGTCCTGGACTGGACACCTCCGTCCGCAGTACACCATGTCGCTGGACACTCCTGCGGGACGGGTATACCCGGTGGTGAACCTGTCTGCGGAGAACGCTTGAAGGGCGGGTTCTCACACGACCGGGTGCACCGCCATTCACATTCAACAACCCAGGTCAGCACGGAGGGCCACCGGTAGAGGGTCGGCTAACGGAGAACCCTGGCGTCACCTAGGTGATTAGTGCAGGCCACTCCTGACATCCGTGCCGTCGACTTCTGAAATCGACAACGGGGCGCCATACGGCACGCCCTGGACGGGGCGGCCGAAGCTGTCGATCCACCTCTCGAGCGCTGATCAGCTGATCCCGCTCCCGCCCTGTCCGACCACGTTTGCCGGTACGCGGCTCGCTTGCCACGGTCTGCGTAGGACGCCCGGATGGACCGCTCTACGGGCTTTGGTCATGGGTTCATTCATAACGGGTGCCCGTTACACCGTCGGGGACAAAACGATACGGAGTGCACCTTGGTGCCAGAGGTGTGCTGACTGATTCCATGTTTCGCTCGTGACCCTTAGGGAAGGGACATGTGTCGAGCGCGGCCGCGGTGGCTTTGGCTGGCGCCCTCGCAATTTAGCTTAGGGGGCATGCAGACTTGCAGCCTGCTGACGCAGATTTCGCGGCTTGGAGCGGCAGGCGTCAGGAGATACACTGGAGTCAACAGCGCCCCTCCAAGGCTAGAGCCGCAAGGCTTCCTGAAATAGGAGGGGCCAGTTTTTTGTACAATGCCCAAGTGAAACGGGAAAAGCCCTTCAAGAGCATCACTGCGCTGATTGAAATACTTAGAGGCCGCATGCTGGACCTCGACGACGAAAGCGGCGCGGAGAAGTTCCTCTATGACTTCAACTATTACCGGTTTACGGGGTATGCGCGCCAATGGCAGCAGAATCCAGCTCACGGTGTCGACCAGTTCCAGGATGGTACGACCTTCTCGGACATCTTAGATGTCATCGAACGAGACTCGAGAATGCGACGCATTCTTAGCGACGGTCTGAGAACCATTGAATTGTCGGTCCGTGCGCGCTTCGCCCATGAACTGGGCGACACCCACGGCGAGACGGCGTTTTATCTAGACCCCGATAGCTATCTGCCGATTATGCCCCGCATGGATGAGTTTTTGGAGGGTCTAGAGCGCGACCTGCGTCGATCGAAGTCGCCCACCATTGCGCGGTATACGGCTGACTCCGGTTCTCTGGAAGATGTGCCAGTTTGGGTAGCTGTCGAGGTTTTGTCGTTTGGCTCCATTGCCAAAATGGTTCAGTACCTCCAAGACGACTACCCCGCGCGGGCGGTCGCTAGTTCCTACTCAGTGAAGTGGGCAGGTTTCCAGTCGACCATTCACTCCTTAGCAGTCCTGCGAAACGTCTGCGCCCACCATGCCCAGATCTGGCATCGGAAGCTTGACATCCAGTGTCCCACCAACAGGAAACTGCGTCCGCGCGGAATCAACTTCGATCCTCAGGGACCATATGCAGCCATAATCGCGATGAAAGAGCTATTGAAGTCAATCAGTGGAAACCAAGTGTGGGCTGACGAAGTAGATGCTCATTTAGATTCTTCTTCAACGTACTCGTCAGGCATTTATAGGCCCTTCGCTAAGTAGATCTGTGGGATGGGGCCCATTCTATTACCCTGCTCGGTCACTGCCCTTACTGCCAACGCCCCGGACCAACCAAACCAAGTTCTACTAGCCGTCATCGTCCAAGACCCAAGCCTGCTGAAGCGGGATTCTGGCGCGAGTCTCTGCCGGCAAGTGCTCATACGTGCTGAGCAGTTCGTTCAGCAGTTCCTCGCCATCCCAGATCCGGAAGAACGTCCGGTCACGCCGGAACTCCTGGCGTGCCGGCTTGGTCACCCCGCCCCAAGCGACCAAAAGAGCCTGATCAGCGTTGTGCTGGACCCGGGCCGAATGCAGGCCGCGGACGACCCGAGAGTCGATGGCCCCCGGTTCGGACTTGACCTCCACCACGACGGTGGGTGAGTCCAACCCCAGTGGGCCCATCCCGGCGATGATGTCCACGCCGCCGTCCGGGCCGGGCGGGGATACCTCGCACTGGAATCCGTGCGCGGAGAGGATGTCTGCGACCAGCCCGGTTAGCTCGTGTTCCTTGAAATGCTCAGTGATGTGCGATCTGATGCGGTCGCGGATCGCTTCCAAGGTCGGGGCGGTGTGCGGGTCGGTGACCTCGTCCTCACTGTCGTCTCGATTGTCGCCGGCCGCTGTAGCGGTGGAAACCTCGTACGGGTTGCCGGGGTCGACGCCGGTCTTCGCGATTGTCACCAACCGGTTCACGGCGTCATTCCGGGAGGGGCTGAATACCGTCATGATGGCGTTCAGCGAGTACATGAGGTCCGCCTCGATCCCCGTCTTGGACACGGGCTCAGCATTCCACTGCACGGGCAGGTACTTGCGCCGGTCCCCGTTCGGATTTTCGGCGTCGTATCCGTATTCTCCGGAGACCGAGCCGAACCGGATGTAGCCTGGTTGGGTCTTCAGCGGCATGACGATGAGGTCACCGACCTTGATACGGTTCCGGAAGGACCACAGCTGGCTGGTGTAGTTGCTAATTCGGCCTTCCGGGTCCGCTGGGTAGACCTTGGTGAGCAGGTCCCGAACGTCCTGGCGGGACTGGCAGGCGCCAATGTCTCCGACCTCGCTCCATCCGATGGTGACCCGACCATTGTCGATGTTCCACTTCTCGTGCTCACCGTGCAGTCCGGCGCGGACAACCCAGGCCTTCAAGCGATCAGCTCCGTCCGTTCGATCGGGAAGGGGACTCAAATTCCACTGTACGTGCAACAGGGCTCGGGACGAGGCTCCATTCCGCGCACCTGCCACTACCTCGGCGGTCTTGGAAGCGGGCTCCGCCGACCCAGTCTTGCTCCGGCCTGGTCGTGAAGGTAGGTATGGAGGCCTGCGCCATCATCGCGTGCCGTTCGGCCGGGCTCACCGAGGTCCGACAAGTTGACGGAGCAGCGTCGTCGAGCGTCATGCAGGGTTCTTAGACAGTCACGGTGTCCCACAGACCGATCTGTTCGTGCTGGTGGCGGTGCACGCGTTCCTCGTCGGTTAGGGCGTAGTCGAGGCTGGCGGACTCGAAGCGCTTGAACTGGTAGATGGCGTGGTTCATGTGCTGGGCGTTGAACAGCCCAAGATCGTTCAGCATTTTGAAGTCCGTCACACTCAGGCCGGTGACGCGCTCGAACAGTTCCGAGTCGAGTGACTCGATGACGTGCTTGAGGGCTTCTTCTCGGAAGTCGGTTGCGTACATGAATACCGGGATCTTGGCGAGGAACTTCTGGAGCTTCTCTCGGATCTCGGCGCGTTTTTTGGCTGTCTCGGACTGTTGCTTCTTCTGCCCCGGAGTGAGCTTGCCGTCCTGCTTGCGCTTGGCCTTCTTCAGGTCCTTGGTGTTTGTGATGACGGTATGGGCGTTATCGACCAAAGCGCGGAAATCCTCGACGTTTTCCAGGGCCTCCATCAGGGCCGGTTGATCGAGCACGGCGGAGAGCGTGTGTTCATTGACGTCGACGAGCAGTGGCGAGTTCCAGCGGCGGGCCAGCGCCGCAGCGCCAACCCCGGCGCTGGCCCAGTCGAGTACCGCGGTGGCGTCGAGCTGGGTCATCGCTCCCCCGGTGAAGCCGAAGATCGGCAGGTAGTTGATCAGCTCACCGATCGCCTGGGACGGCGTTGTGTCGCCGGTGGTGGCGAGCTTGGAGCCGTATTCCGCGACCAGTGATAGGGCGCGGTTGGGGTCGAACTCGAAGACATAACAGGTCGGCTTGCGCAGGTCGAGGTTGCCTTCGGCGTCGCGGTAGGCCCATGGGGACTGAACGCGGAACGCGGCCTGGAAGTAGGACTCCGGGCTCTTTAGTGACCGGAGCATGAAGATCGCGCCCCACTCGGGGACGGTGACGCCGGTCATCAACTTGCCGACCGACAGGGTGATCGAGCCGACGCTGTCGCCTTTCTTGACGTCTTCGATGGCGCGCTCGACGGGCGGCAGGGCGGCCATACCCTGCCCCGCCTTGCTGCCCGCAGCCACCACGATCTCGAATTGGGAGAAGAACGGGTGCTGCTTCAGCAGCTCGGCCATGGCAAAGCAGGCAGCGACGGTGTTCATGTACCAGACCGAGTGCTTGATGGCGGACTTGAACCGAACAGCTTCGTAGGGGAACGGCGGCTTGTCCTGAGTGAGCACCTGGAGTTTCATCTGCTCCGAGAGCTTGCCCCGCAGCATCTCCAGGAAGTCGGCCACCTCGTCGGGGCGCTCGAACTTGAAGCCGTCGTCGGTCTTGCTGGCCTTGAAGAACTCATTGAGGCTGAAGCCGTTGAACTCACCGTCCTCGGCGTAGTCCTCGGCGGTCTTGCCCATGTCGTAGGAGTACATCTGCATCTGGGGCAGCGTGATGTAGGGATTGGGGCCCTCGGCCTCGTCCCACTCGGCCTTCTCGCGCTGCTCGTCGACGTAGGTCCAGTTGAAGATCGCGTCCTCGGTGAACTCACCGTCGGTGATCGCCCGAAACGGCGTGCCGGACAGGTACAGGTAATGCTTGGCTCTGACCTCCAGCTCCTCAGCGAGGTCCTCGTCAGTGACCTGCTCGTCGGGTTCCTCCAGTTCCGGCTCAGCCGTGTCGGTGGGGTCGTAGAGGGCGCGGGCGGAGTCTCGCCAGGCACCGAAGTGGTACTCGTCCAGGACGATGGCGTCCCAGTCAATGAGGTGGATGACCTCATTCTTGGCCTTGATGTTGCCGTCCGGGTCGCGGCCGCCAAGATCTTGGAGCGAGGCGAACCACACCACGGGGTCAGGGTAGTCCGCGGCGGCGTCGCGCTCGGCTTCGCTGGACTCCTTGTCCACGTAGCGCCAACCATCAAAGTCGACGTGGGAAATCAGGTCATCGTGCCAGGCGGTGGCCACGGCGGGCTTGAAGGTGAGCACGAGCACGCGCTGCCAGCCCATCTCCTTGGCGAGCTGGTAGGTCGAGAAAGTCTTGCCAAAGCGCATCTTTGCGTTCCATAGAAACTTGGGCGCCTTGTTGCTGCCGGCGTGGTTGCGGAAGTAGGCAGCGGTCATCTCGACTGCCGCACACTGCTCGGGGCGCATACAGAAGGACTGGATGCGCTTGGGCTGGTAGGCGATGCCCGAGCGCACGGTCTGAATCGCAGCCAGGACCTCATCCAAGGTGGCCTCAAACCACTCACCACCGGTGCGGTTGATGCCCGCCGCGACCAAAGCCGCATGCACATCATGGTCAGAGAAGTGCTCGCCGTGAATGTTGATCGCAGGCTCGTCATACAGGATCGAGACGCCCTTCAGACCCGGGTAGGCGGTGTTGAGCTGTTGGCGGATGCGGGCGCGGGCCGTCCCCTTAGTGGTTTGCCCCACTTTCAGCAGCCCCGCTCCCATGATCAGCCTCGAGCCATCGGTGCGCTCCCACGGCTCGGCATCCTTGCCAACGACGGTGTAAACGTAAATGCGGTTGGTCACTCTTCGACCTCCGGCTCATCGACACCAGGTCGGTACTTCGATCCGCCGGGCAGGTGGCTGGCAGGGAGAGGTGAGTCGAGAGAGAGGTTTACGCCGCGCGGCATGATAGTCGCCTCGATGTAGTCGCGTTCCTCGTCACTGAGGTCGAAGAGGTCATAGAGATCCTCATCGGTCCAGCCACGCGTCATGTCCAGCATGGGCACGAAGCGGAAACGCTCGGGTGTCAAGTGCTGAGTGATCTTGCGCTGAAGCACCAGAAATCGGTACAGCCGGGTCGCCATGTAGTTGGCGTAGTTCTCGGTCTCTTCGCGGCTGTCGAATGCCCCCGCGATCAGATAAGTCTGCGTGCAAGCCGAGCCAGGAGCGACTGCAATGGGCTCCCCAAGAACGTAGGACACTTCGCGTCCGTGTCCGTCTCCGGCCATCGGAATCAAAACCTTCCAACGGTCTACCCAGTCGTGAAGGCGTTCGAGCTGGTCAGGGCGGACATACCCGATCTTGGAGCCGTAGATGACGGGGATACTGCCGGGGAACGACGCGTCGGCCGAGTCCTTAAAGTTGGTCCGCAGCCCGAAAGGGACCTGGGGCGCAAATCGGTTTTCCACCGACGGAAGTCCAGCACCCCGCACCTTCTTGACGATTGAGGCGGCCCGGTTGTCACGCATCAGGACTCCGTCACCGTCACGAAGGTCTCGGGTCATCGTTGACATGATTCGGCCGTTGATTCGCGTGGAGAACTCGCAGTCGCCATTGTGGTCGCGATCCCAAAGAAAGTAGCTGACCCCACCCTTGATCTCGACACCGGGGAAGCAGTCGAAAAGCTTGGGGTTGTCGACGAGCTTGGCCAGGTGGCGGTCGGCGATCATGCGCGTGCGAAAGTCGTCGAGTCCGAGGCCACCGGCGAACCAGCGCGAGGGGGTGATCATCAGAACGTAGCGCGGGTCGAGACCGATGGCCTGGTCGACAAACTTCTGGTAGATCGGCATGGTCCGCGTGTTGCCGTCAGAATCGATCTGGTACGGCGGATTACCGACAATCACGTCGAATTTCATGTTGGCCATCTCTTCGGTGGGGTAGGTGCCATGGATGAACGCGTAGGCGTAGTTCTCGCGGGTGTCTCCGCGTTCGAGGTCTTGGGGGGCGTTGCACAGACGGCACTTCCCCTTCGCGTCGAAGTCGTGCCGGGCTGCGACGAACGGAAGATTGCCCTGGGGGTCGCCGAAGCGCACCACGCTGTGGCTGCCTGCCGCATCCGCAGAGCAGTACACGCTGCGGCGCGAGATGATTCCGGTCATCTCCGTGGTCGAAGCTCCGAACAGCATGTTGCGGAAGATGTGCTCGCGGCGCTTGAGGAAGTCGGGCTCCCACTCGGCGAGGCCATCGAATAGTCTCGTGGCGATCTCCCGTAGGAAGACTCCAGACTTGCTGCATGGGTCAAGCCACACGAAATCTGGCCTGCTCCACACCTCATCAGGCAACAGATCAAGCATGGCCCGGGCCAGCTTCGGCGGAGTTGGCACCGCCGAGTTGGACAGCTGAGAAAGGCAGTCGAGGATGTCGGGGACGTGCTGCCCGAAACGTGTGGCGGTCATCCTCGCGCCCCCTTCGGGGCCACCACAGGATTGGGGTGATCAGCAAGCACAGAGTAATGGACCGGCACCTCGTCGACCTTGGGCGCCCAGAACAGGTCGAGCTGCTCCCTCTGTGCGCCAACTGTCGACCACTCACGCAGGAACGTGCCATTGCGGCTGGCGCGGTAATCGACCCACTCGATGGAGTCGAGATCCGTCAACGTGTTCGCCAGGACGATATTGGTCTCGAGGATCGCGTCGACCGCGCTGGCGAAACCGGGCGTCGGCACCTTCGTGTTGAGGTCGTTGTCGAGGTGTGACTGCATCAAGTGCTTCATCCGGTCTTTAGACTCGTCGACATTATCGGGATCGATGTCGACGGCATAGATCGAGGCCAGGGCGCGCAGCAGCCGGTGCTCATACATGAGGGCGGAGCGGTAACGGTCTGCGGTGATGAAGGCGAGCTTGCGGCGCAGGACCTCTTCGAGAAAATTGCCTGAACCCGCTGCCGGCTCGAAGAACTTGCGATCAGTGTTGTTGGGATCGTCCACGCTGGGGAACATGTCGGGGACCAAGTCGAGCATCGCCATCACTTCGCGAGTGTGGGTGTAGACCTCGGCGAGGTCGCGCACCCGCTGGCGGGTCTTGATCTGCATCATGGTTCCTCAATTCACGGTGGGTTCAACAATCCATTGTGCCAATCAATCACGTCCGCCCCAGACCAGGCGCGTATTGCAGTGACAAATGGTGGTTTGCGCTCGGTTATATCCGCTTGAGGATTCGAAGATGGCACGACTCACTGGAAGTCGCACTCCTTGTTGCCTTTCTCCGCAGACCACAGACAGCGCTGGCGCAGGACGTGCTACTTTTCCGAGTCGCATCAAACGTCCCTTCCGGTCGAAGGAGGCAGCGGTCTCAGGAGACGGTGCTTCTGGGGACTGCTCGGCAGAAGTGACGACCGTCAGGGTGTTCGCCAGAGGATTCTCAAGCGGAACGTACGCCGCATTTCTCAGAAACTATCAACGGGTGGCGAGGATCCAGAGCGCCCCGACTGACAGGAGCCGGAACCCGCTCGACGATGTTCGTGGGAAGACCGTCATACATTGCGATTCAACGTCTAGCCGGTCCACAGGCTGCCGCACACGAGTAGCCAGGGGCCGGGCATTGAGCTGGGCTCAGACAGGCGGCTTTGCTCCGCGATAACCGCTTCTTCTTTTATTCAGCGTGAGTACGCTGCGAGGGCCCTGTTGCCCGCGTACACCAGACGGTCAACGAGGTTGAGCCAAGTGCTTCCAGCTCCTCGCGCATCGGCCTCGGGCTTGATCTCAATCAGCCACTCGTCCATCGGCGCATAGGAGGCTAGCTGACGATCGGTTTGTGCAAGGCACAGTTCGCCGAGCCAGGCCAGACCGTCACTCAACTGCATCTCGATAGGTAGCTGGCGCAGAAACCTGATGAGCTCGAGTAGGCATGAGGACCTGCCGGCCGCGTATGGAAGCCACCGCGGAATGAACGACACGAGCTCGTCGGTTTTCACCCACGTGAAAGGGTGGCGACCGAACTCGTTATGCAGTGACTGAGCAGTCCCAGGGTGGTTCGGGAGGAGGTGGCTCAACGCGTAGTCCTGGAAGCTGTCGGATTGGTCGTAGACGGCCCTATTCGCATCCAGTTGGTCCAAGACATGTGCGAATAGGGTCGGCCACACTCCTCCCGCGGCGTCAGCGAGCTCTTGGGTCTCCGCTCCGACTTCTGCCAAGTCCCGTAGGAACGCGCTGAATACGTGGCTGGCGGGGGCGAGGACTTTGACGTACTCAAGCAGCAGGTCGTCGGTTCCGTCCGCACGCAACCGGTTGTGTAGCAGTGCCCGTGCCGCGGACATGGTCTGGGCGCCGTGGTGGTCAATGAGGTGGGCGTATTCAGACAGTTCCTGAGTGACCATGGCGCGTGCCTGCGCCTGCAGGAGCGCTTCCAGGTCCCGTTGGGCGACCTCCGCGACGCAGGCGCTTGACGAGGCAGCGCGCCCTAGCGCCCGAATGGTCGCGCTGAGGCGAGATGTGTCGAGTCGATCCGGCCGAATCTCCGGAACCCGAGCCATCAGGTCCCCGGTCACGGCGACCTGGGGAAATTGCTGAAGCTCTTCGTCGAACTCGCTGATTTCGCACAGTCGGGCTAGGTCAAGCGCCCACTGATAGGCGGTCAGATGGATACATGGGTCGCCTGAGCACCGATGAACCCAGACGGCGCCACACCCCCGGGCGAACTCCAGGCAAGTGGCCGTCGACGCGAACTGTCCGAGTGTCGCGGCGGCCGCTGCGACATCGCCCGGTGTCGTGCCGGCCATTGCGAGGTGCTCGGCCAGTTCGGGAAGTACCAGATGCGGGACTGCTGCGGCCGCGGTTCCTCGCGTTCCGATGTCGTTCTCAAATCTGAGCGCGTTGATGTCGTGTATGGCGCCGTTCGCGGCCTGTCGCAGGATGGCGAGGATGGAGGTAATGGCGAAGGAAGCGTTTTCGCCGAATGCTTCGGGGTGGCCTGTGGCGGCGCTGCGGACTGCGGCTGCTGCGATGTATGCGAGTGCGAGGTTCGGATCCGATGCCGCGTAAACGGGTGGGTCGTCGTGCAGGTCCTTGACCAGTGTGAGGTCGTCCGCAATCTCGACTGGAGTTGGCGGCGTCCAGCCCTTCTCTTGCTGTCGTGCTGGAATCCAGTATTTGTTCTGGAGTCGGATGAGGAGGTCGCCGCGAGTCAGGTCAGCTCGTACTGGAGCGAGTTCTTGTTCTATGTCCTCGGGCTCCTTCAACGAGACAAGCACGCCGCCGTCTATGGGCTCGGTTTCCACGTTGTCCACATCGAGCGCGGCTGCCCACCGGCGGACGGTGGACGTGCTGGCCTCGAAACGAGCAGTGTTGGCAACAAGTTGCGCGCTCAATTCCTTGAACTCTGCCTGGCGCTGTGCATCGGAGTTCAGAACCAGGAACACAACGACGTCGCGCAGGTACCACTTGCGTCGTTCTGGATGGGTGATGCCGTCATCGGGTGTTTGCAAGAATCCGACGGATTCATGGGTGACGCGGTATTGCTCGAATTGCCAGATGAGGGGCTCGTCGAGGTATCGATCGAGCGTCTTCGAGTCTTCACTAATGTGACGGATCGTAGCTCCGACAATGAGGGCAGGCATGGCCAGGTTCTCGCACCCATTCAATAGCGCTGTCGTCACATCTCCAATGGCAACCCCGCTGGCAACCATGCGGTCGACCCACCGCTCGACGGCCTGGAGCGCGCTCATGCATGGGTATGGCCCGCTGGTGTTGCCGCGGTACCAGCCCCACACATTGCTGTCGCCGACGTAGGTTTGCTCGGTGCCGTCGATCGCGAGCGTGAACTTCGAGCCGGGGTCGACAAATCCTGAACCGTCCTCAGCGCGGCAACTGATGTTCGCTGCATGGTTCAGCATCCGGTTCACGACCGGAACCCAGTCTTGGTGCGGACACATCCGAATCAGGACCCAGAACGACCCATACTCGTGGTGGTTCAGTCTCTGGAACGCGCGTGGCTCGTGGTCGCGGATGCCGTCCCAACGTCTGCCGCCGCTGCCCCGGTTATCGATGTAATAAGCCTCGGTGAGCTGGAGAAGGAACTTCGGGTCATAGGCACCGAGACCCCATGCGCTCCAGTCGAGGTCAACTGCCGGTTGGAGGCTCGACGGCGAGTCTGCAGCCACCTCCGACAGGCAGGCGCGCACTTCATCGTTGATATCGGGGCCGAGGAGCGCGAGCAACTGGATGTACCGCTCTTGAGTTATCTGCCAGCTCAGGGCCCCTTGGCGCACCCTCTTCTTCGTGTAACCGTCAAAGACGTTGAACACGACCTCTTCGTCGGACCTCATAGAGGTGTCGGCGGGAGCGGTCGGTAGATGGTGGGTCCGCCAGTGGTCTAGCAACAGGTCCCTTAGGGCCGTCCTAGTCGGGTTGCCCGCGGGCAACCCGACAACGAGGGCGGAGTTGAGCCACTCGCACACTAAGCGGAATACTTCGTTGTCGTTTCGCCACAGTTCGTCGACCTCCTCGATCAGGAGGCGGACGACCGGCTCACCGCGTGGCACATCGACCATGTTGTCGTGCCGATGGTGAAGCGAAACAACTCTGACGAATGTCATAAGAACGTCATGCGAATGGGCGGCACTCGCGTCAAGCATGTGTCGAAGAAGGGCGTACGCGTTTGGCATTTCGAGCGCAGCTTCAAGCGGCACGTCTTTCCAACGGACGGTGGACTCGTCACCGAGGCCGTCGAACTGGGCCACCAGTGCCGCAAGCTGCTCATTGGGATCGACTGCACCAGCTAGTTCGCCCTCGCATGCGAGCTTGGCGGCGGACATGGCCCATCGCTTGGGCCCAGATGCGCTCAAGGTCCCTGTGACGGAATCGGCCCGTACTAGACGGACGGCCGTCGCGAAGCGACGGATTTCGTCGTGCGCGAACTCAGGCTCGGCTTTACGTAGGTTCTCTGGCGCCACCAAGAGGTCGGCCCGGAGGGCGTCGAGCGCGGCAGGATCAGGTCGAGGGTAGGACCTCTCTGCCTCCGGCAAATCGAGTTCTGCCTCGCTCATGGCCAGAAGAGCGTCGGTTCGCGCTGTCGCCGAGCTCCCATGCACTGTGCTGCCGATAAGGTCCCTCCAAATCAACTCGAGGCACCCCCAGTCATCCAACGGCGTGGTTACCGTTGTGCCGGTCCGCGCTAATAGGTCGACGACGGCCATCCGCCGATACAGTGACTTGACCGGCAGATTCCGGAGCGTGCCGGCGATTGCCGGCACCTTCTTTCCGACGACGCGCAGTTCACTGTCGTCGAGCCCGGGAACCTCAAACCTCCGTGGTGCCGGGTAGATGCCCACAAGTGTGCCAGCAGCATCCTCAGCTGCGGTGTTCGCGGCGACCAGTACCAAGCCAACTTCGGCTGCGTGTGCGGCGGCCGCGAGCTCGCGCAGGAGCGGACCACGTCCTTCGACTGCTGCGTCTGCTGCATCGACGACGAGAACACGGGAGGGTGCGGACATCTCGCTGAGTACGTCGGTGAGTGGCATTCCAAGGTCTACTGATAATGCCGTCACACTGTCGCGGGTCCTGCGCAAGTTGAGGACTACATACTGGAAGTCGCGGTTGGTTGCGGCGAGGGACCTGGCCGCCGACAGCGTCAGGGAGCTCTTGCCGGTTCCCGACTCACCCGTAAGCACGAGGGACCCCCCGGCAGCCCCGGCGATGACAAGCTCAGCCTGCGCCTCGGCGAGCAGCTTTGTGCGCGGCAGTTCGACAGCCTCGGCCAACTCGTGGCGAACCGCGACCATCGCCGAGTTCTGTTCCTGGAGTAATCGCTCCCATGCAGCCTGGGACCTCCCGGCGTTAGAATCCAGGACCGAATGGATCTTGCGCCGGAGGACGGAGCGGTCGACTGCGGTGCCTTTTTGGTCGAACTGGGTCGCTTGGGCAGAGTGAAGGTCGTTGCGGACGTCAAAGCCGCTCTTCCCGGCCCGCGCGAGCGGATTCAACCGATTGCCGATTTCAACCCAGTCCGTTTCATCGTCGGACTCGACGCGGAAGTCCAGGACCCAGAGCCGCTTGAGAAGCGACCAGACCAGGCTCCTGAGATCATCCCCAGTGGGGTCTGGTCGTGCATTCTTCACGAGACCGGTGATGTGGGCGTACCGGTTGGCGTAGCCGCCGTGGCGCTCCGGTTCGTGCACTTGTGCGTGGAACTCGGCCTCAGTCGAGTTGTCCCTCGCGAGCGAAGCGAGGCGCTGGACCTCTCTATGAGTGTTCGTCATTCCTGCCAGAGCGACGGCAACATACGCGCGGTCATCGTCTTCGAACGTGTCGACCTGGTCCAGGAGGGTGCCAATTAGCTTCGCGGTCTTCGAGTCGCTCTTGATGAACTTGGGGGCGCGCCTAACTGCGACGTGAACGACTGCCCTGTCACCGTTTCTCTCGGCCTCCACGCGCAGATCATCGACTGGGTCGGTCGGGTTGGTCTGGAAAGCCACTTTCACCACGGGCAGTTCGCCGGTCTCTGGGCGCGCGGCGCCGAGCAGCATGTCGGCGAGGTAGCTGGTTGCGACCCGGTGACCGAGAGTGCTCCCCCCACCGCCACCGGCGTATGGGCTGACAACCGCGATCTCGTTGCCATTGTCGGGCGTGACACGTTCGCGCTTATCGTCGTTGTGTGGCATAACCTAAGTCTCCCAAGCCAGAAGGACTTTCGATAGTCGACTGACTTGCCAAAAGACGCTCGGGAGCCGGCGTGCACCCATGAATGCGTCATAGGGATCGTGTCGCGCATTCCGTTCCACCCCAACGGTGAAGTCGACCGCAACTCTGAGTCGCTTCAGGTAGACACGTGGGCCGCATCGGAGTACGAGCTCACGCCACTCCAGTACCGCTGGGCGCCCCTAGTCGTTCGAGCCGCACGGGATAACGGAGCATCGCTTTGGGGAGCCCTGGCGCATTGTGGTCTCAACTGTGGCCATTCTGTGGCCACACGCGCAGTAACGTCGCATCACGAGTCGGCACGAGACAGCTGCAAAGGCGCGTGATTCCGGGGAACTTGGGACACCGCCAGGCTGACAGAAACCCGCCATTCCGGGGTCGCCGAAACTTGAAAACCAGTGTGCGGTAACCCCGTACCAAGAGTTCGAATCTCTTACCATCCGCGTGGATAAACGGAAGCGGCCCCGCTGAGTGGGACCGCTTCCGTTGCCTCGAGTGCCGGTAGACCCATTGACGCCCGATGCGGGCTTCAACTGCTCCGCCGTGATCTGGGACGGGTGCCTCACCCTGCCACTAGTGTCCAGCGCCGAGTCGTCCGGTCATGCGGGCGCGCATGGCGCGGCTGGCCTCGTTCAGTCCGGTGACTTCGACGTGCTTGCCGTAGTGGCGGTACTTCTCCTCCACCGAGTCCAGCGCCGCAATGGTCGAGGCGTCCCACAGGTGGGACCCGGACAGGTCGATGACAATGTGCTGGGGGTCTTCGGCGTACTCGAACTGCGTGTACAGGTCGTTGGAAGAGGCCCAGAAGAGCTCACCGTTGACCGTGTATCGGGCCACGGTCTGATCGTCCTTGCCACCGAGCGTGCGGGTGACGGTGGCGAAGTGCGCGACCCGACGAGTGAAGAGCACCATCGCGGTGAGCACCCCGAGTCCGACGCCGACGGCGAGGTTGTGGGTGGCCACCGTGGCGACGACCGTGACGACCATGACGGCCGTCTCGGACTTGGGCATCATCTTCAGCGTCGAGGGGCGGATGGAGTGCCAGTCGAAGGTGGCGATGGAAACGAAGATCATCACGGCCACCAGGGCAGCCATCGGAACCATGGCGACCACGTCACCGAGAGAGACTGCGAGGACGAGGACGAAGACGCCGGCCAGGAAGGTGGAGATCCGGGTGCGGGCACCGGACGCCTTGACGTTGATCATGGTCTGTCCCACCATCGCGCAGCCCCCCATTCCGCCGAAGAAGCCGCTGATGATGTTCGCCGCGCCCTGGCCCCAGGACTCGCGGACCTTCGAGGAACGCGTGTCAGTGATGTCATCGACCAGCTTGGCGGTCATCAACGACTCCAGAAGCCCGACCGCCGCCATGCCCAACGCGAACGGGGCGATGATCTGGAAGGTCTCGACGGTGAACGGCACGTCGGGGAAGAACAGGGTCGGCAGCGCGTCCGGCAGCTCGCCCTTGTCCCCGACAGTAGGCAGGTTCAGGGCGAAGACCACCGCGATGGCGGTGATGACGATGATCGATACCAGCGGGGCCGGAACCACGGTGGTGATCCGCGGCAACAGGTAGATGATCGCCAACCCCAGAGCGGTGAGCGGGTAGACCAGCCAGGGCACCCCGATCAGGTCCGGCAACTGGGAGGTGAAGATCAGAATCGCCAGCGCGTTGACGAAGCCGATCATCACCGACCGGGGAATGAAGCGCATCAGCTTCCCCACTCCCAGAACCCCCAGGATCACCTGGAACACCCCGGCCAGGATGACCGCGGCGATCATGTAGTCCAACCCATGGGAAGCCACCAGCGGGGCCACGACCAAGGCGGTGGCCGCGGTTGCCGCCGAGATCATCGCCGGACGCCCGCCCAGGAACGAGATGGACACGGCCATGGTGGCCGCGGCGAACAGTCCCACCTGCGGATCGACCCCGGCAATCAAGGAGAACGCGATGGCCTCGGGGATCAGCGCCAGAGCGACGATCAGACCGGCCAGGACCTCGGTCTTGAGCCAGCGTGGACGTCGCACGGTGGCCAGTACCGACTGACGTTCCTCGGGGGTGGCGTCCGCCGGTGGGGCGGAGTGGATCGTGGTGGACACGTAGGTCTCCCATCAGGTCGTGGACAAGAAGGACACCGGCCCGGGGATGCGGCCACCACCACACAGAGGGCGGGGACATCAGGTAGTCACCGGGAAGGGGATGCCATCAACCCTACCCTAACGTCAGGGTAGAGTTCGCCTGAGCGGCCACCCATACCCTCATGGTCTCGTGAGAGGGGGCGCCCAACCGCCTGGCACGTGGTGACGCTTACTGTCTGAGGCGGTCCTGCAGCGCGGCGATGAGCTCATCGGCCTGGCGCAGCTTGCGAGCCAGCTTCTCCCGCCCAGCCCGGGCCCGTTCCAGGTATGCCTCGGTGGCTTCGGCCGATCCCGCGGTTTCCAGGATGACGAGGATCTCGGCGGTCTCCTCCAGGCTGAACCCCAGCGGGATGATCCGCCGGACGTGGTTGAGACGCTCCACATCCACCTCCGTGTAGAGACGGAAGCCTCCCTCGCTGCGCCCCGAGGGAGGGACCAGGCCCACCTGGTCATAGTGCCGGATGGTGCGCAACGACAGCCCCGTGCGCTCGGCCACCTCACCGATCTGCATCGTGTTCATATCCTGGCCCTGCACCACTGCTCCACCTTCCAACTGGCCCTCGCCCACCACCACGACTGGCCGCGGACGGCGACCTTGTTTGGGGCTTCGGGGCAGAGGTCCAATTCTAGTGCCACCTCTCCCCCACCATGCGATTCGGGTGAACGGCGCTGCATGGCGCGTCACCCATGATGGGCCGGGAGAACGTGAAACCTAGTTTTCACAGATTCTGCCCCGTACCGTTCCTCGCACCGTCACCGGGATTTAACCGGGTGGTGTTGCGATGATCAGGCTGTCACTCACTCGCGTGGATTGCCGAGACCACCGCCGGCCATCCCCACCACCGGCAGGTCCGTACCGTTCAGGGGAATACCAGAGGGAAAATCATGCCGCTTCAGTCAAGGAAGTCCTTGCTGGCCGGTGTACTGACCGCGGGGCTCGTCGCAGCCCCCGCAGTAGCACTGCCCGCATCCGCCACCACCACCGAATCTCCCGCGCCGGCCTCCACAGGGGCCGGCGCTTCCGTGTCTGCCGAGGAAGCCACTGAGGCCGCCGCCGCACCGGCAGCCGAGGGCACCGAGAAGATCTCGCTGCTCAGCTTCAACGACTTCCACGGCGCCCTCTCGGACGGATACTCCGGCACCCAGTTCGCGGATACCGTGGAGGGCTACCGCACCGCGTTCGAAGGGGCGAACGGCGAGGGTTCCACGCTGCTCACCGCCGCCGGCGATCTGATCGGCGCCTCCCAGTCCGTCTCCAACGCGCAGCAGGACGAGCCGACCCTCGAGATCATGAACGCCCTCGGCCTGGACGTCTCGGCCGCCGGCAACCATGAGTTCGACAAGGGCCTGGACGATCTCACCGGCCGCGTCATGGACATCGCCGACTTCGACTTCCTGGCCGCGAACTTCGTGGACCCGGAGACCAAGGAACCGGTCCTCACCGACCACGAGATCTTCGAGGTCGACGGCGTGAACGTGGCCGTGATCGGCGCCGTTCCGAACAACCTCTACGCGACCACCACGGGCGCCGGTCTGGAAGGCAACGAGGTCATCGACCTCGTGGAGGCCGTCAACGGGGTGGCCCAGGAGATCGAGGCCGCCGGTACCGCCGATGTGATCATGGCGACCTACCATGACGGCGCCCCCGGCAACGGCGATCTGGCCACCGAAGTGGAGAACTCCTCGGTCTTCGACTCCATCGTCAACGGCACCGACGAGTCCGTGGACGTGATCTTCAACGGCCACACCCACCAGGAGTACGACTACGACACGACCACGGCCGGCGGCAAGGAGCGCCCGGTTATGCAGGCCGGCCAGTCCGGCAACCTGCTGGCCGCCGTGGAACTCGAGATCGACTCGGAGACCAAGGAGATTCTCGGCTACACCGGTGAGCTGATCGAGCGCTCCACCCAAGCCCCGGAGGAGGCCGCCGCCGAGTCCGAGGTCACCGCCGAGGTGTACGCCCTCGAGCAGGCCGCCGTGGCCGAGTTCGAGGAACTGAAGAACACCGTGATCGGAGACATCGACTCCTCCATCACGACCGACTACCAGACCCGCATCGAAGAGACCGGGTCCTGGGGCGCCGGCGGCACCCGCCGCCAGGAGACCACGCTCGGCAACTGGGCGGCCAACGCCCTCAAGGACCGCATCTCCCTGTCCAACCCCGAGGTGGACCTCGGCGTCACCAACTCGGGCGGCCTGCGCTCCGAGCTGCTGTACGACCAGACGGTCGCCTCCCCGGCCTTCGCCGACAAGCCAGCCGACCTGGTGGGCAAGGTGAGCCTGGGCGACATCATGGACTTCGCCCCCTTCGGCAACACCCTGACCTACTTCGACATCCCGGGTTCCTCCATCAAGCAGGTGCTCGAGGAGAACTGGCAGGACGGCAACAAGGCCCTGCACCTGGGCTGGTCCGAGGAGCTGACCTGGACCTACGACGAGTCCCGCGAGCAGGACGACAAGGTCACCGGCATCTGGATCTCCGGTGAGCCCGTGGACATGGAGCAGATGTACACCATCGGCACCCTGTCCTTCCTCGCCGACACCTCCTGGGTGGGCACCGAGAACTCCGCCCCGGACGGCTACGAGGGCTTCGCCACCGGCCAGGAGAACCAGGTGGACCTGGGCATCATGGACAACCAGGCCTTCCGGGAGTATGTGCAGGCCGAGACGGCCACCGCCGGGCACGTCCGCCCGGACTTCGCCAAGAAGGCCGTGGAGGTCAAGGACGCCATGGGTACCGTGGCCCCGGGTGAGAACCTGTCCCTGACCCTGGACAACCTGGAGATCGACTCCGACGGAGCCGGCGAGGCCACCTCCGTGGCCGTGGCGTTCCAGCCCGCCGACGGTGAGGCCGTGGAGGTCGGCACCGTCGAGGTGGCTTCGGACGGCGAGTCCGCGGACCTGTCCACCCTGCAGGCCCCCGAGTCCACCGGCGCCGGCGAACTCGTCATGACCGTCTCCTACGACGATCAGTACGAGTCCACCACTGAGGTCCGTTCCGCACTCACGATCGATGAGGGCTCCCCCGAGAACTTCACGGACAATGCTCCGGGGTCGCGGCACTTCGCTCCGGTGCGGTGGATGCAGGAGCAGGGTCTGACCAACGGGTACAGCGATGGTTCCTTCGGCAAGGACCGGGAGATCTCCCGGGGTGAGTCCCTGGCGTTCGTCTACCGGTATCTGGACCCGGAGTTCGCCCCCGAGGGCGAGCCGTTCCCGGATGTCGCCGGTGAGCACACCCACTACGCGCCGATCGCCTGGGCCCAGGCCAACGAGATCAGCCAGGGCTACGTGGATGGGCAGTTCAAGCCCGCCCGTGAGGTGACCCGTGGGGAGTTCGCGTCCTTCCTCTACCGGGCCGTCGACCCCGAGCACCTGGGCCCGGAGCAGACCGAGTTCTCCGACGTGCCCACCGGTGATGCCGCGTACCAGGCCATCACCTGGTTGGCCTCGGAGGGCCTCTCCGTGGGCTACTCGGACGGTTCCTACCGGTCCGACCGCCACATCACCCGTGCGGAGGTCGCCACCCTGCTCTACCGCTACGAGACCATGATCGCCAACGAGGGCTGACACCCTCCACGGGACAACTGGAGGCCGTAGGGTCACCCCTCGGCCTCCAGTTGTCCCACCACGCCTTCTGGACTCTCTGCTGCCACACCCCGTCACTCCCACCGAAAGAAGTCACCATGAAGATCGCTTCACGCCTGACGGCAGTCGGCGCCTCGATGGCGCTGCTGTCCGCCACCCTCGTGGTCCCCTCTCAGGCCGCCACGGCCGCCCCCACGGATGACAACGTCATCATCAACGAGGCGTACACCAACGGCGGCTCCGCCAACGCCGCCTTCACCCACAAGTTCGTGGAGCTCTACAACCCGACCGATGCGGACATCTCCCTGGACGGCTGGTCCATCCAGTACCGCTCCGCCAGCGGTGAGGCCGCTCCGACCGGGGTCATCGAGCTCTCCGGCACCATCAAGGCCGGCGGCTACTACCTGGTCCAGGCCAGCAGCAACGGCGACACCGGCGAGGCCCTGCCGACCGCCGATGCCACTGGGGGCGTCTCCTTCTCCGGCACCAACGGGACGCTCGTCCTGGCCGATCAGGCCGAGACGGTCTCCCTCCCGGTCGGTTCCGTGACCGCAGAAGACGAGGCGGCCGGCGTTGTGGATCTGCTGGGCTACGGCACCTCCAACACCTTCGAGACCGCCGCCGCCACCGGCCCGTCCGCCAACAACGACCCGAAGTCCATGTCCCGCACGGACTACGTGGACACGGATGACAACTCCGCCGACTTCACGGCGAGTGAAGAGATCACCCCCACCAACGCCGCGGGCGAGACCGCCGAGGGCGGCACCGGTGAGCCCGAGCCCGAGCCCGAGGTCCCCACCGAGGTGACGCCGATCGCCGAGATCCAGGGCACCGGGGCCGCCTCGGAGATGGTCGGCGAGAACGTCATGACCCAGGGCGTGGTCACCGCGGTCTACTCGACCGGCGGCTTCAACGGCTACTACCTGCAGACCGCAGGGTCCGGCGGCGACGACGACGCCACCCCGGGTGCCTCCGATGCCATCTTCGTGTACTCGGCCGACACCGTGGGCGAGGTGGCCCTCGGCGATCACGTCCAGGTCACCGGCGAGGTGTCCGAGTACTACTCCGGCACCCAACTGACGGTCCGCTCCGGCGGCGTGGAGCAGCTCGACGAGGCGGCCGAGGCCCTCAAGCCCACCGCACTGGAGTTCCCCGCGGACGAGGAGACCAAGGAGGCCCACGAGGGCATGCTGATCGACCCCTCCGGGATGGAGTGGACGATCACGGACAACTATGACGTGAACTCCTACGGCTCCCTGGGCCTGGCCCCGGGCACCTCACCGCTGGACAACCCCACCTCCGTGGCCGCCCCGGGCGTGGAGGCGCAGGCCGTGATGGAGCAGAACGCCGAGGCGCTGATCGTGCTTGATGACGGTGCCTCCACCAACTTCATGCGCTCCCCCGGCAACCAGAACAAGCTGCCGTACCTGAACATCGACGATCCGGTGCGGGTGGGCTCCGCCGTGACCTTCACCGATCCGGTCATCCTCGACTACCGCTACGACGCGTGGAACTTCCAGCCGACCCAGCACCTCACCCACGAAAACGCCGAGGAGGTCCAGCCCGCCACCTTCGAGGACACCCGCGAGGCGGAGGCCACCCCGGAAGACGTGGGCGGCAACGTGCAGCTGGCCTCCTTCAACGTGTTGAACTACTTCACCACCCTGGGTGATGAGTTCGAGAACTGCGATGCCTACGAGGATCACGAGGGCAATCCGATCGCCACGAACTACTGCGATCCCCGCGGCGCCTACAACGAGGAGAACTTCCTGCGCCAGCAGGAGAAGATCGTCACCGCCATCAACGGCCTCGACGCCTCCGTGGTGGCCCTCGAGGAGATCGAGAACAGCGCCGAGTTCGGCAAGGACCGGGACGAGTCCCTCGCCGCCCTGGTGACGGCCCTGAACGAGGCCGCCGGCGCCGAGAAGTGGGCCTACGCCGCGTCCCCCGCGGAGCTCCCCGGTGATGAGGACGTCATCCGCAACGCCTTCATCTACCAGCCGGGCGTGGTGGAGATCGTGGGTGAGTCCACCATCCTGACCGACTCCGACGCCTTCTCCAACGCCCGCGAGCCGCTGGCCCAGACCTTCCGCGCCCTCGGCGAGGACGGCGGTATCGAGGGCACCGAGTTCGTGGCCATCACCAACCACTTCAAGTCCAAGGGCTCCGGCTCCGGAGCGGGCAATCAGGACAACGGTGACGGGCAGGGCAACTCCAACGCGGACCGCGTGGCCCAGGCCGAGGCCCTCGTGGACTTCGCCGAGGACCAGAAGACCTCCGAGGGCACGGACCGCGTGTTCCTCATGGGTGACTTCAACGCCTACGAGAAGGAGGACCCGATCGTGGTCCTCGAGGAGGCCGGCTACATCAGCCAGGGCGCCAAGTCCGAGGGCGAGTACTCCTACGCCTTCGACGCCGGCGTGGGCTCCCTCGACGGGATCTTCGCCTCGTCCGGCGCAGAGGAGACCGTCACCGGCACCGACATCTGGATGATCAACGCCAACGAGTCCGTGGCCCTGGAGTACTCCCGGTACAACTACACCCCGGAGCAGCTCTACACCGCCGATCAGTGGCGCTCCTCGGACCACAACCCGATCCTCGTGGGCGTGCAGCTCGGTGACGTCGAGGAACCGACCGACCCGACCGATCCGACCGACCCCACGGACCCCACGGACCCAGAGGAGCCGGGCAACGGGAACGGCGAGGACGACAACCCGAACAAGGGCCCGGGCAACAACTCCGGCAAGGGACCGAAGAAGGGTGAGCACCCGGTCCACGGTGAGAACCACCCCGGTCAGGGCAAGGGCAACCCCTGGAAGTAGTGAGTTGACCCCCGCTCCACGCTGAACCAGCGGTCAGAAGAAGCCCGTGTTCTCCGGAATTCCCGGAGGACACGGGCTTCTTCTGACCTACAGATGATGCGGGTGGGGCGGCGGGATCAGTGGGTGATCACCGGGTGCGGAGGGCCCAGACTGCGCGGGCGGCGGCGTCCGCGTCCCCGAGCGTGCGGGCCCTCCCGTCCGGGTCCCCACCGGCCTCCGCCGCGATCGCGGTACCCCACTGGACCGAGGCCAGTTGAAGGCCCAGCACGAAGACCCCCTCCTGCAACGCACCGGCGGCGTCCACCAACCGGTGGGGCCGGCCGGTCACGTCGAAGCCGCGGCCCGGCACGGGCTCACCCTCCTCGTCCTCCACAGTGTGGGGCGCCGCCACTCCCGAGGCGAGCATCGAGACCACTAGCGGCGAGGTGGTCTGCAACACGCGGTTCGCCGGCATCATCGCCTCCACCATCCAGCGCCCACGGTGCACGTCCTGGGGCTCCCCGGCCCCACCCACCTGGGGTGAGGACACCGCGAAGCGGGACCGGCCGGCGTCGGACTCGAACTGTGGGTCCGGGCCCACGAACCGCACCAGGCCCGCCCGGGCCACGGCCAGCAGTTGCTCCACGCGCTCCAGCGGCGGCCCGGAGGCCGCGCCCTCCACCAGGGATTCGAACCATCCGGACACGTCCCGGCGCCGGGAGGCGTCCGTGATCCACTGCTCCGCCACCAGTTGCTTCACCTGGAGCCGCGCGGCGTGCAGGGTCCCGATCGCCACCATCAGAGGAGAGTCCTCCCCCGCAGCGGCCTCGGTACAGATCCCCGCGAGGAAGCCGATCACCTCGCGCTGGTATTCCTCCCCAGCGGAGAACACCTTCCCCTCGAAGGGCCGGGAGAGGGCCCGGATGTCCAGGAACGGCATCCCCGGGGCGTACCGATGCAGCAGCGTCTGGGCCTGATGGCTCGTGACGGGCTCACCACGGCCGGCACGCTCCAGCAGGCCCACCAGCCCGGCCAGGAACTCCGTGCCGGGGCCGGCCCCACCCAGCAGCTCCGGGCACATCCGCACCACTGAGTGGTAGTAGGCGCGCACCACGTCCCGGTGGATCAGCGGCCAGAGGTGCACCGCGAAGTCCAGTGGGCCGTGTTCGGCGTGCAGTGCCTCCACGGCCCCCGGCACGAGGTACTTCAGGGAGACCGCATGCGGGACGAAGGCGTCCAGTTCCGCCTTGGGCAGGTAGCACACGCCGCGGCGGGAGGCCGGGTGCAGGACGGGTTCGGCACCTGAGGGCTCGTAGTCCAGGGCACGGCCGGGGCCCGCTCCCGTACGCCTGAACGTCCCGCCCCGGCCCAGCGTGAGCTGCGCCAGCGCGTCGAAGAAGTTCAGTCCCATCCCGCGCACCAGCACGTCCTCGCCCGCGGGGACCTCGTCCCAGTCCAGGTCACAGGGGATGTTCGGGCCCCGGTACTCCAGGTCCAGCCGGCCCGCCGCATCCTCCAGCCGCTGCTGCTCGCTCGTCAGCCGAGCCGGCAGGTGCCCCACGCAGAGCACCGTGGCGTCCGCCACCACCGTTCCCCCGTCACCCAGCGTCAGGGTGGCCTGTCCTCCGGGCGCCGCCTCCAGATGCACCACCTCGGTCTGCCGCCATTCCAGGCTCCCGACGGCGGCCCGCCCCCTCAGTGCGTCCGTCACCTCCCGGTACATCTCCGCCAGGTAGCGGCCGTACACCGCCCGCGGCGGATAGTCCGTGCGGTCCAGGACGCGGGCCCGGTCCGGGTGGGCCATCCGCCACTGGTCGAAGGTCAGCGCCACCGAGGAGGGACGCAGCCCCGGGGTGCCCGCCGCCGCGACGGTCGGGAAGAAGGACGGGGTGTTCATGAGGAACAGCTCGGACTGGCCGGTCCTCCAGACGTGGCCCGGGCCCGGACGGCAGGGGTCGAGCACCACGAGGTCCAGCAGCGGCGCCGGCCGACCGGGCTCTCTGACGGACTCCGCAGGCTCTGCGGATTCAGACTCCTCGAGCACGGCCAGGAGCCGCTCCAGAAAGGAGGTCCCCCGCGGGCCGGCGCCCACCACGGCCACGGTGAATCGTCCCTCGGGCGCTGGCTCGGTCATCCACGGGTCCTCTCGACGTGACGTCCCTTCGGCGGGCCGGTCTGGGTCCCAGCCTACGGTCACTGTGATTGCATAGGAGGATGCAGCCGAGCCTTGAGACCCAGACCACCGACGAGCACCTCTGGCTCGAGGACATCCACGGCGAGGGGCCCCTGGACTGGGTGCGCGGTCAGAACGCCCGCACGGAGTCCCTGCTCGGCTCGGAGCGGTTCGCGGACCTGCAACAGGACCTCACCAGCATCCTGGATGCCCCGGACCGCATCCCGCAGGTGAGCAAGCGCGGGGACTGGTACTACAACTTCTGGCGGGACGGCGAGCACCCGCGCGGGCTGTGGCGCCGCACCCGGTGGGAGCCCTATCTGGCCGGTGAACCCGAGTGGGAGGTCCTGCTGGACGTGGACGCCCTCGCCGCTCAGGAGGGCACGGAGTGGGTGTTCTCCGGCGCGCGGTTGCTGCGCCCGGACTGGGACCGCGCCCTGCTGCGCCTCTCCCCCGACGGCGGAGACGCCGTGGCCGTGCGTGAGTTCGACCTGGCCACGCGGTCCTTTGTGCCCGCCCCTGCCGGCTTCGAGCTGCCGGTGGCCAAGACGCAGGTCTCCTGGATCAGTCGCGACCGGCTCCTGGTCGGCACGGTGACGGATCCCGAGGCGGAGACCGGTGACGCCACCCGTTCCTCCTACGCCCGCACCCAGCGCATCCTGCAGCGGGGCGAGGCCCTGGCGGAGGCCGAGACCGTCTTCGCGGTGGACCGGGGGCACGTGGCGGCCTTCGGCGGCCACGACTCCACTCCCGGCTGGGAACGCACGCTGGCGATCGATGCGATCGACTTCTACCAGTCCACCACCTGGCTGCGTGAGGCGGACGGATCAGCGTCCGGTGGTTCAGCGTCCGGTGGTTCAGCGTCCGGTGGTTCAGTGTCCGGTGGCGAGCGCCCCGGCTGGCGGCGCCTGGACGTGCCGCTGGACGCCGAGGTGGACGTGCACCGGCAGTGGCTGGCCGTCTTCCTGAAGTCCGAGTGGGAGCTGCCGGGGGCGGTGCACCCGGCCGGTTCGCTCCTGGTCTGCACCGTGGACGGCTTCCTGGACGGCTCCGAAGAACCCCGGCCCGCCTTCCTGCCCACCTCCGGCAGCACCCTCTCCGCCTGGACCTGGACCGCCTCCCACCTGGTGCTGACCGTCCTGCAGGACGTGGCCTCGGCCCTCTACGTGCTGCCACAGGACGCCCTCGCTGCACCGGAACCCGGGGGCCCGGCCACACCGGTGCGCCCGGCCGCCCTGGACGCCACCCGGCGCATCCTGCTGCAGAACCCCAACCCCGCCGATCCCTTCCTGACGCTCGGCGTGGGCGCCGTGGATGACGAGGACCCGGACTGCGGCGACGACCTGTGGATCACCGCCACGGGCGCCCTGACCCCGCCGACACTGTGGCGCGCCACCCTTCCGGCGCACCTCGGTGACGCCGAGTCCGGGAGCCTCTCGGCCGGCGTCGTGCCCCAGCTGGTCACCGTGCGGACCGGGCCGGAGCGATTCGACGCCACCGGGCTGTCCGTTCGGCAGCACTTCGCGGTCTCGCGTGACGGCACCCGGGTCCCGTACTTCCAGATCGGCCCGGAGGACCTCGAACTGGACGGCGCCAACCCGGTGCTGATGGACGGGTACGGCGGCTTCCTCGCCTCGAAGCTGCCGGCCTATTCCGGGGTGTACGGACGCGGCTGGCTCACGCGCCGCAACGCTGCCGGCCGGCAGGGCATCCACGTCATCGCCAACATCCGCGGCGGCGGCGAGTACGGCCCCGACTGGCACCGGGCCGCGTTGAAGCAGAACCGGCACCGGGCGTACGAGGACTTCGCGGCGATCGCCCAGGACCTGGCCCGCCGGGGTGTGGCCGACCGCGCGCACCTGGCGGCCACCGGGCGCTCCAACGGCGGGCTGTTGATGGGCGCCATGGCCACCCTGTACCCGGAGCTGTTCGGGGCCCTGAGCTGCGGGGTCCCCCTGCTGGACATGCGCCGGTACACCGTGCTGTCCGCCGGGCACAGCTGGATCGCCGAGTACGGCGACCCGGACGTGCCGGCCGAGTGGGAGTACATCCGCACCTTCTCCCCCTATCACCTGCTGTCGGACCGTCCCGTGGCCGGTGCCACGGAGGGGCGCGACGGCGGCGGGCCGGGTACCGGGTATCCCGACCTCCTCGTGTGGACGGCAACCTCCGATGACCGTGTGGGGCCGGTTCAGGCCCGCAAGATGGCCGCGCGCATGCAGCAACTGGGCGTGCCGAACGTGTGGTTCCACGAGGACCTCGACGGCGGTCACGCCGGGGCCTCGGACAATCGGCAGGCAGCGGCCATGCACGCCCGGTCCCTGGAGTTCCTGTGGAAAGCGGTCGGGGATGCACGGGAGTCCGCCGCCCGACACCTGCCTGGCGACTCGCTTTGAACTCAGGGGCCTGCGGCGGCTAGCATGTCAGGGTTACCATCTCTGATGGTGACAGTGGAGACGTGCCAGAGCGGCCGAATGGACTTCACTGCTAATGAAGGGTCCGGTGAAAGCTGGACCGGGGGTTCAAATCCCCCCGTCTCCGCAGTGTGAGAAGCCCGGGAACCTCGAGTTCCCGGGCTTCTTCCGTCTCCCGTGCTGCTTCTCGGCCTGACGGGCATCTGACCCCACAGTGATCCTGCCGAGTCACAGTGATGATCACTGTGACTCGGCAGGATCAATATGGCTCGGCAGGATCAATATGGCTCGGCAGGATCACTGTGACACGGCGTTGAGGGTCAGTCGTCCTGGCCCTGCTCCCGCTGCAGGATGTGCAGGAACTGCAGGGCCTCCTCCGCGGTGAGCACCGTGTGGGCCGAGAGTTCCAGGGCGGCGTCCTCCACGCGGCCGTCCCGCACCAGGGCGGTCAGCTGATCGCGCAGGAACGGCGGCAGGTCGTCCGAGGAGACGCGAACCGTGGTCTCGTCCCGCACCACCTCGAGTTCGAAGGGGCGGTCGGCGGGCAGACGCTCGCCCAGCCAGTCCTCGGGCACCACGAGGTCGGTGGCATCCGCGATGTCCCCCGGCGGGACCGGACTGCCGGGCACGTCAGAACCCGGCGCGCCGGAACCCGAGGCACCGGTCCCTGGTGACGCCGAGTCCCCGGAGTCCCCGGCAGGGTGCCGCCCTCCGTCCCCCGTGGGACCGGATCCCTCAGCGTCAGGCGAGGCGGCCGGCGTCGCCCGCTCGGTGGCGCCCGGCCCCGCAGTGGTCCCGGTGGAGGGCTTGGCCCAGATCTGCGGGTAGGTGGCGAGCGACTGGACGTCCATGAGGGCCTCGAAGGTGCCGGCGCCGGTGGAGCGGCGGTAGGCGGTGATCGCCTCGGCCGTGCGGCCGGCCGCGATCAGCCGGTAGACCTCGCGGTGGGTGTCCTGGTCCAGGCGGGTCGAGGCGGCCCGCGCACTGTCCGCGCTGACACGGCCCGCCAGGGAACCGCGGCGTGGCTTCCCGGCACGCCCGGAGGCACCGGCCGCGTCCTGGCCACGGCCTGCCGAGGATCGGCGCGAGATCAGCAAAGCCGCGCCACCGACCAGTACGGCCACGAGCACCACGATCAACAGCGGAATGAGGTATTCCATGATCTCCAGTCTAGGGCGAGACCCTCAGGGTGCGTCGACGCTCCAGACCCGGTGAACCGGAGCCACCCGTGAGGGGTTCTGCGAGGTGAACAGCACCACGCCCGGATAGTCCTGCAGCTCGCCCCGCAGCAGGCGGATCCCCTCCTCGTCCAGGTCCGAGTCGAGCCCGTCCAGGACCAGCAACGGGGGGTTCCCCAGCAGTGCCCGGCCCAGCTTGAGCCGGGCCACCTGGGACCCGGTCATAGGCTGGCCGCCGTTCTTGATCCGGGTCTGGCTGCCCTTCGGGAGGCCCTGCAGCACCCCCTCGAGTCCCACTCGGGCGAACGCCTCGCGGGTCTGTTCGTCCGTGGCCTTCGGATGGCGGTACGCGACCGCGCGGGCCACGGTGCCCCGCTCCAGCGGTACGCGGATCGAGGCGTGGCCGAGCAGCTTGCGCCGCTGGCGGCCCGGGGCACGGGTGTAGTCATAGCCGTCCACCACCATGTCCAGCTCGGGGACGGGCTCCCCGGGCACGGCGGCGGTGTTCTGCCCCGCCAGCAGGTTCAGCAGGAAGGGCTGGATGCGGCCCGGGTCATGGGACTGGATGTGGATCACGTCCCCCGCGCCGGCCTGGAGCATGGGCACGCGCTGGCCCTGCACCACCATCCGGCCGACCCTCAGGCCGTTGGGGCCGGTGCGGGACCGGTCCCGCTCCACGTCCTTCCAGTTCGACTCGCGGTCCTTCTCGGCCTGCTGCAGCACCACGGCCTGAGCCAGCAACGGCGCCTGGATCCGGCGGGCCGCCTTGTAGTTCTGCCGGTACTCGACCACCCGGCCCAGGTCCCCGAGCGGGGTGGACATGACCCCCACCAGCGTCATGGCCGAGGCCACACCGGCGGTGTCGATCAGCCCGAGGGTGCCGAGCACCACCACGGCGGCGGTGGCCAGCGAGGCCGCCGTGATGGCGGAGGCGCGGACGAGCCCGGTGATGCGGGCTCGGGCCACGGCGGCGTTGACCACCTTGCCCGAGTCCCGGTCCAGGGCGTTGAGCTCGCGGTTGATCCCGCCGGCCGCCTGGATGGACTCCCCGGCGCGGACGGTGTCCGCGATGCGGGCGGACATCCGGCCACGACGGCGGCGCAGGTACCTCGCGCGCACGAAGGTCGCCTTGGCCATGGGGGGCACCGTCAGGCCCAGCAGCACGATCGGGATCCCCACCGCCAGGCCCACCTGCCAATTGGAGATCACCAGCACGCCGAGTACCACGATGATCAGGGGCAGCGAGGTCATCAGCGGGACGATCCCCTGGGAGACCCAATTGCGCACCGCCGTCAGGTCATTGGACGCACGGGTGATCGTCACGCCGAGGGAGGCGTTGCCCGGACCGGCCAGGGTGGTGCCGATCAGCTTGCGGCGCAGCTCGTAGACATAGTCCTGCCCAAGGTCCTCGCCGACCACGCGCTCACCCCACCGGGCCCCGAAGATGGAGAGCACGGCGAGCGCCAGGACGGACAGTTGCAGCCACGGGATGTAGGTGCCTGCCTCCGCTGCGGCCGCCGGGTCCAGGGCGGACCCATCCGGGGCGGTTCCGGAGTTCAGGGCCGAATTGACCTGGGCGGGCATCCCCAGCAGTGAATCCACGGCGAAGGCCATGACCAGGGCCATGACGGCCTGGAAGATGCCCAGGAGGAACAGGATCACCAACAGGTAGCGGCGTCGGCCCGCCCAGACGGTCGGCATCCTCTCGTCGCTCCCCGTGGCCTCGGCGGTGCCCTCGTCGTCCACGTCCGTCGCGGCCCCCACGGCCTCGGTCTCCACGGCCTCGGTCTCCACGGCGTCAGCCTGCTCTGAGCCTTCCGCCGACAGCTGGAACCGGTGCTGAGAGCCAGCCCGGCCGTCGTCGTACCGCTGTGCTGTGGGGCGATCCGGATTCAGGATGTCCTCCAGGGTGGGATGGATGGCCATGATGGGGTCCTCGGGACAGTCTTTCAGGACTGGGGCAGCAGGGCGGAGGAGACGGTGGCCTCGGTCAGCTCGTAGGTGTCGATGACCGGTACCCCGGCGCAGGCCAGGACCTGGTTGGCCTCGGCGGTGGCCAGCGGCGAGGAGGTCAGCACGCCGGAGACCGCGGCAACGTCCAGCCCGGCCTCCTGCAGCTCGCGGACACCGGCCACGGCACCCAGGGCGTCCCCCGCGGCGAAGACCACCCGGTCCACCACGGACTGGAAGAGCGGATCACGCAGCAGCCGGGCGGTCTCGCCCTGGTAGACGCCATCCGCGATCTCCACGACCACCACGTCAGTGTCCGTCTCCGCCATGGCGTCCACGAGGTTCACGGTCAGGGACCGGACCTGCTCGAAGTCCAGCCGGAAGGTGGTGGGGTAGCCGAAGTCGGTGAAGTCCAGGACCTTGGCAGCGCCGCCGTCCACATAGATCATCGGATCGTTGCCGGCGCCGGTGCCGGTTGACTTGCCGGCGGAGACCTTCAGACCGGCGTTGGTCAGGCCGTTGACCAGGGTGGCCATGGCGGTGGACTTGCCGGAGTTCATGGAGGTGCCCAGCACGGCGATGACGGTCGGCCGGCCCGGGAGGGCGGCGGCCAGCTCCTGCTCGGAGGCCCCGATCTCCGGCACGGGGTTCAGCGCATAGGGGGCGAAGCGGGAGAGGTTCACGATGCCGGAGGAGTCCGCCAGCAGGCCGAGGGGCTCGATCCGGGTGGGCTCGTCCATGTTGGCGTGCTGCTCGGTGACCGTGCCGGCCACACCGCCCGCGGCCACGAGGTGGCAGGGCTCCAGGGTGTCCGGGACGTGGGCCAGGAACTGATCGGCCGCGTAGCGGTGACCGTAGGCCAGCATGATGATGTGGCCCGGGAAGAGGATGGCCTTGCGGGACTCCGGGGTCTCGACGCGCTTGTGGTTGAGGATCTCGGACACCCGGGCCACCACCACGTCCCCGGCCTTCGGCGTGACCGTGGGACCGGTGGCCAGGTGGAAGGCGGAGCGGTCCGCTGCCAGAGCGGCATCCACGAACCGCGTGGTGTAGGCCGCCTGGATGCGGGTGGGCAGCTCGGCGCGCTGGTAGGTGGCGTCGGCGGTGTCGATGATCGTCATGGCGCTGGTCCGGTTCGTGATCTCGATGGTCATGGCGGGCCTCTCCCTGTTCACTGTCCTCTGGTGACCGCTCGGGGTGTTCCGCCGGCCTCGGGAACCATGGAACCAACCGCCCATGAGTGGTCCATGAGCCACGAATGAGAGCGTTCTCATCTACCGGCCTTTGCCCCTGAAATGTTGCTCTGACCTGGATTGATTGAGCCCATGAGAGTCCGATGAGCCAGGTGGTGACGTTCCTCACGATGCGCCACGGTGTCTCACAGGGACTCACGGAGCCTCCCGGCGCCTCACGGTGCCTCAGGGTGCCTCAGGGTGCCTCAGGCCGTGCCCCGCGGGCTCCTGATGAACCAGGCGAGGCCCAGCGCCAGCAGGCACAGGACCGCCGTCATGAGCACGGTCCCCGGCCAGCCGGCCCCGGCCAGGAACAGGCCGCCGAGCCAGCCGAACAGGCTTGACCCCGCGTAGTAGCCGAAGTTGTAGAGCGAGGCGGACTGGGCACGGCCGGACACGGCGGCGGCCCCCGCCCAGCCGGAGGCCACGGAATGGGCCGCGAAGAAGCCGCCCGTGAAGACGAAGACGGCGGGCAGGACCACCCAGAGGGACGGGACCAGGGTCAGCAACACTCCGGCGGTCATGGTGGCGGTGGAGGCCAGCAGCACCGGCTTCCGCCCGAACCGCCCCGCCAGCCGGCCGGCCAGCGGCGAGGTCCAGGTGCCGGCCAGGTAGGCCACGAACACCAGGGACACCACCGAGATCGGCAGGTTGAACGGCTCCTCGGCCAGGTGGAAGCCGAGGAAGTTGTACATCGCCACGAAGCCGCCCATGAGCAGGAACCCCTGGGCGTAGGTGAGCAGCAGTGGCACCGAGCGCAGGTTGCCCCCCAGCGCACGAACCGCCCCGCGCAGGGTGGTCCGGTGCGGGGTGAACCCGCGGGCCGAAGGGGCCAGCATCAGGAAGGCCACCGCGCAGGCGACGGCGGCCACGGTGACGGTCAGGATGCCGGCCCGCCAGCCGAGGAACTCCCCCACGGGCGCGGCCAACAGACGGCCGCTGAGGCCGCCGATCGTGGTGCCGGAGATATAGGTGCCGGCCGCCAGGGCAGCGGAGGACGCGTTGACCTCCTCATTGAGGTAGGCGAGCGCGAGGGCCGGCACCCCGCCCAATGCCAACCCCTCGAGCAGGCGGAAGGCCAGCACAGCGCCGAATCCCGGTACCACCGCCGCCGCCAGGGAGAAGGCACAGGCGGCCGCGATGGCCCACCCCATGGCGCGCTTGCGCCCGAGACGGTCACCGGCATAGGACCACGGGATCACCCCGAGCGCCAGCCCCAGGGTGGCCAGCGAGACCATCAGCGCTGCGTCCGCGGCGGGGATTCCGAGATCGCCGCTGATCAGCGGGAGCAGCCCCTGCGGAGAGTACAGCTGGGCGAAGGTCGCGACGCCGGCCAGGAACAGTCCCAGCAGCAGGCGGCGGTAGCCGGGGGTACCGGGCACGTGGCCCGCCCATTCCCTCCCGGATCCTCTGCTCACGCCCCGACTCTAACCGTGGCGACGGTATGCCCCGCCTCCTGTGAAGATCTGCTGACCTAGGATGGTGGACCGTGACCACTACAGTTGATCTCAGCCAGTCCTTCAAGGCCTATGACGTGCGCGGCATCGTCGGGGAGTCCATCACCGAGGAGTCCGTGCGGGCGGTGGGCGCCGGCTTCGTGGACGTGTTGGGCCTCGCTGGGTCCCGCGTGCTGGTGGGCGGGGACATGCGCCCGTCCTCCCCGGCCTTCGCCCGGGCCTTCGCGGAGGGCGCCACGGCCCGGGGTGCGGACGTGGTGATGCTGGGCCTGGTCTCCACGGACCTGCTCTACTACGCCTGCGGGGTCCAGCAGGCCGCCGGTGTGGTGTTCACCGCCTCCCACAACCCGGCCGCCTACAACGGCATGAAGATGGCCCAGGCCGGGGCCGTCCCGGTCTCCTCGGACACCGGCCTGTATGAGATCCGGGACGTGGCGCAGGGGTACCTGGACGCCGGCACGGTGCCCGCACTGGAGACGGTGGGGTCCGTGACCGAGCTGGACCTGCTGGCCGGCTACGCGGCGTACCTGCGCTCCTTGGTGGACCTGTCCGGGATCCGCCCGCTGAAGGTGGTGGTGGACGCCGCCAACGGGATGGCCGGCATGACCACCCCGGCTGTGCTCGGCGAGACCGTGCTGGCCGGGCTGCCCCTGGAGATCGTCCCCTTGTACTTCGAGCTGGACGGCACCTTCCCCAACCACCCGGCCAACCCCCTGGAACCGGAGAACCTGCGGGACCTCCAGGCCGCCGTGGTGGAACACGGCGCTGACATCGGGCTGGCCTTCGACGGCGATGCCGACCGCTGCTTTGTCATCGACGAGACCGGGGCGCCCGTCTCCCCCTCGGCCGTCACCGGTCTGGTGGCCCGCCGCGAGATCGCCCGCGCCCAGGCCGGGGACACCGTCAACGGGGTCATCCAGGCCCCTGAGCCCGAACCGGTGGTCATCCACAACCTCATCACCTCCCGGGCGGTGCCCGAGCTGGTGGCCACCGCCGGCGGCCGGCCCGTGAAGACCCGGGTGGGCCATTCCTTCATCAAGGCCGTCATGGCCGCCGAAGGCGCCGTGTTCGGCGGAGAACACTCCGCCCACTACTACTTCCGGGACTTCTTCAACGCCGACACCGGCATGCTTGCCGCCATGCACGTCCTGGCCGCCCTCGGCACCCAGGACGGGCCCTTGTCCGAGTTGGCCGCCGAGTACGACCCCTACTTCGCCTCCGGGGAGATCAACTCCGAGGTGATGGACAAGGCAGGTGCCGTGGACCGCGTCTTGGAGGTCTTCGCCCCCGGGTGGCTCGAGTCCGGCCGCCCCGACGGCGGGACCGCCACCACGTGTGAGCCCTGCCTGCAGGACCAGGGACTGGCCGGCGTGGAGGTGACCGTGGACAGCATGGACGGCACCACCGTGACGGCCGTGGACGGCACCTGGTGGTTCAACCTCCGCCCCTCCAACACCGAGCCCTTCCTCCGCTACAACGGCGAGGCCCACCACCCCGGGACCATGGCCACCGTCCGCGACACCGTCCTGGGCCTCGTCCGCCGGGACGCCTGAGGCGGCGTCACTCGGTGTCCGGGGTGGCACCGCCCTCCGGGGCAGCCTCCTCATCCGGGGCCCGGGTGACCCGGACCCGGTTCACCCGGTGTCCGGCCATGCGCAGGACCTCCAGAGTGGCGCCCTCGGTCTCGACCCGGTCCCCCACCTCGGGTACGCGGCCCAGACGGGCCATGATGAAGCCACCGACCGTCTCGTAGGAGCCGTCATCCGGGAGCTCCACGCCGGTCTGCTGGGTGAGCTCCTGCAGGATCAGTCTGCCGTCGACCTCGGCGTCCTGCCCTCGCCGAAGGGCGGAGTCCTCCGGCGCCAGGCCGTCATCGAACTCGTCATAGATATCTCCGACGAGTTCCTCCAGCAGGTCCTCGAGGGTGACGATGCCGTCCGTCCCGCCGTACTCGTCGATCACCAGGGCGATCTGGCTGCCGCTGGACCGCATGCGGCTCACGGCCTGCAGCACGTCCAGGGTGCCGGGCAGCACCGTGATCTCCCGGGCCATGCCGGCCAGAGTGGCGGAATGGTCCTCGACGCGCAGCAGGTCACGGATGTGGATGAATCCCAGGACATCATCCGTGTCCTCACCCGTCACGGGATAGCGGGAGTTCGGCAGGGACGCCAGCTCACGCAAGGCCTCTCCCACGGTGGTCTCACCGTCGAGGAAGTTCACCTCCGGGCGGGGCCTCATGACCTCCACCACGGTCCGCTCCGCGGCCTCGAAGACGGACTGCAGCACGTGCCGGTCGGTGTCCTCCAGGTCTTCCGAGGTGGTGACCATGGACCGGATTTCCTCGGCCGAGACCGCCTCGTGGTGGGCCTTCGGATCCCCGCCGAGGAGGCGGACCACGCCGTTCGTGGAGACCGAGAGCAACCAGATGGCCGGCCTCATCAACACCGCGAAGGCCCCCAGCGGCGGCGCGAGGACCGTGGTGAATCCCACGGCGTTCTGCATGGCCAGCCGCTTGGGCACCAGCTCGCCGAAGACCAGGGACAGGTAGGCGATCACCAGGGTCATGCCCACCAGCGCCACCGTCCCGGCGGCCTGTTCGCCGATCCCCCATCCCACGATGACGGGGACGAGGTCCGGGGCGATGGTGGAGGCACCGTACGCCGAGGAGAAGAATCCGGCCACGGTGACGCCGATCTGGACGGCAGAGAGGAAGAGGTTCGGGTTCCGGACCAGCGCCGCGGTCTTGGCACCCCGCTCCCCGCCGTCCTCGATCGCCTGGACTTGCGACTGCCGCAGGTTGACAATGGCCATCTCCGTGCCGGCGAAGACGCCGCCGATGAGCACGAAGAGCATGACCAGGGCGACGTTCACCAGGGTGTCTAGATCCATGACACCACGCTACCGGCCCGGACGCCGCCCATCGGTGCCGGCCGGTCCGTCCGATCAGCCGTTGAGGGCCAGCACGAAGGGCAGGACCTCGCTGGCTCCGGCCCCTCGCAGCACCCGGCCTGCCTCTGTCAGGGTCCACCGGCTCTCCGCCCGATCGTCCAGCAGCAGCACCGGACCGTGTTGGCCGGCCTCCCGGGCGGCGGCCAGATGGCCGGCCAGTTCCTCCGGCACGGTGAACATCTGCCAGACGGCGGCCAGACGGAAGGCGCTGTTGCCACCGGATTCTCCGCGTGGACCGCCGCCCACCAGGTCCAGTGACCCCAGATACGGCAATTGCCCGATCCGGGCGATGCCCTCGGCGAATGACCGCACCAGCTGCGGGCGGGTCCGGGACGGTACGGACACCACGGCCACGGGCCGCTCCGCCCAGTCCCAGGACGCCAGGACCTGGACGGCCCCCTGCAACAGGTCCTGGTCAATGGGGGCATCCTCCGGAGCGGACTCGGTGGCGGCGAAGAGTGCTCGCAGATGCCCTCCCCATCCGAGGTCGGTCAGCCGCGCCACGGCACGGCCCTCCAGCGTCTGGGACTCCTCCGGAATCCGCCCCTTGAGCGGCACCCCCAGCCGGTCCATGCCACTGGGCCAGCTGCGCCGCGGCTCAATCTCCACACCGACCCGACCCAGGGCCTTCGAGGCGTTGCCTTTCGCCGAGTCGTCGATGGTGGTCGGGAACCAGGGTCCCGCGCAGTTGTCACACCGCCCGCAGGGGGCTGCCTCCGGATCATCCAGCACCCGGGACAGGAACTCCATCCGGCAGCCGGACGTGTTCTCGTAGTCCAGCATGAGCTTCTCCTCGTCAACGCGGGCCTGGGCCACACGTCCGTAGCGCTCCCCGTCATAGGACCACGCCTCACCGGTGCGCTGCCACCCGCCCTGGGTGCGCTCCACGGCTCCGTCCACGGCCAGGACCTTCAGGAGCAGCTCCAGGGGGGTCCGCTTCAGGTCCACCCGGGTCTCGAGGGCTGGGACGGAGAGCGGCTTGCCCGCGGCCTCCAGTTCACCCAGCACGGCGCGGGCCCGGTGTTCGTCCGGCATGGATGTGGTGGCGAAGTAGCGCCAGATGTCCCGATCCTCGGGGCCGGGCAGCAGCAACACATCGGCGTGGTCCGTGGCACGCCCCGCGCGGCCGACCTGCTGGTAGTAGGCCACCGGGGAGCTGGGGGCGCCGAAATGGACCACGAAGCCCAGGTCCGGCTTGTCGAACCCCATCCCGAGTGCAGAGGTGGCGATCAGGGCCTTGACCCGGTTCTCCTTCAGGGCCTGCTCCAGCTCGGCCCGCTGTTCCGGGTCCGTCCTCCCGGTGTAGGACGCCACCTCGTGGCCGGCGTCCCGTAGCGCCCGCGCCGTGTCCTCGGCCGCCGAGACCGTCAGGGTGTAGACGATCCCGGAGCCCGGCAGGTCCCCCAGGTGGGTCAGCAGCCAGGCGAGCCGGCTGGCCGGACTGGGCATGCGCAACACCCCTAGCCGCAGAGATGACCGGGCCAGGGGCCCGCGCAGGACGAAGACGTCCCCTGCGCCGTCCACACCGAGCTGTTCAGCCACGTCCTGGACCACTCGCTCATTGGCCGTGGCGGTGGTGGCCAGGACGGGGACGGAGTGATTCCCAGTCCGCGGCAGTTGGGCGATCAGGTCCCGGATGCGCCGGTAGTCGGGGCGGAAGTCGTGCCCCCAGTCCGAGATGCAGTGAGCCTCATCCACCACCAGCAGACCCGTACGCCGGATCAGGTCCGGCAGCTGAACGTCCCGGAACTGCGGGTTGTTGAGCCGTTCCGGGGAGACCAGCAGCACGTCCACCGAGTCCTCCGCCAGGCGTTCCCGGATCCGATCCCAGTCGGTGGGATTGGCCGAGTTAATGGCCTCGGCGCGCACCCCGGCACGGGCCGCCGCCGTCACCTGGTCCCGCATCAGGGCCAGCAGCGGGGAGACAATGAGCGTGGGGCCCGCACCGCGGGCGCGCAGCAGCAGGGACGCCACGAAGTACACCGCGGACTTGCCCCAGCCGGTGCGCTGGACCACCAGGGCCCGGCGCCGGTCCGCCACCAGGGCCTCGATCGCCTCGAACTGGCCCGGGTGGAAGTCCGCGTCCTCATGGCCCACGAGCCGACTCAGGACCTCCCTGGCCTCTGCCCGCAACGCGGCCCGCCCGCCGCTGGAGGCTGTGTCCGTCTCGTTCTGCATCATGACGCCAGTATTCCAGCCGCCCCGGACACCCCACGCGTCCGGCGGGCCGCACGGTGGAGCCGGCGGCCGTCGTCGGGCCCTGTGGAGGACCCGACCGCCCGCCGCCGGTGCCAGTGCTGGAGCGGCCGTCTGGGATAATGGCACCGTGAAACTCAATGCGTTCGGCGACGTCTGCCTGCGCACCCTCATGATCCTGGGTGCCCGACCCGACCGTCAGATGACGGGCCGGGACATCGCCGACGCGGTCGGCACCCCGTACAACCACGTGAGCAAGGCCATCCTGGAGCTGAAACGCCGCGGAGCACTGGACGTGACCCGGGGCCGGAACGGCGGCGCGCGGATCACGGAGGCCGGACTGGCCCTGTCGATCGGGGCGCTGCTGCGCGACCTCGACACGCAGACCGACATCGTGGACTGCACCGGACAGGACTCCCCGAACGGTCATGCCTGTCCCCTGCTGGAGGGCTGCCGGCTGCGCCACTCCCTGGCCCGGGCCCGCGAGGCGTTCTACGCGGAGCTGGACGGCACCACGGTGGCAGACCTCACCGGCTCCGACGCGGTGGTCCGGCTGCCGATGCCCTCCCTCCCCGCCCGCTGACGGCCCCGCCCGCTCACGCGGCAGCGCGCTCCGAGACGCTCCGAGACGCTCCGAACCTCCCCTGACCTGCCCGGGAACCGTCGATTTGCCCTCGAGTTCTACAACGTGTAGAACTTAGATCATGAATCTTGCATACCCAATGCAAGTATAGTAGACGAAGGAGTCACTCCATGCTCTCGGACACCGCCCGCCCCGTCATCGAGGCCACGCTTCCCGTGGTCGCCGCACACATGGACGAACAGATCACCCCGAGGTTCTACGCGCGCATGTTCGAGGCACGTCCAGAGCTGATCGACGGACTCTTCAGCCGTGCCAACCAGAACAACGCCACCCAGCAGAAGGCCCTGGCCGGCGCGATCGTCCGATTCGCCCAGCACCTGCTCGATCACCCGGACACCCTCCCGGAGCAGGTCCTGTCCCGGATCGCCCACAAGCACACCTCCCTGGGCATCGTCGAGGAGCAGTACCAGATCGTCTACGAGCACCTCTTCGCGGCGATCGTGGAGATCCTGGGCGACGCCGTCACCGCCGAGGTGGCCGCCGCCTGGACCGAGGTCTACTGGCTCATGGCGGACGCCCTGATCAAGATCGAGAAGGGCCTGTACGCCCAGCAGGCCAATGACCAGATCTGGACCCCCTGGCGCCTGGTGGCCAAGGAGGCCGCCGGCCGCGGCAGCATCACCTTCCGCTTCGAACCCGCCGATGACACCCCCGCCACCGCGGGCCGCCCGGGCCAGTTCGTCTCCGTGCGCGTGAAGCTGCAGGACGGGCTGCGCCAGTGCCGCCAGTACTCGCTGTCCGAGGACGCGACCTCCACCACCTCGCGCGTGTTCACCACCAAGCTGGATGAGGGCGGCGAGGTGTCCCCCCACCTGCACGCGCACATCACCGTGGGCGACGTGATCGAGCTGTCCAACCCCTATGGTGACATCACCCTGGACAGCGCCGGTGGCCCGATCGTCCTGGCCACCGCTGGCATCGGCTGCACCCCGAGCGCCTCGGCGCTGCAGACCCTGGCCCAGGAGGCCTCGGAACGTCAGGTCCTCGTGCTGCACGCCGAGCGCACCGAGCAGGACTGGGCCCTGAAGGAGCAGATGCGCGAGTCGCTCGCCGCCCTGCCGAACGCGGACCTGGCCCTCTGGCTGGAGGACACCGCCGGCGCCGCCGAGGAGCTGTCAGCGCGCCAGGGCTTCATGGACCTCGGTCACATCGAGCTGCCCGCCAACGCCAAGCTCTACCTCTGCGGGCCGCTTCCCTTCATGAAGGCCGTCCGCTCCCAGGCGATCGCCGCCGGCATCCCCGCCACGGACATCCACTACGAGGTCTTCGGCCCGGACCTCTGGCTGGCCGCCTGAGCCGCGGCGGCGGCCACCTCCGCCGCCGCGCACCCCAGCCGCACCATCTCGCCGAGCCCCGGGGCCGGCGTCGGGAATCCCCCTTCCCGACGCCGGCCCCGAGCCGTTAAACGCCGCCGCCCGGTACCAGCGGGGTACCGGGCGGCGGTGCGCAGCATGCTGGGCCGATCAGGCCTGGTGGACGCGCTGCTTCAACCCGTCCAGCTGGCTGGCGATCGAGGCCGGCAGGGAAGCGCCGAAGCGATCGAACCACTCCTCGATGGAGGCCACCTCCGCCTTCCATTCCTCGGGGTCCACCCTCAGGGCGTCCTTGAGGTCAGCGTCGGAGAGCTCCAGACCGGTCAGGTCCAGTGCCTCCGGGGTGGGCACGCGGCCGATCGCGGTCTCGGTGGCGTCCGCCGTGCCCTCCAGACGCTCCACGATCCACTTCAGCACGCGGGAGTTCTCCCCGAATCCGGGCCAGGCGATGCTGCCCTCACGGCTGCGGCGGAACCAGTTGACGAGGTAGATCCGCGGCAGCTTGGACTGGTCCACCTCGCCGGAGACCTTGACCCAGTGCTCCAGGTAGTCACCGGCGTCATAGCCGATGAAGGGGAGCATGGCCATGGGGTCGCGGCGGACCACGCCCACAGCGCCCGCTGCGGCGGCGGTGGTCTCCGAGGACAGGGTGGCGCCCTTGAAGATGCCGTCCTCCCAGTCGAAGGACTCGGTCACCAGCGGAATGGTGGTCTTGCGGCGGCCGCCGAAGAGGATGGCGTCCAGCTTGACCCCGTTGGGCTCCTGGTACTCGTCCGCGAGCATCTCGGTCTGGTCGATCGGGGTGCAGAAGCGCGAGTTCGGGTGGGCGGCGGGGGTCTCGGACTCAGGGGTCCAGTCGTTGCCCTTCCAGTCCGTCAGGTGGGCCGGGACCTCGTCCGTCATGCCCTCCCACCACACGCCGCCGTCGTCGGTCAGCGCCACGTTGGTGAAGATCGAGTTGCCCTTCGTGATCGCCTTCATGGCGTTCGGGTTCGTGGACCAGCCGGTGCCGGGGGCCACACCGAAGTAGCCGGACTCCGGATTGACCACCCGGAACTCGCCGTCCTTGCCGGGGCGGATCCAGGTGATGTCATCGCCGAGGGTCTCGGCCTTCCATCCCTCGATGGTCGGGTCGATCAGCGCGAGGTTGGTCTTGCCGCAGGCCGAGGGGAAGGCGCCGGAGATGGTGTAGGACTTCCCCTGGGGGTTGGTCAGCTTGAGGATCAGCATGTGCTCGGCCAGCCAGCCCTCGTCCCGGGCCATCACCGAGGCGATGCGCAGCGCGTAGCACTTCTTGCCCAGCAGGGCATTGCCGCCGTAGCCGGAGCCGTAGGACCAGATGGAGCGCTCCTCGGGGAAGTGCACGATCCACTTGGTGTCACTGCACGGCCAGGCCACATCGGTGTCCCCCTCCTCGAGCGGGGCACCCACGGAGTGCAGGGCCGGCACGAAGAACGCCTCGGTCTCCTCCATCTTCTGCAGCACCTCGGTGCCGATGCGGGCCATGATGCGCATGGAGTTCACCACGTAGGCGGAGTCCGTGATCTCGACGCCGAACTTGGGGTCATCAGCGTCCAGGTGTCCCATGACGAAGGGGATGACGTACATGGTGCGCCCGTGCATGGAACCTTTGAAGGCGTCCGCGAGGATGCCCTTCATCTCGGACGGTTCCATCCAGTTGTTGGTGAATCCGGCGTCCTCCTCCTTCTCGGAGCAGATGAACGTCCGGTCCTCCACCCGGGCCACATCGGCGGGGTCCGAGAAGGCGGCGTAGGAGTTCGGGAACTTGTCCTCGGCGAGCTTGACGAGAGTTCCGGACCGCACCAGGTCTCCGGCGAGCCGGTCGTACTCCTCCTGGGACCCGTCCACCCAATACACGGAGTCCGGCTCCGTCAGCTCGGCAACCTCCTTCACCCAATCGAGCAGCTTGCCGTAGCTGGTCGGCGCTTCCGCCACGGCGCGATCTGCGAACGCGAGTGAGGAGTTGTTGGCCATGAGGGTTCCCTCCATTGGGTTGCGGGTGCATTCCGGTCAGGCACAGGGGAACTCGGCCGTAGCCGGCCGGCACCCCATTGTGCGTACACCGTCTCCGAGGGCCATTCTACCCATGGAGATTCCGCAGATTTCCCGGTGACGTCACCTGACGTCCACCCGCGGGGATCATGGCGGACGACGCCGGCCACGCGCCTTCCACCCGTGGCCCACCTCCGGTGGCGGCGGGCCACGGGAATGATTTGGTGAACAGCGGGTGGACCGGTATAGTCTTTCAAGGCCGATCGCGGCCAATGCGCCCTTAGCTCAGCTGGATAGAGCGTCTGTCTACGGAACAGAAGGTCAGGGGTTCGAATCCCTTAGGGCGCACCAATGTGATGAGTCGAGACATGGGTTACACCTGAGTCGAGTCATCGGATACAGAAGAACGGGAGTCCGGCCATCGGCCGGGCTCCCGTTCTTCGTTTCTCCAGCAGATGCACTCCAGGGCCAGCATCTCGAGCCCGCGGACACCGACCGATCACCGCCCGTTGAAGACACCCACCATGGTGATTCACAACGGACTGTCCTAGCATGACGGCATCGCCCGCTGATGTGACGCGCATCACGCCCCCGCACCATGGGCGCAAAGGCGATTCCCGCGAAAGGACATCATCGTGAAGCACCGTCTTGCTCCCGCCCGCCCTGCCCGGCCCCAGGGGAGGTGTTGAGATGCGTGGCGAAACCCGCCCCATGGATCGCCGCCGCGGCCGCACCGGCCTGCTGGCCGGTGCGGCCGCCCTGGCGCTGATCCTCAGTGGAGCGACCCCGGCTCTGGCCGCCGGGACCACGGAGGCCCCCGTCCCCGCCGATTGCGCCGACCTGGCCGGATTCGAGTTCGAGTCCACGGTGATCACCGCGGCCGAGACCGTGCCGGCCGGGGAGCTGGTCAACCGGGGCGTGCCCATCGGCGAGCACTGCCTCGTCACGGGCCACATGAACGAGCGCACCTCCGAGGTCGATGGCGAGAGGTATGCCATCGGCTTCGAGATGCGCCTGCCCTCCGAGTGGAGCGGGCAGTACCTCTATCAAGCCAACGGTGGCATGGACGGCAGTGTGGTCCCCGCAACCGGCGGGGTCGGCGGTGGTGAGAGCGGCCTGCAGATGGGCATGGCCGTGATCAGCTCCGACGCCGGCCACACCGGGGCCCAGAACCCGAGCTTCGGGTTGGACCCACAAGCCCGTCTGGACTACGGCTACCAGGCCGTGGGCACTCTGACTCCCATGGCCAAAGCAATGGTCACGGACCACTACGGGAAGGGCCCGGAGTTCTCGTACATGACCGGCGGCTCCAACGGCGGTCGGCACACCATGATCGGAGCGTCCCGGTACACGGAGGACTACGACGGGTTCCTGGCCCTTGCGCCCGGGTTCAACCTGCCCCAGGCCGCCACCGCCCAGCTCTGGGGCGCCCAGCAGTGGGACTCGGTGGCCACCAGCGAGGACCTGAACACGGCACTGACCCAGGGCGAGCGCGTGGTGCTGGCCAACGCCATCCTCGAGCAGTGTGACGGTCTGGACGGCCTCGAGGACGGGATGGTCCTGGACGGTACCGGCTGCCAGGAGATCTTCTCCGTGGCCGAGCACGTGCCCACCTGTGAGGCGGACCGGGACGGCAGCTGCCTGAGCGAGGACCAGAAGGGAGTGGTCACGAAGGTCTTCGCCGGTGCCACCACCTCCGCCGGTGAAGAGATCTACAGCTCCTTCCCCTACGATCCGGGGATCGTCAGCGGCGGCTGGGGCTTCTGGAAGTTCTTCGCCCCGATCCAGTTGGACTCCACGGCCGTGGGGTACGTCTTCTCGGCCCCGCCCTTCGCCCCGCCGATGAACGCGCTCCGTGACTTCGTCATGGACCTGGACGTCGACGAGGCGAACGCATCCATCTACGCCGTCTCGGATCAGTACACCGAGAGCGCCATGGAGTTCATGACCCCTCCGGACCTGGAGTACCAGGACCTCAAGGCCTCCGGCGGCAAGATGATGGTCATCCACGGAGCCTCGGACGGGGTGTTCTCCATGGAGGACACCGCCACCTGGTACCGGGAGCTGGAGGACGCCAACGGCGGAGACGCCTCGGACTTCGTGCAGTTCTACGAGGTGCCGGGCATGGACCATGTCTCCGGCGGACCGGCGACCGACCAGCACGACGCCCTGGCGGCCCTGGTGGACTGGGTGGAGGCCGGCGAGCAGCCGGACAGCCTCAAGGCGTGGGTCAATCCGGACAACACCGAACTGCCCGCGGACTGGTCCAAGGACCGCAGCCGCCCACTGTGCGCCTACCCCGAGGTGGCCGTCTATGTGGAGGGCGACCCGGAGGAGGCGGCGAGCTTCGAGTGCCAGGGTGCACCCGGGGAGCCCGCGGACTTCACCGACAACACCGATCCGGAGACCTGGTTCTACGAGCCGGTGCGTTGGATGCAGCTCACCGGGCTGTCCATGGGATACGTGGATGGCAGTTACGGTGTCCGCCGGGACATCACCCGCGGTGAGTCCCTAGCCTTCCTCTACCGGTACTCCGGTGAGCCGACCGTGGAGGACGGGACGACGTTCAGCGACATCCGCACGGATCACGAGTTCCACGACGCGATCTCCTGGGCCGAGGCCCTGGACATCACCCAGGGCTACGCGGACGGCACCTTCAAGCCGACCCGCGACGTGACCCGAGGCGAGTTCGCGTCCTTCCTCTACCGCACGGCGGCACCGGAGCCGGCCGAGGGCCCCGCGCCCGTCTTCCCGGACGTACCCGAGGGCAACGCCCACCGGGAGGCCATCTCCTGGCTCGCAGCCGAGGAATTGGTGACGGGCTACTCCACGGGTGAGTTCCGCCCGGGCCAGCCGATCACCCGCGCCGAGGTGGCCAAGGTGATCCACGGTCTCGACCAGCGCCCCACCGACTGACCGAACCCCCACGCCAACGGCTCCCTCCCGTCATCTGCCGGGAGGGAGCCGTTGTCATCCCACGGCCCGCCCCGGCTCAGGGACGCGGCACGGTGAATTGCGTCATCCGCGCATCTCGACCGTCCAGGGTGGCCCACTCCCCCTGGATCCGGAAGACCTGCAGGCCCAGGGTGGGGTAGCGCTCGGCCATGCTCACCACGGCCTCCTCGTCCGACTCCACGGACGCGATCCGCATGCCGAGATCCTGGACCCAGGGCATGTGTCCGATCACCATGAGCGTGCGCACCCGCTCCTCCGTCTCATTGATGACGGCCAGGGCACGGGCCGCGTCAGCCTCGTAGAGCCGGGAGTCCAGGTAGGGCGTGGGGGCCTTCTCCCCGAGCTCACTGCACACCCAGGTGCAGGTCTGGCGCGTGCGTACGGCATCCGAGCACAGGATCATGTCCGGATACAGGTTCCGGCCGGCCAGCCACCGGCCCGCCTCCGGCGCCTCGCGGTTGCCCCTCCCGCCGAGCGGGCGGTCGTGATCCGGCACGCCGGTGGGCCAGTCCGACTTGGCGTGGCGCAGGATGATCAGTGTCTTGTCACCGGAGGAGTCGGAGCGTGCGGAGGGGACGACGTCGGCAGGCATGGTCCCAGCGTACGTGGCCTTCCCTGCCCCGGCCGGGGCGGTGCGGCAGACCCGGCCTCCCCGGGGCGCGGCCGGTACCCCTCAACCTGCGGTGAAGGCTCCCAGACCGGTGAGGTGGCGGCCGATGGTGAGTTGGTGGACCTCGTCAGTGCCCTCGTAGGTGCGCACGGACTCCAGGTTGTTGGCGTGGCGCAGCGGCGAGTGGTCCAGGGTGATGCCGTTGCCGCCGAGCATCTCCCGGGCGTCCCGGGCGATCCCGATCGCCACCCGGCAGTTGTCCAACTTGCCCGTGGAGATCATCGCCGGGGTGAGGGCCCTCGGTTCCCGGTCCTTGACGCGGCCGATCTGGTGGGCCAGCAGGTAACCCCTGTTGATCGCCACGGCCATGTCGGCGAGCTTGGCCTGGGTCAACTGGTACCCGGCCAGCGGGGTCCCGAACTGCGTGCGGGTCGCGGCGTAGTCCAGCACCGCCTCGAAGGAGTCGCGGGCTGCTCCCATCACGCCCCAGATGATCCCGTACCGAGCCTCGTTCAGGCACGTGAAGGGCCCCTTCAGGCCGATCGCCGAGTCCGCCGGCAGGACGGCCTCGGCGGGCAGTCGCACCTGGTCCAGCTGGATCTCGCACTGCACCGAGGCCCGCATGGAGAGCTTCTGATCGATCACCTCGGCCCGGAAGCCGGGGGTGTCCGTGGGGACCACGAAGCCGCGGATCCCACGCCCGTCACCGTGCTCACCGGTCTGGGCCCAGATGATCGCCACATCGGCCAGGTTGGCCAGCCCGATCCACCGCTTGGACCCGGTCAGCACCCAGTCCCCGCCGGGCTCCTGCCGCGCCCGGGTGCGCATCGAGGCCGGATCGGAGCCTGCCGTGGGCTCGGTCAGTCCGAAGCAGCCCACCGCCTCGCCCGTGGCCATCCGCGGCAGCCACTCCCTCTTCTGCGCTTCGGAGCCGTGCCGGTGGATCGCCGTCATGGCCAGGGAGCCCTGCACGGAGACGAACGTCCGCAGCCCGGAGTCCCCGGCCTCGAGTTCCTGGGCGGCCAGCCCGTACTCGACGGCCGAACGGCCCGGACACCCGTGACCCTCCAGGTGCATGCCCAACACGCCCAGCCGGCCCAGTTCCGGGATGATCTCGGCGGGGAACACCGCCCGGTCATACCAGTCGGCGATGTTCGGACGGATCACCTCGTCCACGAACCCCCGGACTCTCATCGCGGTGGTCTTCTCGCGGTCGGAGAACAGCCCGTCCAGGTCCGTCAGATCCACGGGCCCCAGGAATGAGGCGTTCTGAGGTGCGTGGCCGGCGTGCCCCATGGGATCAGATGCTGTACTCGGGAGCCGCCCAGACGACGACCTCGGGGTGCTCGTAGAAGCGGTACCCCTGCCCGCGCACGGTCCGGACGGTGCCGGAGAGGCGTCCCAGCTTGGAGCGAAGGCGGCGGATATGGACGTCGATGGTGCGCTCGTTCGGCACCTCATCGGAGTTCTTCCACAGTGACTCGAGCAGCTCGTCACGGCCCACGGTGTGGCCGCCGTTCTCCACGAGGTAGTTCAACAGCTCGAACTCCTTGTACGTGAGGTTCAAGCCCTCACCGTCCAGCTGGACCTCCCGGCGTGCCAGATCGATCAGGACGCCGGGCTGACGCGTCGAGACGGGGGCGGGAGCCTGCAGCAGGTCCGGACGGGTGCCCTGCTGGATGGTCGGATCGCCGAGGACCTGGCGCACCACCTCGAGGTCCGAGCCCGGGGCGCCGGCCGGGGCGATGGCCACAGCGGCAGCGGACTGGGATCCGGGAACCAGGGATTCCACATAGTGGCGCAGTTCGTTGGCCAGCCGCGTCAGGGAGGTCCCGGCGGCGGAGGCCGAGGACTCGTCCATGCCCACGTAGATCACGAAGCCGCGGGCCTCGGTCTCGGTGGACACGGCCTGCGGGCCGGGGATCCCGTTGGGGGCCAAGACCGGCATCGGCGCGGTCTGGGGGCCGGTCTCGACCGACTCGTCGGTCTCCACCGCCTCACTCTGGACCGTGTGGAGCTGCCGCTCGGCCGGCTGCCCATAGTTGCCGCCCTGCTCGCGGTAGCTGCGGACCCGAGCCGCGCGGCGCTGGGCGTTGCGGACCGAGATGTGGACGTATCCCTGGGGACTGGTGGTCATAGTGATGAATCCTTGCGTCAGTGTCCTGTCCGGAGCGGGGCAGCGGGTCGGGCCGGATCACGGCCTTTCCCGCTACTGACACCCCGGACGGGAGCCGGCTCGGCCGTACCGTCGGCACCATCGCCAGACGGTCGCTGTTCCCGAGGGAACATCCGAGTCGCGGTAGTTCATATGACAACGATCATTCGTCACATTCGTTTCTCGCAAGTAACAATGGGACCCGCGTCTCACGATGCGAGACAAGCACCCCTTTTTGTGATGAACATCACGGCCCGAGGGTGGTTCTGAAGCAACCTTGCCGGCAGTTTGGGGCAACTTACTGCCAACTCAGCCGCCGTGCACCTTTATGACGGCCCGGATATCAGCCGGAACCCCGGCGTCACTCTGCCAGGCCGTACAGCCGGTCCCCCGCATCGCCGAGTCCCGGCACAATGTAGGACTGCTCGTCCAGGCGCTCGTCGATCGCCGCCAGGTAGATGTCCACCTCCACGTCGGCGAGCTCCTCCTCCAGACGGGAGATGCCCTCCGGGGCTCCGAGCAGACAGATGCAGGTGACGCGGCGCGCATTGCGGGCGTACATGAACCGGACGGCCTCCACCAGGGTGCCACCCGTGGCGAGCATGGGATCCAGGAGGAACACGTGCCGGTCCGTCAGGTCGGCGGGCAGCCGTTCCGCATAGGTGACGATGTCCAGGGTCTCCTCGTTGCGGGCCATGCCGAGGAATCCCACCTCCGCACTGGGGGCCATCCGGACCATTCCCTCCAGCATGCCCAGTCCAGCACGCAGGATGGGGACCACGAGCGGGGTCGGCTTGGCCAGCCCCACTCCGGTCATCGGTGCCACCGGCGTCTCGATCTCCACCGGCTCGACCTTGACGTCCCGCGTGGCCTCGTAGGCCAGCAGCATGACGAGTTCCTCCGTCAACTGCCGGAAGATCATCGACGGCGTCTCCTTCTTGCGGAGGACGGTCAATTTGTGGCCGACGAGCGGATGTTCAACGAGCTGTACGCGCATGCCCCAACCCTACCGGCCAGCTCCCGGGGCCATGCGGACCACGGCCACCGCCCGCAACCGCTAGGCTCGGCGACCATGACCCCCGAGCACGATCGCCGGCTGGAGTGGATGGAGCTGGCCCTGGGCCAGGCCCGCGCGGCACTGGAGACGGCCGATGTCCCGATCGGGGCCGTCGTCGTGGGCCCGGACGGGACCGTCCTCGGGACCGGACGCAACGAGCGGGAGGCCACCGGCGATCCGACCGCCCACGCCGAGGTGCTGGCCCTTCGGCAGGCCGCCGCCGCGCGCCGTGACGCCGGGGAGGCCGACGGGTGGCGGTTGGCCGACTGCACGCTCGTGGCGACCCTGGAACCCTGCGCCATGTGCGCCGGTGCCCTGGTGCTGGCGCGGATCCCCCGGCTGGTCTTCGGGGCGTGGGATCCCAAGGCCGGGGCCTGCGGCTCCGTGTTCGACGTGGTGCGTGAACCGCGGCTGAACCACTGGGTCGAGGTGTTCGGCGGAGTCCGTGAGGCCGAGTGTGCCGCGCTGTTGACGGATTTCTTCAGCGTGCACCGCGGCCGAGACTGACCCGCCCACCGTCCCACGGCACCGGTTTGGGGACCGTTCAGAGCCTCCGGTACAGTAGTCCAGTCTGGTGACGTGTCCGAGCGGCCGAAGGTGCAACACTCGAAATGTTGTGTAGGGCAACCTACCGTGGGTTCAAATCCCACCGTCACCGCCACTGCAGAAGGCCCCCGTGGCCCGGGAACCCCGGGCTCCGGGGGTCTTCTCGTCTCCAGGCCGCTGCGAGGATGACGCCCCGTCACCGGCGGAGTGGAACAAACCCGGGAACCGTAGTGCTATGTCAGTGGAGCACCCGGCAGCCGACCCTCGAAAGGCAGTGCAGATGACGGAAGCGTCCAGGACCATCCCGACCGAGGCGAGCGGGCCGGAGCCCTCCTCTGCCCCCACCCCTGCCCCCACGGCGGCCGAGGTCAAGCGGTGGCGCGAGGACTTCCCTCTGCTGTCTGCCACGGTGAACGGCCACCAGCTGGCCTACCTCGATTCAGGGGCCACCTCACAGAAGCCCACCTCCGTGCTGGACGCGGAGCGGAATTACTACGAGCAGCTCAACGCCGCCGTCCATCGCGGTGCCCACACCCTGGCGGCGGAGGCCACCCTCCTGTTCGAGGATGCCCGGGCCACCGTGGCGGGCTTCGTGGGAGCGGAGGAGGACGAGATCGTCTGGACCTCCAATGCCACCGAGGCCCTGAACCTCCTGGCCTATGCCTTCTCGAACGCCTCCGTGGGCCGCGGCGGCTCTGAGGCCGAGCGGTTCCGACTGGGCGCCGGGGACGAGATCGTGGTGACGGAGATGGAGCACCACGCCAACCTCATCCCCTGGCAGGAGCTGGCCCTGCGCACCGGCGCCACCCTGCGCTTCATCCCGATGGCGGACGACGGCACCCTGGACCTGGACGCCGCCCGGGAGGTGATCACCGAGCGCACCCGGTTGCTGGCCTTCACCCATGTCTCCAACGTGCTGGGGCTGGTCAATCCGGTGGATCACCTGGTGTCCCTGGCCCGGGCCGTCGGTGCCCTCGTGGTGCTGGACGCCTGCCAGTCCGTGCCGCACCTCCCCGTGGACGTGAAGACCCTGGACGTGGACTTCGCCGCGTTCTCCGGCCACAAGATGCTCGCGCCCACCGGTATCGGCGCGCTCTACGGCCGCCGCGAGCTGTTGGCCGCGATGCCCCCGTTCCTCACGGGCGGTTCCATGATCACCACCGTGACCATGGAGTCCGCCGAGTTCCTGCCGCCGCCGCAGCGCTTCGAGGCCGGCACCCAGCGGGTCTCCCAGGCGATCGCCCTGGCCGAGGCCGTGAAGTATCTGCAGGGCATCGGCATGGACCGGATCGCCGCCCACGAGGATGAACTCGGCAAGCGCCTGCTGGACGGGCTCAGCCGGATCGCCGGAGTGCGGGTCCTCGGCGGTGAGGCCACCGGACCGCGCGTGGGCGCGGCCAGTTTCGATCTGCCCGGGGTGCATGCCCACGACGTCGGCCAGTTCCTGGACGATCAGGGGATCGCCGTGCGCGTGGGTCACCATTGCGCCCAGCCGCTGCACCGCCGCCTCGGGGTCACGGCCTCCACCCGGGCCAGCACCTACCTGTACAACACCACTGAGGATGTGGACCGCTTCCTGGCCGGAGTGGCGCAGACCTCGGAATTCTTTGGAGTGAACGCTTGAGCTCGTCCGATCTGCAGAACCTGTATCAACAGGTCATCCTCGACTACTCGAAGAACCCTTACGGCGTGGGCCTGCTGGGCAAGGCCGCCGGGTCCTCCCACCAGCTCAACCCCACCTGCGGGGACGAGATCACCCTCGAGGTGCACCTGAACGGGGACACGGTGGAGAAGATCCGCTGGGAGGGCCACGGTTGCGCGATCTCGCAGGCCTCGGCCTCCCTGCTGACGGAACTGGCCGAGGGACTCACGGCAGCGGACCTGAAGATGCGGATCGACGCCTTCCGCACCGCCATGCAGTCCCGCGGCAAGATCGCCCCGGACGAGGAGCTCCTCGGCGATGCCGTCGCCCTGGGCGGGGTGTCCCGCTATGTGGCGCGGGTCAAGTGCGCCATGCTCGGATGGGTCGCGGCGGAACATGCGCTGAGCATGGCGGAGACCCGCGCCTGACACCAGGGCCTAGTTCTTGCGGTAGTTCTCCCGGGCGAAGGAGGAGTACGGCGCCGGCTCCACGGTGGCCCGGATCTGCACCTGACGGTGGTTCTCCACGGAGGGCTTGGCCGAGGGGGTCTCCTCACCCCACACCACGGTGACCTCCGTGCCCGGCTCCGCGTGGTCGGGATCCATGCTGGCCAGCGAGACGAAGGCCTGCTCATTGGTGAGGTAGCCGGCATCGTGCGAGATGCCCACGTCCCGGCCGTCCGCCAGCACGCGGTCCACCTGGTATTGGCCGTAGCGGGCCTTGGGGAGGTCGAGGTACTTCGCCGGCACTCCGGGCTCGAACTGCGTCCGGATGGCGGCAGCCACGTCCTCCGGGTTCCAGACCAGGGTGACCTTCTGGCGCTGTGACTCGGCGGCATGGCGCTCCAGGGCAGCGCGGCCGATGAACTCGTGGTCGAAGGCGACGCTGCGGCCGTAGCCCAGGTCATAGGGGGTGAGGTAGTAGTCCTCGACGGCGGCCGCGGTCAGGCTCCCGGCCAGGGAACCGGCGCGCTGGGCGGGCAGCCACTCACGGTAGGCCTCGGTACCCTCTCCACTGAAGATGGCGGGGAAGGGCGAGGGGACCCAGGCCGATTCGAGGTTGGAGGAGGAATAGGCCTTGGAGCCGACCTGCACCAGGTCCAGACCTTCACCGGCAGCGAGCAGGGCCGTCCGGACCTGCTCACCGTCAGCCCAGGGGCCGAACAGCTCGAAGCCGGGCTGGCCGGCCATCCCGTGGCGCAGTGAACGGACCTGCAGGCCATCGATCTCGAAGGTGGCCATGCCGAAGAACCTGGTCTCCGGGACCGCGGCCCCCGTGGCCTTCTCCATGAGCTCGAGGGCGCGCGGGCCCTGGATCTCGAAGCGGTACTGCTTCGGGTCCCCCTGGCGGACGGCGGAACTGGCGTCCCGCTCGAAGGTGACGTCATAGTCGCCGACCTCACCGTGATACTGCACCCAGTCCAGCACCATGTGCCAACCCACCAGGTCGAAGGACTCCTCCTCGAGGTAGAACAGGATGGCGTCGCCGATGAGGTAGCCCTCGTGGTTGACGGCGATGAACTGCTTGGCCTTGTTGGGGGCGAACTTCGCGAAGCTGTTGACGCCCACGTCAGAGAGCAGCTTCAGCGCATCCGGCCCCGAGATGAACAGGTCGGTCATGTGGTGGGACTGATCGAGCAGGGCCACGGACTTCCGCCAGGACTGCTGCTCCGAGCGCCAGTTCGTGAACTCCGGCTGCACGGGGAAGACGGTGGCCTTGGACTGGGCATGGCGCAGGTACTCGACGGGCGAGCCGGCGCGCTCGACGGCGGCGGCAAGGGACTCGGTCATGTGAACACTCCTGAATCGGTCTGTGGTCTGGTTCACATCCAGCCTACGTATAGTTGAGGCGTTAGCGCATAAGAATTGCTTATCCTCAACATGCCCCGAAGGGAGCCCTTCATGGACCTCAATCTGGTCCGGACCTTCGTGGCCGTCCACGAGACCCGGAATCTGACCGTGGCCGCGGCGCGGCTCTACGTGTCCCAACCTGCCGTGAGCCAGGCACTGGCCAAACTGCGCAGGGCGCTGGGCGATCCGCTGTTCGAGCGCACCGGCCGCACCATGGAGCCCACCCCCCTGGCCCAGTCCGTCTACCCCGGCTTCAGGGACTCCCTCGTGGCGGTGGACCGGGCCCTGGACGCGGTGCACACCTTCGAGCCCCGAACCTCAGAACACCGGTTCCGGGTCGCCATGTCCGAGCTGGGCGAGATCGGGTATTTCCCCGCCCTGTTCTCCGCCGTCCGCACCCAGGCACCCGGGGTGCGCGTCGACGTCGTGCCTCTGGACCTGGACAGGCTGCCCGGTTGGCTCGGCCGCGGGACCGTGGACCTGGCCGTCACCTCGCTGCCGCTGACCGGCAGCTTCGAACACGAGGTGCTCAAGTCCGAGGGCTATGTGGCCCTGATGGGCCGAGGGCACCCGCTGGCCACGCAAGGCGCCGACCTGCCCGGATACCTGCAGGCCCACCATGCCGTGGTCTCCGGGGACTCAGGCCGGCCGACGCTGGAGGCGGCCCTGCGCCGCGTGGGTGCCTCGATCACCCCGGCGGCCACCGTCAACCACTTCGCCTCCCTGCCACCGCTGTTGGCCACCCGGGACGACCTGATCGCCACGGTGCCGGTCTCGATCGCCGCCGGTTGGGCCACCTCCTGGCCGCTGGCGATGCGGGAGCTGCCCTTCGAACTGGTCGGGGCCGAGGTCTCCCTGCTGAAGCGCACCACCGCCCAGCATGCCGCGGCCCTGGACTGGTTCCACCGCACGGCACTGCGGGCCCTGCGGGGAGAGCCCGGGGAGTTCTCCGCCATCGGCGCCCCGCCGACACCTGACCCGCAGGACTGAGCCGGCCTGACAGGATGGTCACATGAGCGTGAAGGTCCTGGCCATCGGCAAGAAGCACGAGTCCTGGGTGTCCGAGGGGATCGAGCGCTATGGGAAGCGGCTGAAGAAGCCCTTCGACCTGACCTGGAATCTACTCCCCCACTCCGCCCGCGAGGGGGACGCCGCCCGCCAGGAGGAGTCCGTCCGGATCCTGTCGAAGGTCGGCGAGCGCGACCACCTGGTCCTCTTGGACGAGCGGGGCCGGAACGTGGACTCCCCCGGGCTGGCTCGGCACCTGCAGGGCCACTTCGATGCAGGCCAGCCGGTCACCGTGGTGATCGGCGGAGCCTACGGCGTGGACGAGACGGTGCACGCACGAGCAGGATTCGTGTGGTCACTCTCCCAGCTCGTCTTCCCTCACCAGCTCGTCCGGCTCATCCTCGCCGAACAGCTCTACCGTGCCCAGGAGATCGCCGGGGGACGGCCATACCACCACGTGTGATCAGCGTGGCAGTTCGGGCAGTGCCGACCGGCAGGAGCGAAGGAAGGCGGCGAACTGGCCGCGCTCGGACGGCGGGATCGCAGCCAGGAGTCGTGACTCGAGCTCGGCCACCGGCCCGCGGGCCGATTCGAGGACCTTCCGGCCCTTCGCGGTGAGATAGAGGGGGAACCGCCGCGCGTTCTCCGGATCCCGCTCCCGGCGCACATGGCCGATCTCGATCAGCGGGGTCATCGTCTCGGCCATGGACTGTGCCCGCACGAAGGACCGGCGGGCCAGTTCGGAGGAGGTGATGCCCGGCCACCGGTCCAGCACTGAGAGCGCGGTGTACTGCGCGGTGGACAGGCCGGCGCCCAGCTGGGTGGCCTGCTCCAGTGGCGCACGCAATCCCTGCTCCAACTGTTTGATGGTGTAGATGAACCAGCCTTCCACCGACTCCGAGTGTGCCGCCGCCGTCTCAGCCGGACGGACCTCGTGATCCCGCGAAACGCCCATCGTTCCCCCGTTGCCCTCCCGGGCCAGAACCGCCCGAGTGGGCCTCAACCTAACACAGGAACGGCCTCTATATCAGGCAGCCTGAGACTTTGCCTCGCGGCAGCACGGGCAGAATTCCTCCCTTGACTAACATTTCAGGATGCCTGAAACTCGAAGTGGTGTGGAACACAGGTGCCGCCGGTGCCCGCCCACCACAGGAGCCTTGGAATGTATGAGAACTATGCCGTCCTCTGGAACCGCATAGCCGCACGTGCACCGCACCTGACGGCCGTCCGCGCTGAGGACCGCGCCTATACCTACGGCGAACTCGAGCACCTGGCCTCCACCGTGGCGGACGCCCTGATGGCCCAGGGAGTGGGCCGTGGAGACCGCGTGGCGTTCTTCCTGCACAACACCGCCGAGTACCTCGTGCTCTTCTACGCCTGCCTCAAGCTGGAGGCGATCCCGGTGTCCGTGAACTTCCGGTATCGGGGCGCCGAGCTGGCCGCGTTGCTCGGGGCCTGCGAGCCGGCGGTGCTGGCCTATGGTGCCGCGTACCGCCCGGCCGTCGAGGACGCGGTCGGGCTCCTGGAGGGCCGCACCGCGGGGACCCTGAGGCTTCTGGTGGAGATCGACTCGGAGGATCCCCTCTCAGGTGATCTCCCCGTGGACCGCTACCGGTTCGCGGATCTGGCCACGCCCGGAGGGCAGGACGGCCTCGGGGACAGCACCCGGGATCCGAGCCGTGAGGCCGAGCTGTATATCTTCACCGGCGGCACCACGGGCACCCCCAAGGCGGTGGTCTGGGGCATCGGCGACCTACTGCACATCCAACAGTCCTCGATCTACGGCCCCATGGGCCTGGAACCGCCGGCGGACCTGGAGGCAGCCGTCGCCGTAGCCGTGGACGAGGGCCTTCCGAGGGTTCGCACCCTGCCGCTGGCCCCCTTCATCCACGCCACTGCCCTGTTCAGCGCCATGAACACCCTGGCGGTGGGCGGCACGGTGGTCATCAACCCCAGTGCCAGTCTGGACCCGGCGGCAGCGGCCCGGCTCATCGTGGCGGAGGAGGTGACCCGGCTCATCGTGGCCGGTGACGCGGTGATGGTCCCCCTGGTGGAGGCCCTCGAGGCAGCGGAGGCCGGAGCTGCTCCGTCCCTGACCTCGGTCATCAGCTCCGGCATGCGCTTCAGCGATGACACCAAGCGCCGCATCCACGCCCTGGGCCAGGTCGCCATCGTGGACATCCTGGCCTCCACGGAGGGCGGGCCCTACGCCATGGCCACCACGACTGCCGCCGAGGAGTTGCCCGCCCGCTTCCGGCTGACGGAGGACGCCGTGGTCCTGGACCCGGACCAGCGGGAGGTCCAGGACCGGCCCGGGGCCGTCGGCGTCCTGGCCTATCGCGGAGCGCTGCCCAAGGGCTACCTGAATGACCCGGTGAAGTCCGCAGAGACCTACCCCGTGATCAACGGGGTACGGCACTGCTCCCCCGGTGACTACGTCCGAGTCCAAGACCACGGGTACATCGAACTGCTCGGACGGGGGAGCTCCGTGGTGAACACGGGCGGCGAGAAGGTCTTCCCGGGCGAGGTGGAAGAGGTCCTGATGGACTTCCCCGGCGTCCTGGACGCGGTGGTCTTCGGCGCTCCGGACCCCGTCTGGGGCGAACGCGTGTCCGCCGTGGTCGCTGTTGAACCCGGCAGCCAGGTCACCGAGCAGGACCTGGTCCAGCACGTCGGGTCCCGGTTGGCCGGATACAAGAAGCCACGCACGCTCGTCCTGCGGGACACCCTGGACCGAGGCCCCTCCGGCAAGCTCAACATGAGGTCCCTCAAGGCCCTCGCCGTCCAGGAGTCACCACACCGCGCCCCGCACACGGGCCGGAACGGATCAGACTGCGAGGAGCGGGCATGACCACCGGTTTCCTGGGCGCTGCCGACCACTTCGGCTACGCCGACCTGCTCTCTGAGGCGGAGAAGACGGTCCTGACCCGGTTGCGGTGCTTCCTTCAGGACGAGGCCGAACCGGTCCTGGCGGATCATTGGGAGCGCGGGGAGACTCCGCTGTTCCTCCGGGACCGGCTCGCCGGCCTGGACCTGGTGGACCCCGCCGAGGTCCGGGGGGCCGGCGAATCGGTCAGGCCCCTGTTCCTCGGATTCCGGAACCTGGAGTTCTCCCGCGTTGACGGCTCTCTGGCCATCCTGTTCGGCGGCCAGGCCGGAATGTTCCGCACGGTGGTCGCCACGGGCGGCAGCGAGCAGCAGTTGGCCTCCTGGGACGAGGACATCGCCTCCTTCCGGATGACCGGCTGCTTCGCCCTGACCGAGCCGGACCACGGCTCGGACATCGCCCGTGGCGTCCAGACGGAGGCCCGCCGGGACGGCGACGGTTGGGTGCTCAACGGTGCGAAGCGGTGGATCGGCAACGCCGCCTTCTCCGAATACGTGGCCGTGGCCGCCAAGGACGCCGACGACGGCCAGGTCAAGGTCTTCCTGGCCCGCGCCGACGATCCGGGCATGGACATCACCAAGATCGAGGGCAAGACCTCCCTGCGCATGGTCCACAACGCCGACATCGGTCTGCGGGACGTCCGGGTACCCGAGACGCACCGACTGCAGCGGATCAACTCCTTCGCGGATCTGAACCGCGCCTTCGAGACCCTGCGGCCGGACGTGGTCTGGAACGCCACCGGACTCCAGCTCGGCCTCTACGAGACCGTGCTGGAGTATACGAGGAAGCGCGAGCAGTTCGGCCGGCCGATCGCCTCGTTCCAGCTGGTCCAGGACCACCTCGTGACCATGCTGGGCAACACCAACGCCTCCCTGGCCATCGCCGTCCGGCTGTCCCAGCTGGCGGCCGAGGGCGGGGTCTCCGGCGAGCAGGCGGCCCTGGCCAAGACCTGGGTCTGCCGCCACATGCGCCAGACCGCGGCCCTGGGCCGGGAACTCCTGGGCGGCAACGGCATCCTGCTGGAGCACCGGGCAGCACGGTTCCATGCGGATGCCGAGTCCCTCTACACCTTCGAGGGCACCGACCAGATCAACACCCTCATCGTCGGCCGCGCCATCACCGGCCACAGCGCCTTCCTGTAGAAACGGAGCAGACCATGCCCCAGCACCACGACACCGACACCGACACCGGCACCGGCACATCAACCACCATCCAGGTGACGGCCCTCTCCGAGACGGAGAAGGGCCGCGAGGCCCGGCGCGTGGTGGGTGCCACCTTCCTGGGGACCACCATGGAATGGTATGACTTCTTCCTCTACGCAGCCTCCGCCGCATTGATCTTCGGCCCCCAGTTCTTCCCCTCGGACAACGCCACCGCCAGCCAACTGGGCGCCTTCGCGACCTTCGCCTTCGGCTTCATCGCCCGGCCGATCGGCGGGATCCTTGCCGGGCACTTCGGCGACCGCATCGGACGCAAGCGCATGCTGGTGCTGTCCCTGTACCTGATGGGCGGCGCCACCGTACTGATCGGCCTGATCCCCACCTACGAGTCCATCGGCCTGTGGGCCCCGGCCCTGCTCACCATCCTCCGGCTGGTCCAGGGCCTGGGCGTCGGCGCCGAATGGGGCGGCGCCGTGACGATGGCCGTGGAACACGCGCCGGCGGACAAGCGCTCCCTCTATGGGGCCGCCCCGACCATGGGCCTGCCCGCGGGGTTGATGCTCGCCAACCTCATGCTCATCATCCTCATGGCCACCACCGGCCCAGCCTTCCAGGAATGGGGATGGCGCATCGGCTTCGTCATCAGCTTCCTGCTGGTCGTGGTCGGCATCTGGTCTCGCCGCCGGCTGGGCGAGAGCCCCCTGTTCGAAGAGTCCGTGAAGAACGAGCCGACCAAGGTGCCGTTCCTCGAGGTCTTCCGGCGCTTCACGCCCCAGTTGCTGCTGACCATCTTCGTCGCCGGGGTGCCCTCCATCCTCTCCTACATCGTGTTGACCTGGGCCCTGTCCTACGGGACGGTGGAGATCGGCTACGGCCAGACGTCCCTGCTCTGGATCGGCATCGCCTGCTGCGTCCTGCAGCTCTGCATGCTCCCGTGGCTGGCCCGGCGCGCCGATCGCACAGGCCTGACCAGGATGGCCGTGCTGGGGGCCGTGCTCATGGCGGCGACGGCCCTGCTGTTCTTCCCCCTGTTCAACACGGGGAACATCTGGCTGGCCGCACTGGCCACGATTCTGGCCCACGCCTCCACATCCTTCGCGTGGTCAGTGGTGCCACCGATTCTGACCCAGGCCTTCCCCGCCTCCATCCGGTATTCAGGCATCAGCATGGGTTACCAGTTCGGGGCCATCGCCGGAGGCGGCTTCGCCCCACTGATCGCGACCTCGCTGTTGGCCCAGACGGGAACCAGCTGGTCAGTGGCCGTCTACGTGGTGATCGCCTGTCTCGTCATGATGGTCTGCACCGTGACGCTCACCCGGTTCCAGACCCACCGTGACTACGCGGAGCACAGCTAACTGGTCAGCGCGGGCACCCGGATTCCGGAGACCGCCGGCGGCAACCTCGCACCAGATGACGCGGTACCACGTCCGGACCTCGGCGTAGCATGGCCGCGATGGCCCCGAACCCCGCTCCCGACGCCGGCCGGTCACCTACCGGCGCCGCTTCCGATGCGCCCGCCGGCGCCGGTGTCCCGTCCGCCCCGGCGGACGAGATCCTCGCCCGGTTCACCCCCGCCACCCGCGAGTGGTTCGCGGGTGCCTTCGCCGCGCCGACGACGGCCCAGCTGGGTGCGTGGGATGCCATCTCCACGGGCCAGCACGCGCTCGTGGTGGCCCCCACCGGCTCGGGCAAGACGCTGTCCGCGTTCCTCTGGGCCCTGGACGGGTTCCTCCGCACCCCGGCAGGTGCCGCGTCCGTGCCGGGCGAGCGGCCGGCGTCGGGCACCTCGCCCGCCGGGAAGAAGCCGAAGAACCTGACGCGCGTCCTGTACATCTCCCCGCTCAAGGCGCTCGGCGTGGACGTGGAGCGCAATCTGCGCACGCCGCTGATCGGCATCACGCAGACGGCCAAGCGGCTCGGCGAGGACCCCCCGGAGGTCCGCGTGGGCGTCCGGTCCGGGGACACCCCCGCCCGCGAGCGCCGGCAGTTGGCCAGCCACCCGCCGGACATCCTCATCACCACCCCCGAGTCGCTCTACCTCATGCTGACCTCCCAGGCCCGGGCCACGCTCGCGGGGGTGGAGACGGTGATCGTGGACGAGGTGCATGCGGTGGCCGGCACCAAGCGCGGCGCGCACCTGGCCGTCTCCCTCGAGCGGCTCGACGCCCTGCTGCAGGCCCCCGCGCAGCGCATCGGACTCTCCGCCACGGTGGAACCCCGCGAGGAGGTGGCACGTTTCCTCGGCGGCATCCAGCCCGTGCGCGTGGTGGCGCCGGCCTCCACCAAGTCCTGGGACGTCCACGTGACGGTCCCCGTGCCGGACATGACGGAACTGCCTGCTGCCCCCGCCGCCCATGATCTCGGACCGGGCTCCGGCCTGCAGGCCAACGCCTCGATCTGGCCGCATGTGGAGGAGCGGATCGTGGACCTGGTCGCCGCGAACCGGTCCACCATCGTCTTCGCCAACTCCCGCCGCCTGGCCGAGCGGTTGACCGGCCGCCTCAACGAGATCTGGGAGGAACGGCAGCAGGTGCCCGACGGCGGCACCCCCTCCCAGCGCCAGGGCCGTTCCGAACCGGCCGGCTCCCCCGACTCCCCCGACTCCTCCGACCCCTCCGAACCGAAGGGCGCTTCCCCACGCCATGCCCCGGCCCAGCTGATGGGCGGCTCGGGCCAGTCCGCCGGCCACGCCTCGCAGGGCCAGGACATCGAGTTCGCCCGCGCCCACCACGGCTCGGTGTCCAAGGAGCAGCGGGCACTGATCGAGGACGCCCTGAAGTCCGGCACCCTGCGCTGTGTGGTGGCCACCAGCTCGCTGGAACTCGGCATCGACATGGGCGCAGTGGACCTGGTGATCCAGGTGGAGTCCCCGCCCTCGGTGGCCTCTGGCCTGCAGCGGGTGGGCCGCGCCGGGCACCAGGTCGGCGAGACCTCCACCGGCTGGTTCTTCCCCAAGCACCGCGGGGACCTCGTGGACACCGCCGTGGTGGTGGAACGCATGCTCTCCGGGGGGATCGAGCCACTGTCCGTCCCGGCCAACCCGCTGGACATCCTGGCCCAACAGACGGTGGCCGCCTGCGCCCTGGAGGAGCTGGACGTGGAGGCCTGGTTCGACCGGCTCCGCCGCGCCGCGCCCTTCGCCACCCTGCCGCACTCGGCGTACGAGTCCGTGCTGGACCTGCTCTCCGGCCGCTACCCCTCGGACGAGTTCGCCGAGCTGCGCCCGCGCTTGGTCTGGGACCGCGAGGCCGGCACCCTCACCGGCCGCACGGGCTCGCAGTGGCTTGCCGTCACCTCCGGGGGGACCATCCCGGACCGGGGGCTCTTCGGGGTCTTCCTGGCCGGCACGGAGGAGGAGAAGGCCGGCACCGCCCGCACGGGCGGGCGCCGCGTGGGCGAGCTGGACGAGGAGATGGTCTACGAGTCCCGCGTGGGAGACGTGATCGTCCTGGGGGCCACCAGCTGGCAGATCCAGGACATCACCCATGACCGGGTGCTGGTGATCCCCGCCTTCGGCCAGCCCGGCCGACTCCCGTTCTGGCGCGGCGATGCCGAGGGCCGTCCCGTCGAGCTCGGCGAAGCCGTCGGCGCCTTCCGGCGCGAGGTCGCCGGAGGGTCCGGGGATCTCCCTGCCGACCGACTGGCGGCTGCCGGACTGGATGAGTGGGCCCGGGACAACCTGACCGCGTATCTGACCGAGCAGCAGGAGGCCACGGGACAGCTGCCCACCGAGAGGACCCTCGTGGTGGAGCGGTTCCATGACGAGCTCGGGGACTGGCGCGTGGTGCTGCACTCCCCCTATGGGATGCCGGTGCACGCCCCGTGGGCCCTGGCCGTGGGGGCGCGGCTGCACGCACGGTACGGGATGGACGGCTCGGCCATGGCCGCAGACGACGGGATCGTCCTGCGGGTGCCCCTGATGGAGGAGGAGCCGCCCGGGGCGGAGCTGTTCCTGTTCTCGGCGGAGGAGCTCGAGGAGGTCGTCACCGCAGAGGTGGGCGGTTCGGCCCTGTTCGCCGCCCGGTTCCGGGAGAACGCCGCCCGCGCCCTCCTGCTGCCTCGCCGGGACCCGGGCCAACGCACCCCCCTGTGGCAACAGCGTCAACGTTCGGCCCAACTGCTCGAGGTCGCCCGGAAGTACCCGCAGTTCCCGATCATCCTCGAGACCGTCCGCGAGTGTCTGCAGGACGTCTATGACCTGCCAGCCCTGAAGGACCTCGCCACCCGGATCGAGGCGAAGTCGCTGCGGCTCGTGGAGACCACCACGCAGTCCCCCTCCCCCTTCGCGCAGTCGTTGCTGTTCGGCTACGTGGCCCAGTTCATCTACGAGGGCGATTCCCCGCTGGCCGAGCGCCGTGCTGCGGCCCTCTCTCTGGACCCGGGACTGCTCAACGAACTACTCGGCCGTGCCGAGCTGCGGGACCTGCTGGATCCCGCCGTGATCGAGTCGGTGGAGTCGGACCTGCAGAGGCTCTCCCCGGACCGCCGCGTCAAGGGTGCCGAGGGCCTGGCGGACCTGCTCCGGCTGCTCGGCCCCCTGTCCGCCCCGGAGGCCACGGACCGGCTGGAGGGCGAAGAGGACGCCACGGCGCTGTTGGACCGACTGGTCACCGCGAACCGTGCCCTGAGGGTCCGCCTGGCCGGGCAGACGCGGTACGCCGCCGTGGAGGACGCTGCCCGGTTGCGGGACGCCCTCGGAGTGGCCCTGCCCATGGGCATCCCGGTCGCGTTCATCGAGCCGGTCGTGGACCCTCTCGGGGACCTGGTCTCCCGCTATGCACGCACCCACGGCCCCTTCACCGCCACGGAGGCCGGAGCCGCGCTGGGACTGGGTGCCGCCGTGGTCCATCAGGTGCTGCAGCGGCTTGCCACGGAGCATCGGGTGAGCGAGGGCCAGTTCCGGCCCGAGGGCGGCGAGCCCCGCACCGGCGGTCCGCTGGAGGCCGAGTGGTGCGAGGTCGAGGTCCTGCGGCGCATCCGCCGCCGCTCGCTGGCCGCGTTGCGGGCCGAGGTCGAGCCGGTGGACCAGTCCGGCTACGCCCGCTTCCTCGCCGACTGGCAGCACGTGGACCCGGCCCCCGGGGGCGGCTCTCCCGCCACCCTGAGCGGGGTGGACGGCGTGGCCACGGTCCTGGACCAGCTCTCCGGGGTGTCCGTCCCCGCGAGCGCGTGGGAGTCCCACGTGCTGCCCTCCCGCGTCCGCGACTACGCGCCGGCCCTGCTGGACGAGCTGCTGGCCAGCGGGGAGTTCCTGTTCTCCGGCACCGCGGCGGCCAGCGGCAATGACGGCTGGATCGCCTTCCACTCTGCCGAGACCGCGGATCTCTCCCTGAGACGGGCCGAGGGCTTCGAGCCCGGGCCAGCCCACCGGGCGGTGCTCGAGGTGCTCCACGGGGGCGGGGCATGGTTCTTCGGTCAGCTCGCCGAGCGCGCACGTGCCCCACAGGTGGAGGGCAGCGCCGACACCCTCGGCTCCGGTGCCCCAAGCACCGGCGGTCCACTCCCGTCCGGCGCGGAGCGACTGTCCTCCAGCGAGCTGCTGACTGCCCTGTGGGACCTGGTGTGGGCCGGGCTCGTGGGCAACGACACCTTCGCCCCCGTCCGCGGGCTGCTGGGGCAGGGGCGCACCGCGCACAAGTCCCGGTCCCGTTCGCCCCGGGCGCGTCCGGCCCGGCCGGGACGAGGAGCCCGCCTGTCCCGGTTGCGGCGGCTCGAGGAGACCGCCGGCGGCTTCGGCACGGGGGCCGAGGCAGCGGCCCCCGGGGGCATCGGTGCCCGTGGTGCCGGTGCCCTGCCGGCCGACCTGGGCCCGGTGGAGGCCGGCCGGGCTGCCGGGCGCTGGTCCCTGCTGCCCGGGCCGTCCCCTGATCCGACCGTCCGGGCCCACGCGACGGCCGAATATCTGCTGGACCGCTATGGCGTGATCACCCGCGGCTCCGTGGTGGCCGAGGAGGTCCCCGGTGGTTTCGCCACCCAGTACCGGCTGCTGTCCCGGATGGAGGAGGCCGGCCAGGTGCGCCGCGGCTATTACATCGAGCACCTCGGAGCCGCCCAGTTCTCCACCGGCGCCACGGTGGACCGGCTGCGCGGATTCTCGCGGCAGGACGTGGCGGAGGACTCCACCCCCTCCTCGTGGCAGGCGCCCCGGTCCCAGCCGTCCCCGTCTGCCGTTGCCCTGGCCGCCACCGATCCGGCCAACCCCTACGGGTCCGCGTTGCCGTGGCCGGAGCTCCCGGCCGGGGCGGACGGCGTGCGGCCCACCGGTCAACGGCCGGGCCGGAAGGCGGGCGCCGTGGTGGTCCTCGTGGCCGGAGAGCTGGCGCTCTACGTGGAACGCGGCGGCCGGACCCTGCTGCTGTTCACCGAGGACCCGTCCGTACAGGCACCGCTGGCCGCCGCCCTGGTTTGGGCACTGCGGACGGCGCGGGTGGAGAAGATGTCCCTGGAGAAGGTCAATGGCCTGCCGATCACGGGCACCGGGCTGGCGGCCGCCCTGCTGGAGGCGGGCTTCTACTCCTCGCCGTCCGGGCTGAGGTTCAGGTCATGACCGAGTCGCCCGAATCCCCCTCCCCCTCCGTGACGGGGACGGAGATGACCGCCCTGGGACGGCGGACGCGCCCTGATGCCGACGGACGGCTACGGCGGCTCCCCTCGCTTCGCGTGGGTCGCCGGCCGCTGCGGGGCCATGCCCGAGGGTGACTCCCTGGTCCGGCTGGCAGACCGTCTGCGCCCGGTCCTGGAGGGGCAGGAACTGGCGCGCACCGACTTCCGGGTGCCCCGGCTGGCCACCCTCGACCTGGCCGGACTGACCGTTCGAACGGTACAGCCGTGGGCGAAGTACCTGCTGATTGAGCTCAACGGAGCCGAGGGGCCCGGAGGTGCTGGCGCCAGGGACCTCACGGTGCTCTCCCATCTGAGAATGGAGGGGCGATGGGAGGCCTACCCCCTGCTAGGCCCCGACGGCGGCCGGGCGACCCCGCGCTGGCGTCACCCGGGCTGGCAGGCGCGGTGCGTGCTGGAGACTGCCCGGGACCAGGTGGTCGGGTTCTCCCTCGGACTGCTCGAGGTGCTGCCGCGCGATCAGGTGGCCCAGCGGCTGGAGTTCCTCGGTCCGGATCTCCTCGATCCCGGCTGGCAGCAGCCCGAACGGGCGGAGGTCCTCCTGGAGGAGTCCGTCCAGCGGCTCAAGGAGCAGCCGGATCGGCCCATCGGCCTGGCTCTGCTGGACCAGCGGCTGGTCTCCGGGATCGGGAACATCTACCGCTGTGAGGCCCTCCTGCTGGCCGGGCTGGACCCGCACCGGCCGGTGTCCTCCGTGCCGGATCTGCCGGGGCTGATCGCCCTGGCCCGGGACCTCATGCGCGTCAACACCGCGCCCGCCGCACCGGGCCGCCCGGCACCACGGCGGACCACCACGGCCGTGGTCCCGGACCCCAGTGCCCCCTTCGGGGTCCGGGTCCTCGACGCGGTGGCCACCACAGGTGCCGGAGCCGAGCGAGGCGCACCCCCTTCGCCAGGCCGGAGACCGGCAGCCGGCCCCCGCGGCCGGGACCCGCTCTACTGGGTGTACGGCAGCCGTCGGGACGGCTGCCTGCGGTGCGGCGGCCCGGTCACCGTGGAAGACCTCGGCGAGGGTTCCGGTCAGGAACGCACCCTGTACTGGTGCAGACACTGCCAGCGATGACAGCGGCGCCCAGCCGTCAGTCGGTCTGGAACACTGGTTCTGTGCCCCAACGTCCACCCCTGCCCGTCCGCGACGGCGTCAACGCGACCCGCCTCTCCGTGCCGGCCACCGGCTGGACGACCGTCCTCGACTACGTCCTGCACCGGTGGGGGCACGTGGACCCGGACGGCATCCTCCAGCGCTTCCGCACCGGCGAGGTCCGCGCCGCGGACGGCACCGCGGTCACCGAGACCACGCCCCTGGGCATCCACGACTTCGTCTGGTACTACCGGTCGGTCCCGCACGAGGAGCCGATCCCGTTCCCCGTGACGGTCCTGCACCAGGACGAGCACCTGCTCGCCGTGGACAAGCCGCACTTCCTGCCGACCACACCCGGCGGCCGCTTCGTCCAGGAGTCCGCGCTCGTCCGGCTGCGCAACCAGCTCGGCCTGGACCATCTCGTCCCCATGCACCGCCTCGACCGCGCCACCGCCGGCGTCCTGCTGTTCTCCACGAATCCGGACACCCGCGGCCCCTACCAGGTGCTCTTCGAGCGGCGCCAGGTGTGGAAGACCTATGAGGCCGTCTCGGCGCTCCCGTCCGGTCCGAGCCCCGACGTCCCCACCCGATTCCCCCTGACCTACCGCAATCGGATGGACAAGGTGAAGGGCGTGTTGACGGCCCGCACCCTGGACTACGGGCCGCGGGAGTCGGGCCGCTGTCCCGGGGCACCCGCGCGGCCCGGCCGGAAGACGAACCAGGGCACCGTCGGGGCCAACGCGGAGACCCGCATCGAACTGCTCGGCAGAGGAGTCTCCGCGGGCACCTGGGCCGGGGCCGGCGTCGGGCACTTCCGCCTGTTCCCCCGCACAGGACGCACCCACCAGCTCCGCGTGCACCTGGCCGCGCTGGGGCTGGGCATCCTCAACGACGCGTTCTATCCGGTGCTGCAGGACGTGGCACCGGATGACCACGAGCGTCCGCTGCAGTTGCTGGCCCACACGATCGGTTTCACCGACCCGTTGACCGGGGCCGAGCGGCAGTTCTCCTCCAGACTGAAGCTGCGCGAGCGGCCGGAGCCCGGACGATGAGCGGGACGGGCGTGGGGCTCGATGCGGCGTGGGTCGAGTCACTGGGCTGGTGGTTCCATCCGCTGACCGCGCTGCTGGTGGCCCTGGACGCACCCGTCCCGCCCGTGCCGAGTGAACTGCTCGTCATCGGCTCGGGGGCCCTCGCCCAGCTGGGCACCGTGGGCCTGGTCCCCTCCCTGTTGGCCACCTGGCTGGGATGCTGGGCCGGGGACGCGGGGCTCTACGCCCTGTTCCGGTACCGACTGACGAGCCTGTTGGACCGAATGAGCTGGGGGCAGCGGATCCACCGCGGAATCCTCAGACTGTTGGACAAGGCCGGCCCGGCGCCGGGCTACGCCTCCCTGTTCGTGTTGCGCTTCGTGTCCGGCGGCCGGACGGCCTCCATGGCGGCGGCCGGGATCGCCGGCATCCCCTGGCGGCCCTTCCTGGCCCTGTCAGGAAGCGGATCTGCCGTGTGGTCTGTGTACATGGTGGGCCTGGGATGGTTCACCGGCGGCGCGACAGGCCTGCCGTTCTGGGCCAGCGCATTGGTGGGCATGGGATTGGGTACCCTTGCAGGGTTGGTCATTGCCGGGGTCATCGCCGTGCGACGACGTTCCAAGGAGGGGTGAACAGTGCACCAGGACGAGTCCTCGTCATCCTCCTCTGCCGCGCTGGAGCGCATGAAGGCAGCCGCGGAGACGGGCGGTACCGCCCAGAGGCCCGATCGAGTGGAGCCGGCCGAACGAGCGCCGCAGCCCGAGTCGGCCCAGCGTACCGAGGGGCCTGAGGGGGCCGAGGGACCTGAGAAGGCCGAGCCGGCCGAGCGGGAAGGGACCGCGCCCACGGACACGCCCCCTGCTCCGCGACTGCGCCACGCCAACACCCAGGAGACCCACGGCCCCCTGGAGTCCTTCAACGACTGGCTCGACGGCCTGGGCGAACCCGACTGGGACAAGGTCTCACAGTCCATCTATGACTCCCCCGCCACCATGAAGGCCGCCTACGAGCGGCAGAAGGCACACCGTGAGGCGGAGCGGGTGCGCAAGGCCGAGGAGCGGCGCCTCGCGCAGGAGCAGGCGGAACGGGACCGGATCGAGGCCGAACGGCAGGCCGAGCTCGAACGCCAACGGGCCGCCGAGCAGGCCGAACGGGGCCGGATCGAAGCCGAGCGGATCGCCGCCGAGGAGGCCGAGCTGGAGGCCCAGCGCCAGGCCGAGGAGGAGGCCCGCCAGGAGCGGGAGCGCCTTCTGGAGCTTCAGCGCGCCGAGGAGGAGGCGCTGCGCCAGGAGATGGAGCGCCAGGAACACGAGGAATGGCTGGCCCGGCAGCGCGAACGCGAGACGTGGGCGCTGCAGACGGCCGCCCGGGAGTCCGACGGCACGGACTGGGTCCCGCCCGCAGACCGCCGCGCCATGCTCGAGGATCGGGGCGAGAACCTCACGGACGCCGAACTGTTGGACCGCGCCCGGGCCTCGCTGCCGGAGTGGCGTCACCGAGACCGGATCGTGGAGAAGGCCCAGGCCATCGAGGCCGCCACCGTCAGGCGTTCGCGCCCACCCGTGGCCACCCTGGACCGGGGGCCGGAACCGGCCCCCGCCGGATACATCCCGCCCTACAACCTGCCCTCCCTGGAACCGGACCCGGCCCCCGCCTTCCCCGATCTGGCCCGCCGGATGACCGTCACCGTGGCCTACGCGGTGTTCGTGCTCGGCGGGGTCTTCGGCCTCGGCCTCCTGGGCGAGGACGCCACCGGGCCCTGGCTGCACGAGCTGCACGAGGGCCGATTCCGGGGTGGGTTCTCCATGCTGTCCATGGCGCCCTGGCAGCAGTTCGCCTGGCCTCTGCTCTGGCTGGCGATGGGGATCTACACGGTGCACCAGTGGCTGCCCTCACAGGCCGCCGCGGACCGCCAACGGGCCACCGGCTGGCGGATGTCCGGTGCCATGGTCCTGGCCGTGGCGTGGTTCGTCATCGCCCGCACGGGCGTACTGCTCGGCGTGGAGCTGTTCGTGTGGTTGGCCCTGGGCTACCTCCTGGTGGACTGTGTCCACCAACTGAACCTCTACACGGCGCGGAGCCGTGCCGAACGGGCCGTCACCGACGGGACGATCGGGCTGTTCACCGGCTGGGCGCTGATCTTCGCAGCCACCAACGCGTCCATCTGGTTGCAGTCGCTGGGCATCAACCTGCTCTGGATCCCCGGCTCCGTGTGGGCCGTGCTCACCCTCGTGGTGGTGATCTGGGGCGCGGCCTTCATGGCGATGACCGAGCGCGGCCGCATCACCATCGCCCTCGGCCTCTCCTGGGGGCTGGCGGCGATCCTCGTGCCCCGGCTCGTCGGTTCCATGACCTCGGTGTGGGTGGCGATCGTGGCCGCCATGGGACTGTTCGTGGTGCTGCTGGCCACCGAGAACCGGCGCTACCGGATCAACCACGCCGAGCACCGGGCGGCGCTCGGCCACGAGGTCGACGACTTCTAGGGCCGTGCCGGTGGCCCTCAGACCTCCGGCACCCACCGTCCGCGGACCCGGCGCAGCACATCGAGCCGACCGGTCTGCGCGACCTCCCGGACGGCGTCGCGCATCTGGCCGGCGGCCGTGACGGCCGCGGCTCGTTCCGCGTCCCAGGAGGACTCGGGCACGGTGAAGCGCAACACGATCCGCGGGATCCGGGCGACCACCTCCAGGTCCTTGGCCTCCACCCGGTAGATGGAGCCGAGCACGGCCTCCGCGGTGTACATGACCTCCTCGGGGGCATGGCCGGGCAGCAGGTCACCGATGGGCAGGCGGACGCGGAAGGAGGGCATCGGCCCATTCTACGAACCGTGCCCCAGCCCACCCCGTCCAGTGGAATATCCGCAGGCCCGGAGGTGGTTGTGCCGAGCATGAGTCTTCTCTTCGACCCCGTGACCGTATCCGGTGTGACCCTGCGCAACCGGGTCATCCTCCCGCCGATGTGCCAGTACATGGTGACCGCCAAGGACGGTGTGCCCGGCCCCTGGCATCTGACACACCTGGGCGCGCGCGCCGCCGGCGGCTTCGGGATGGTGGTGGCCGAGGCCTCCGCCGTGGTCCCGGAGGGCCGCATCTCGGACCAGGACACGGGTCTGTGGAACAGCAGCCAGCGAGATGCCTGGGCACCGATCACCGCCTTCATCCGCTCCCAGGGCGCCGTGCCGGCCATCCAGCTGGCCCACGCGGGGTCCAAGGCCTCCACCTGGCCCGCCCATCCCGGATACCCGGATGGTGCCATCCCCCTGGACGAGGGCGGCTGGGAGACCCTCTCCCCCTCCGGCGTTCCGGCCGTCAGCGCCGTGGGCCCCACCCGCGAGCTGACCCCCGCCCAGATCGAGGACACCATCACCGCCTTCGCCGAGGCCGCCCGCCGGGCGGACGAGGCCGGATTCGACGCCGTCCAGATCCACGGTGCGCACGGCTACCTCATCCACCAGTTCCTCTCCCCCGTCACCAACCGCCGGACCGATGAGTGGGGCGGCTCCTTCGAGAACCGCACACGCTTCGCCCGCCGCGTCACCGAGGCCGTGCGGGCCGTCTGGCCCTCCGAGAAGATCCTGGGCATCCGCCTCTCCGGCTCGGACTGGCTCGAGGACAGCTGGGGTGAGCAGGACACCGTGGCCCTCGTGCGCGAGCTGGCCGGGCTCGGCCTGGACTGGGTGGACGTGTCCTCCGGCGGCATCGGGGACGTCTACCAGGGCCCCAAGGGACCCGCCTACCAGGTCCCGCTGGCCGAGGCGGTGCACTCCGGGACAGCGGACCTCGCCCTGGGCGCGGGGCAGGGCCTCGCAGGGGATCAGGGGCAGGACGCCGGCGCGCGCCGGCTGTTCGTCTCGGCCGTCGGGGCCATCACCGATCCGGAGCTCGCCGAGTCGGTGCTCACCGAGGGCCGGGCGGACGCCGTGGACATCGGCCGGGCGGCCCTGGTGCACCCGAACTGGCCCGTGGAGGCCGCCGAGTCCCTCGGTGACGAGCGGTACCGCGAGCTGATGGCCCCCGCCTACCACCGCGGCTCCTGGGGCCGGACGTCCACCCCGGTGCGTCAGGAAGCGGCGGCCGAGCCGGTGGGGGCCGGCATGGCAGGCTGACGTCAGGGGTGCTGTCTTGCCCGGGTCAGTACGAACATGGGGGCACCCATCCGTCGCCGCCACCTGCGGTCATGGGGAGTTCTCCCCCATGCCCGCGGGGATGATTGTTCGCCTGGACCGCCCCCTCCGCGGGCAGTCGGCGTGACCGGTGCACCGGACTCGGGTAGAACTGAGGGCATGAGCGTTCGCACCCCCGACCCGTATCCCGGGTGGCTGTCGGAAGAGGATCTCTACGAGGCCCGCCGCCGCCTGCCCATGGTCTACGTGGAGGCCCTGCCGGTCCGCCTGGACGCCCTCGGGTATGTCTCGGAGATCGGCCTGCTGTACATGGCGGATGCCGAGGGCTACCTGCGCCGCACCCTGGTCTCCGGCCGGGTGATGTACCGCGAGACCGTCCGGGCAGCCCTGATGCGCCACCTGGAGAAGGACCTGGGCCCGCTCGCCCTGCCGCAGCTGCCGCCCTCGGTCATCCCGTTCACCGTGGCCGAGTACTTCCCGAGCCCCTCCGAGACGGGCCTGACGGATGACCGCCAGCATGCGGTGGCCCTGGCCTACCTGGTGCCGGTGGCCGGGGAGTGCCAGCCCCGTGGCGACGCGCTGGAGCTGTCCTGGCTGACGCCTGAGGAGGCCCTCAGCGAGGAGGTCCAGTCCGAGTTCATCGGCGGCCGGGGGAACCTGGTCCGCCAGGCGCTGGCGCACGTGGGCTGGGGGCGCTGAACCATGACCACCCCTCATCCCCAGACCGGGCAGACCACCGGCCAGCACGACGCCGGCGGAGACTACCTGCGCTCCGTCAAGGCCCAGCAGGTCGGGCCGGGAGACCGCTTCCTGAAGCGCCAGGGGGACGCTTCGTCCGCGGTGGCCCAGGTGCGCACCTCGCGGGACGACTTCGGCACGCCGGCTCTCGTGGTGGCCACGCTGGAGGACGGCCGTGAGGTGCGGATCGCCTTCGGGTCCACCATCCGCGTGCGCACCCACCGTCCCGCCCCGGCGTTGGACGCCGGCACGGACCTGTCCCCCGCGGAGGAGGGATCGCCCGAGGCCACCGTGGTCCAGGTGGCCCAGCTGCACCCGGACAACCAGCACGTGCTGTCCGTGGCCTCCAAGCTCTCCCGCGGCATCAACCTGCGCTCGGGCTCGCAGCTCGAGGACATCGACACCCTGGCCCGGCACCTGTTCATCGACCTGGACGATTCGGACGGGGCCCTGACGCTGACCACGCTGCTGACCCAGTTGCCCTACGACGGGGCGATGGGACGGTGGAAGTCGATCGAGTCCTCGCTGGCCCTGGCCGCCAACATCCACTTCCACCGCGGCGAGGAGGTCGAGGGCCGGGCAGCCGGGGCCCGGCTGTCCGAACCGGACGAGGCCGAGACGGACCCGATCCGAGCCCAGCGGACCGCCGAGATCCGCCAGCGGCAGCTGAACGAACCGAACCTCTACGACCGTGAGGTGCTGCGGGCCGAGGGGTCCGGCGATCTGGCCGGGGAGCGTCAATGGCGCGAGTCCCGGTTGGCCACGCTGATGTACCTGCGGGCCCGGGGCGGGTCCGAGACCTTCAGCGAGGAGGAACTGGACCGCCGCGTGCGCCGCGAGGTGACCGCCCTGCGCGGCCTGGCTGACCGGATCGCGGAAGCCGGCGAGGGCTGACCCCGGGACGGACCTGCTGCCCCGCCGGCACCCGCAGGTCCGGCTCCTACCGGAGCTGGGCCTTGATGGCCTCGCGCTCCTTCTCCAGTCTGCGCACCCGGCGGCCGAGCTTGAGCAGCCGCACGGAGCCGAAGAGTCCCATCACCAGTACCCCGGCGATCGCCGCGAACAGCATGGCGATCCCCAGCGGCAGGGTGAAACTCCAGCCGAAGTAGGCGAAGTCCGCCTCCACGTTGTTCTGGAGGATGAAGATCAGCAGCATCACGAGCACCACGGCGCCGAGGATCAGGGCGATCCAGGTTCCGCCACTGAGGCCCGTGCGGGTGGGGTTGTCCAGGGAGGGATCGATGGCCGACGGCGGTGCGACCTCGCGCTCGCGTGGTGACACCGGTTCAACGGCCCCCGACGTCTCCTCCGGGGAACGTACGGCGGTGGGGTCCCCCAGGCCATCGGCGGGATGCGTGCCGGACGGTGCCTCGGGAATCTGCTCGCCTCGAGAGGGCTCGGGTCTACGGTCCATGTCAGATCTCGCTCTCGTCACCGGTTGGTACACGTCAAGCTACTGCTGTTCACTGTCCCACTCAACTCTGCCCGGGCCCACCGGCGGGGTTGATCCTCGCGGGGCTGTCTGAGCGCAGCACCCATTTGCGCCAGGCCCACGGGGTGAGGACGCAGGCCATGCCGACGACGGCACCGATCATCGTCTCGATGAACCGGTCATAGACCAGCCCCGAGGTCTCGACCTCCGTGGAGGAGGCACTCATCGCCAGCACCGTGGACAGCAGGGCCAAGGGGGTGACGGCGATCTGCGCCAGGACGTATTGACGGGCGATGAACAACTCCGCAGTGCACTGCAACCCGGCGATGATCAGCACGATCGCCCACAGCGGCGGTTGGGTCCACAGCACCGCGGCCAGCACCAGGAGACCGATGAAGGTGCCGATGATGCGCTGGATGCCTCGGTTGACGCGGTAACGGGTGGAGTGGCCCACGAGTGGGACCACGGCGGCCACCATGGCCCAGTAGTTGTGCTCGATCCCCAGCACGGGCCCCAGAGCGGTGGCCACCGAGCCGGACAACCCGGCGGCCACCACATACCAGGACGCCTCGGACCAGACCAGCCGGTGACGGAGTCCGGTCACGGGCTCTCCCACCGGCCGCCGGATCCGGTGGCGGTTGCGGGGAACCACCCGTGCGGAGATCCCCACCAGGAGCGCGAACACGATGGTGGCCGCAGCCGCCAGCAGCGACTCCCCCAGCAGTGGCTGATAGGGCACCGAGGAGACGGCCGCAAAGGCGAAGATGTGGAACAGGGAGCCCGAGGGACGCAGGTTCCAGTAGGCGGCCACCACGGCGCAGGACCCGGCCACCAGGGTGGTGAGCCCCACCAGGGCCCATGGGTCCTGCGTCCCCGACAGGCCGTTGCGCCCGGCCAGGGTGGCCAACAGCAGCACCACGAACATCAGGGCACCGCCCCTGGCCTGCATCAGCAACCGGGCGCCGTGGTCCAGATTGCGGCCGTAGATCCCGGTGAAGGCTCCGAAGGAGGCGAAGATGGCCAGATCGATCCTGCCGATCAACAGCAGGGTCACCAGCGGGACCAGCACGGTGATGCCGCAGCGGATGGCCACCTCGTGGTCCCGGTGGGCCGGGGCCATCGTGAACAGTGCGGGGATCGGGTTGAGGTCCGCGAGACGGACCCTGTCCTGTCCGCCCGCCTCCTCCGGCTGGTCTGCCACCGGCCCCCTCAATCTGCTCTGGTCATGGATCTCTCCCCTGATACATACCATTGAGGACAGGCCCGCAACAGAAGGAACCCCCACCATCGTGACCAATCAGACGACCGCCCGTAACGCAGGGCACGCCGCGGAGGACGCCCCCCTCGGCGCCGCATCCCCCGAGGCCGGCCCGGAACCCACCGCCGCCTCGCCGCGGGACTTCACCTTCGCCGTCGGGCACCGCCTGACCGGGCCGGACGGGCAGCCGCGCCACGGACGGGCCGGGACCATCACCACCCCGCACGGCACCATCCAGACCCCGGGGTTCATTCCGGTGGCCACGCAGGCCTCCGTGAAGGCGGTGCTGCCGGAGGCCATGGCCGCGCTGGGCGGTCAGGCCCTGCTGGCCAACGCCTACCACCTGTACCTGCAGCCCGGCCCGGAGATCCTGGACGAGGCGGGAGGGCTCGGCCGGTTCATGAACTGGCCCGGGCCCACCTTCACGGACTCGGGCGGCTTCCAGGTGATGAGCCTCGGATCCGGGTTCAAGAAGGTCATCGACATGAACGGCCCGAAGGCCCCCGCCGCTCAGGGTGCCGATGACGCGGTGGCCCCCGGCAAGGAGCGGCTGGCCAACGTGGACGAGGACGGGGTCTGGTTCAAGTCCCACCTCAACGGGGACCGGCACCGCTTCACCCCCGAGGTGTCCGTGGGCATTCAGCACCAGCTCGGCGCCGACATCATGTTCGCCTTCGACGAGCTGACCACCCTGCACAACTCCCGCGGCTACCAGGAGGAGGCGCTGGAGCGTACCCGCCGCTGGGCTCAGCGCTGCCTCGACGAGCACGCCCGGCTGACCGCCGAGCGAGAGGGCAAGCCCTACCAGGCCCTGTTCGGCGTCATCCAGGGAGCCCAGTTCGAGGACCTGCGGCTCAAGGCCTGCGGGGACCTGGCCGGGATGCAGGCGAGCTTTCCCGACGGCGGCCCGACCGGTGGCGGAACCGGTGCCGCAATGATCGAGCACGGCTTCGACGGCTACGGGATCGGCGGGGCGTTGGAGAAGGAGAACCTGGGCACCATCGTCGGCTGGTGCGCCTCAGCGCTGCCCGAGGACAAGCCGCGGCACCTGCTGGGCATCTCCGAGCCGGACGACCTGTTCACCTCCGTGGAGAACGGCGCAGACACCTTCGACTGCGTCTCCCCCACCAGGGTGGCCCGCACCGGGGCCTTCTACACCGCAGACGGCCGCTTCAACCTGCCCGGAGCCAGGTACAAGCGGGACTTCGGGCCTCTGGAGGACGGCTGCGACTGCTACACCTGCGCCCACTACACCCGCGCCTACATCCACCACCTGATCAAGGCCAAGGAGATGGTGGCGCACACCCTGGTGTCCATCCACAACGAGCGCTTCACCGTGCGCCTGGTGGACCGGATCCGCGCGTCCATCATGGACGGGACGTTCTACGAACTCAAGGACGAGGTGCTGGGCCGCTACTACGCACCCAAGTCCTGACCCCCACGAGAGTCCTGACCCCCACGAGGCGCAAAGTGACATCACCCCCACCGTTGTGACGGGGTACTGTCACTTTGCGCCCGGTGGTCCCAGCGGTCCCGGGCGGACCCGGCGGTCCCGGGCCTCTCGTCAGCCGGCCTGGTCCTGCAGGGTCCGCAAGGCGTTCTTGCGTATCTTGCCGGTGGCGGTGCGGGGCAGCTCATCCACGAACTCGATCCGGTCGGGCACCTTGAACCCGGCCAGATTCTCCTTGCACAGGGCGCGGAGCTCCTCGGCGGTCACCCGGCCGGATCCCTCGATGGCGGCCTCGGTGACCACGTAGGCGATGGGCCGCTCGCCCCACTTGTCATCCTGGACACCGACCACGGCGGCGTCAGCCACCTGGGGGTGGCCGTGCAGCACACCCTCGACCTCGATCGAGGAGATGTTCTCGCCGCCGGAGATGATGATGTCCTTGAGGCGGTCACGCAACTGGATGTACCCGTCCGGGTGTTTCACCCCGAGATCGCCGGTGTGGTACCAGCCACCGCGGAAGGCCTCCTCGGTGGCCTCCGGGTTCTTGTAGTACTCCGCCATGACGCCGTTGCCCCGCAGCACCACCTCCCCCATCGACTCACCGTCGGCCGGCAGGATGTTCAGGTCAGAGTCCATGATCTCCACGCCGGCCGCGTGGACCATCGGCACGCCCTGCCGGGCCATGAGCCGGGCCCGTTCGCTGCGGGACAGGTCCCTCCAGGCCTCCTGAGGCTCGCAGATGGTGAACGGCCCGTAGCACTCGGTCAGGCCGTAGACGTGCACCGGGGTGATGTTCAGGGTCTCGAGGCCCTCGATCACCGAGGGCGGCGGGGCGGCCCCGGCCGTGGTCATCCGCACCTCGCGGTCCAGCTCATGCGCTCGTTCGGCCTCCACCAGCATGGAGCAGACGATCGGGGCACCGGACAGGTGCGTGATTCCCTCACCGTCCATCGCCTCCCACAGGGCGTCCTGCCGCACGGCTCGGAGGCACACGTGCGTTCCAGCCGCCGCGGTCACGGCCCAGGGCATGCACCAGCCGTTGCAGTGGAACATCGGCAACGTCCACAGGTACCTCGTGGAGCCGGTGTAGCCGTTGTGGAACACCTCTCCCTGAGCGGCGAGGTAGGCGCCGCGGTGGGTGTAGATGACGCCCTTGGGCGGCCCGGTGGTGCCGGAGGTGTAGTTCAGGGCGATGGGCGCCTCCTCGTCCTCGACCCGCCAGGGCAGGTCGGGGCCTGCCGGCGCCTGGGCCAGGAAGTCCTCGTAGACCCAGCCACCGGCGGCGGGGGCGGTGTGGCCGGCCTCGTCGTCCACGATCTCCACCACCAATGGGGGGTTCTCCAGCCCGGCGGCGATGCTCCGCACGGAGTCCGCCACATCCCCGTCGGCGAGCACCACGGCGGCCTCCGAGTGGGCGAAGATGTACTCCAGCTCGCGCGAGGTCAGGCGCGGGTTGAGGGCGCTGAGCCTGCCGCCGGCCAGTGGCACCGCGAAGTGCGCCATCAGCATCTCCGGGATGTTCGGGGCGATCACGGTGACGGTCTGCCCCGCGGTGATGCGCGCCGCGAGCGCCTTGGCCAACTGCTGGACCTCCTGGGCGAACTCGCGGTAGGTGGACCGGCGGCTGCCGTAGACCACGGCCTCACGTTCGGGGAACACGGCGGCGGAGCGGCCCAGGAAGCCCAGCGGGGACAGTGGTTCGTTCTGAGCCGCCAGCGCGGCTGAGGGCGGGGAGGTGGGGGCATTCGTGGTGGACATCGGTGACTCCTCTACACGGGTGACGCAGACCACTATGGATTGGGACTGAGTCTCAGGTCAAATGGAATCGAATACCATCGGCGCGGAGGGCTCACGCCAGGAGCGCGTCGAGGACGGCGGCCCAGTCCTGTTCCACGTCTCGGGCGGCCTCAGCGGCTCCCGGTTCCGCGGCGGCCGGCACGTGAACGTAGCCGCGCACCACGGACATGCGCGTCTCGCCGTACTGCATGGTGCCGAACTCGTAGACGCCCGGTGCCGCCCCCTCCGCTACGCGCAGCACCACGGAGTCCTGCTGAGCCGGCCCCTCCCCGCGCGGGCCGCCGTTCGCCTCGATCACCGTGCCGGTCACCTCGAGCTGCCGCCCACCGGCCTCGGCCCGGGCGGTGGCCTGCTGCCCGACGACGGCCCCGTCCAGTCCCAGCAGCTCCGTGAGTCGGTGCCCCGCAGGGACCTCGCGCATCACCAGGGCCTGGGCGGTCTCCCGGCCGGCGAAGTGGGTGTGGAACTCGGTCAGCAGCCGCAGCGCGGACCGCCAACCCGGCAGGGTGCCCTCGATGTCCTCTCCCCAGGTGTCCGCCTCGGTGGCCACGCCGCTGGTGAGCAGGACCCGGGTGGCCGGCGGGCCGTCGTCGGGCACGGGCTCCAGGGAGATCTCTGTGGTCCAGTCCGGGACCGGGGTGCCCTCCCCCATCCAAGCGGGTTCCACGTACGCATAGCGGTGGGGCGGATCCCAGGCGGTGATGGTGCCCTCGGAGTCGCCGAAGTCACCATGGTGGGTGACCAGGGCACCGCCCACGCGGGGCTCCAGCTCGGCCTCGACGAACCAGCGCCGGTAGCCCGGGCCGGTGGCAACCGATTCCCACACGTCCTCGGCGGCTGCGGGGACGGTCACCTCCACGAGGGTGCGGCAACCCGGGCCCTCCCGCTCGAACCGGGCGATGGGTTCGCCTCCGACGGCCGGATGGCCCTGTGTTTCGCTCATCTCCCCAGCCTGCCATCAGGGGCGTACAGTGCTCCACGGTAGAGGACCGATGAATGTCTTGGAGGAACTGCATGACCACCGGCGAGATCCACCCCGCCCCCACGTCCGAACATCACACCCCCTATGTGGCCGCAGCAGACCGCTACGAGTCCACCACCTACCGCCGGGTGGGGGCCACCGGCCTCGCACTGCCGCCGATCAGTCTGGGGATGTGGTGGAACTTCGGGGACAACCGCCCCTTCTCCACGCAACGGGAGATCCTCACCCATGCCTTCGACCGGGGCATCACCCACTTCGACCTGGCCAACAACTACGGGCCGCCCGCCGGATCCGCCGAGGAGAACTTCGGCCGCGTGTTGGCCAAGGACCTGGGCCGCTACCGGGACGAGCTGGTCATCTCCTCGAAGGCGGGCTGGAACATGTGGCCGGGGCCGTACGGAAACCTCGGGTCCCGGAAGTACATCCTGGCCTCCGCTGAGGCGTCCCTGCAGCGGATGGGCCTGGACTACGTGGACCTGTTCTACTCCCACCGCGCGGATGCGGACACGCCCCTGGAGGAGACCATCGGTGCCCTCCACACACTGGTGCAGCAGGGCAAGGCGCTCTACGTGGGCCTGTCCTCCTACTCTCCCGAGCGGACCGTCGAGGCGCAGCGGATCGCCCGGGAACTGGGCACCCCGTTGGTCATCCACCAGCCGGCCTACTCCCTGCTGAACCGCTGGGTGGAGGACGGACTGCTGGACACGCTGGCCGATCAGGGCATGGGATCGATCGCCTTCACCCCGCTGGCCCAGGGACTGCTGACGGACAAGTACCTGCACGACGACGGCGCCGCCCCCTCCGGCGGCCGCACCTCCCTGAGTGGCCACCTCACGCCGGAGAACCTGGACATGGTCCGAGCCCTGAACGAGGTGGCCGGCGAGCGCGGGCAGTCCCTGGCACAGCTGGCCATCTCCTGGCTGCTGCGGCCGGGCGGGGTGACCTCCGTGCTGCTGGGCGCGTCCTCCACGGCGCAGCTGGATGAGAACCTGGGTGCCCTGGGCAGCGCTCCCTTCAGTGACGAGGAGCTGGCCCGGATCGATGAGATCACCGGCAAGAGGCCCGGCGAGGTGTCCTCCATCGACATCTGGAACGTCTCCGCCCGGATCAACTGAGGTTCACCGGCCTCCTTCCACCGTCCTTCCACTGCCCGTCCGCCGTTCCACTGTCCGTCCGCCGTTCCACTGTCCGTCCGCCAGATCACACTGATCCTGCCGAGCCACTGGGGTAATCCTTGTGACTCGGCAGGATCAGTGTGGCCGGAAATTTCAGGCGGGCGCGCCGTTCAGCCGGGTCAGGCCGAGGCGGAGAGGGCCCGGAGGGAGTCCAGCAGGGTCCGGGTGTAGCCGTGCTCCGGGGCCTCGAACACACGGTCCGCCTCCCCGTACTCCACGGCCGCCCCATCCTTCATGACCAGGATCTCGTGGCTGAGGTGATGGATCACGCCGAGGTCATGGGAGATGAACAGGTAGGTGGTCCCCAGGGTCTCCTGCAGCTCCGCCAGCAGGTCCAGCACCTGGGCCTGCACGGAGACGTCCAGGGCGGAGACGGCCTCGTCCAGCACCACCACCTTCGGCTCGGGGGCCAGCGCCCGGGCGATCGAGAGCCGCTGCCGCTGACCGCCGGAGAGCCGCAGCGGGTGCTTGGCCAGGTGTTCGGGGGCCAGGCCGACCACCCGGGCCAGCCCGGCCGCCCGCTCTGCCTGCTCCGCTCGATGGGCCCGCCTCGCCCGGGCCGAGGAGAACAGCCCGGGGACGGCACCGGCATCCAGCGCATCCGTGAGGATCCGTTCGCCGGTCCACCGAGGGTCGAAGGAGCTCAAGGGGTCCTGGTAGACCACAGTGACCTCGCGGCGGCGGGCACGGCGCCCCGCCACGGACAGCGCACTCCACGGTTCCCCGTCCAGCAGCACGGTGCCGGCATCCGGGGCGATGAATCCCAGGGCCATCGACGCCGTGGTCGATTTCCCGGAGCCGGACTCCCCCACGATCCCCAGCGTCCGCCCCGCGTACACGTCGAAGGCCACGTCCTGCACCACCGCACGGTCCCGGCCGTCCGGCCCCCGGTAGGACTTCGTCAGCCCCCGCGCGGAGAGCACGGCGGGCGTCGCGGCCGGCGTGGGCCCCTGCTCCCGGTCCGCCGGCTCCCGGCCCAGCGCTGGCCCGACGGCGGCCGGGGCCCGGCGCTGGATGGTCCCGGCCGCCGCGCTGCGCGCTGCGGCGCGGGACCGGCCGTCCTCGGTCAGGTACTCACCGCGGGTATGCCCGGAGGGCACGGCGTCCAGCAGCTGGCGTGTGTAGGCGTGCTGCGGATCCCGCAGTACCTCTGCGGCGGTGCCGGACTCCACGATCCTGCCGCCCTGCATGACGAGCACGCGGTCCGCCAGGCGGCCCACCACGGAGAAGTCGTGGCTGATGAGCAGGATCGCGGTGCCGTCCGCCTTGCGCTGGGCCAGCAGGTCCAGCACCTGGGCCTGCACGGTGACGTCGAGGGCGGTGGTGGGCTCATCGGCCACCACGAGCGGCGGGTGATTGGCGATGGCTGCGGCGATCAGGGCGCGCTGCCGCAACCCGCCCGAGAGCTGGTCCGGGCGCTGCCCCGCCACCAGGCGCGGCTCGGGGACACCCACCTCGGCCAGCAGCTGCTCCACCCGCCGGGCCCGTTCGGCGCGGTCCCGCACACCGTGAACGCGGAGCGACTCACCGATCTCGGCACCCACCGGGCGCAGCGGGTCCAGGGAGACGAGGGCGTCCTGGAGGATGAAGCCGAGGTCCCGGCCACGGATCGCGCTCCAGTCCTGGTCCCTCAATCCCTGCACCGGACGGCCGAACACGGTGGCCGTGGCGGCCTCCACATGGGAGTTGGGTCCCGTCAGCCCGATCAGCGTGCGGGCCGTGACCGACTTGCCGGAGCCGGACTCCCCGATGATCGCGATGCACTCCCCCGGGTGGATGTCGAGCGAGACGTCGTGGACCACGTGGCGGCGATGGCCGTGGGCGTCGGCGAACCAGACGTTGAGATGCTCCAGGCTGGCCAGCGGCTCGGGGCCGGCGGGCAGGGGCCCCGCTCCGGGCGCGGTGCTGGCGGCGGGAGCTGCGGCCAGGCCCGCGGTGGTGACCGCGGCGTTGGGGATGGTGGCGGTGGGGACGGTGGCGGTGAGGGCGTTCATCAGCGTTCTCCTTCGAGGGTGGACTCCACGTACTTGCCCAGCGAGGTGGCGGTCAGGGCGGTGGCCAGCACGGCCAGCCCCGGGATGATCTCCAGCCACCAGGCGGCGGTGATGTAGGGGCGGCCCGCCTCCAGCAGGGCACCCCATTCCGGGGAGGGCGGGGCCACTCCGAAGCCCAGGAACGCCAGCCCGGAGGCCCAGACGATCGACTGGCCGATCCCCAGGGTGAGCACTGCCAGCAGGGGACGTAGGGCGTTGGGCAGCACGTGCCGGGTGAGGATCCGCACCGGCGGGTGCCCCAGGGCGCGGGCCGCCTGGACGTAGCCGGAGCGGTGCACGGACATCACCTGGGCCCGGACCATGCGGGCGTAGCCGGGGGCGATCCCCAGTCCGACCGCGAGGATCAGCGTCGGAATGGAGGGCCCGTAGACGGCGATGAACACCATGGCCAGCAGCAGGATCGGGAAGGCGAAGAGGACCTCGATCGCCCGGCCGATGACGGCATCCGCCCAGCGACCGCCGAGGGCGGCCCAGGAGCCGAACACCACCGCCAGTCCCACCCCGACGCCGGTGGCGCCGAGACCGATCAACAGGGACTGGCCCGTGCCGTGCACGATCCTCGAGTACAGGTCCCGGCCGGACTGGTCCGTGCCGAACCAGTGGTCCAGGCTCGGCGGGGCCAATGGGGCGCCGAGCTCGATGGCCCGCGGGTCGGCCGTGGCCAGCAGTGAGGGGGCGAAGGAGGCGATGACCAGCAGCGCCGCGAACGCGGCGGCGATCCAGACCGTGACCGGCACCCGCCGGAAGGGGCCGGGGCTGGAGGAGGCACCGGGGCCGGCCGAGGTGACCGGGCCGGCGTCGTGCGTGGGGGCCGTTGACGTGCCGGTGGCAGAGACCAGGGTGGGGGCGCTCATGCTGACTCCTTCAGGCGTGGGTCTACGAGGATGTAGGCGGTGTCCACCACCAGGTTGGTGATCACGTAGATCACGGCCACCAGCATCACCACCCCGCAGACCACCGGCAGGTCCCGGCCATTGACAGCGGTGACGAGGACCCGGCCGAGACCGGGGCGGGCGAAGACGTTCTCGGCGATCACGGCGGCGGAGAACTGGGCCCCCACCGCCCAGCCGGTCAGACTGAGCCCGGGCAGCAGCGAGTGGCGCAGCACATGGCGGATGCGGACCCCGGAATCGGACAGTCCACGGGCCCGGGCGGTGAGCACGAAGGGTTCGTCCAGGGCCCGCTCGAACTCGGTGCGCATCACCTGGGCCAGGAAGCCGGCCAGCGGGATCCCGAGGGTCAGCGCCGGCAGGACGAGACCGGCCGTGCCGGCGCCGGAGACCACGGGGAAGATCCCCAGCCACAGGGCGAAGACCACCAGCAGGATGATGCCCAGCCAGTACTGTGGCAGCGCGGCCGCGGCCGCCTCCAGTCCCGAGAAGAGCCGGGACACCCAGGGAGTGCGCCGGGCCGTGAGCACCAACAGGACGATGGCCAGGGCCCAGGCCACGGCGAGCGCGGTGAAGGTGAGGATGACGGTGGGGGCGATCTGGTCCCCGATCACCGTGGTGACCGGTTGGTAGAGCGTATAGGAGATGCCGAGGTCGCCCCGGAGCAAGCCGCCGATGAAGTCGAGGTACTGGGCCGGCAACGGATCGTTGAAGCCGAACATCGCGTTGATCGGGGCCAGCTCCTCCGGGGTGCGCTCCTGGACCTGGCCCGTCTGCTGGTTCAGCAGCAGCGTGGCCCGGTCCCCGGGCAGCAGCGTCTGGATGAGGAAGGTGATGGTGGCCGCGGCCCACACCACGATCACGGCGCCGGCCAGCTTGCGCCCGATCCGGGCCGCCAGGGCGGCGGCCGTGGGGCGGTGGCGAGGCCCCGGCGCGGAGGTGGGAGCAGGCACCGGTGCCGGCGTGGGTGGTTCCGATGTGGGGTGGAGGTCGGTGGTCAGTGTCATGGCTCAGTCCTCGATCTCTGGGGAGGCGTCCCGGGCTGCTTCCGAGGTGAAGGCGGCGTCATGGAAGATGGGTCCGCCCTGGGCGGGCTCGAGCCAGATGCCGGTGACGTCCTCCGACACGGCCACGGTGTTGGTCTGGGTGTAGAGCCCGATCGCCGGGGCCAGCTCGCTGAGCTCGTACTGCGCCTCGGAGAAGCGTTCGGCGACGAGTTCGGGGCTCGGCGCCTGCAGTGCGGACTGGATCGTCTCGAAGACCTCCGGGTCGTCCAAGAAGGTGGTGTTCGCCCCGTTGGGGGCGTCCTCGGTGGACGGACGGTAGTTGATGTTCAGGATCCCGGCGTGCGGGCTGGTCCAGTACCCCACCGAGGCGTCATAGCTCTCCGGCGTGGAGAACGCACCGGAGAAGTTCTCGGACGGGGTCAGCGGACGCAGCACCAGGTCGAATCCCGCGGCCCGGGCCTGCTCCTGGAAGTTCTGGATCACCGTGTTGCCGTCCGGGGTGATGATGCTGTTCAGTCCGTAGACCACCTTCGCGGTCAGGCGCTGTCCGTCCCTGGTCCGCGTGCCGTCCTCGTCCCGCCCCGTCCACCCGGCCTCGTCCAGCAGGCCGTTGGCCCGCTCCAGATCGAAGGGGTACTCGGTGGCCGCGTCCTCGTCATAGTCCGGCGTGGTCTGGGACAGGTAGCCGCTGGGCTCGGAGGGGACCGTGCCGAGGAAGGCGGACTCCACGTTGGCCTGCCGGTCCGTGGCGAAGCTCAGAGCCTGGCGGACGGCCTGCTCGGCGAAGACACCCCGCTGGGTGTTCAGGTTCATCACCACGGGCCGTCCCGGCGTGATGTACTGCGTGAACTCGAACTCCTCGCGAGCCTGTTCGATGTTCACCGCCGGCACCTCACCGATCGCGTCCATCTCCCCGGAGAGGAGCGAGCCGTAGCGGGAGGTGTTGTCCGGGACGATGTTCCACCGGATCCCCTCCACCAGGGCCGGCCCCTGATGGCGCGCGTTCTCAGGAGCCCACGCATAGTCCTCATTGCGTTCGAACTCGATGTACTCGCCGCGCCGCCAGTCCTTGACCGTGAAGGGGCCCGAGCCGATGGGTTCGGTGCAGTTCTGCTCGTCCGACCGGGTCTCCAGGGCCGTGGGCGACTGCAGACCGAAGTAGGACTGGGAGAGCGTGGAGAGGAACGGCGCGAACGGGGAGGAGAGGTGGATCTTCACCGTGTTCCGGTCCACGACCTCGGAATGGTCATAGAACCCGCCGAGGTGGGCCGCCGCCGTGCCGTTGCCACCGTCCAACCAGTAGTCGAAGTTGTAGGCCACGGCTGCCGCGTCCAGGTCCGTCCCGTCCGTGAACGTGACATCGTCCCGCAGATCCAGCGTCCAGACCGTCCGGTCCTCGGAGACCTCCCAACCCGTGGCGATCCACGGGACCACTGAGCCGTCCTCGGTGGCGGAGACCAGGTTGTCCAGCACCTGGCGCGCGGTGAAGTTCTCCTGGATCCAGCCGCCGAAGATGCAGTTGGGCTCCTGGAGGTGGCCGTACTCGATCACCCCGCCCTGGACGGGGTCCACGGCCGTGCCGGTCAGGGCGGCCTGACGATCGGCCGGGGCGGCCGGGCCGGCCGAGCCGGCCTGCCCAGCCGAGCAGGAGGTCAGGATCAGTGCCGACGCCGCAGCCAGGGCGAGGCCGGAGGCGAAGGTGCGGGTCCGGCGTCGGGCCCCGGCATTGCCGGAGTCCCGATTTTCGGGCGCACTCGGGGAAGGTGTGGTGCTCATGGTGGTTCCTTTCATCCCCGGCGCAAAGTGACATCACCCCCACCGTTGTGACGTGGCGGGGTCACTCTGCGCCCGGGCGAGGCGGGCTCAGACGCCGGCGGGGACGGCTTCCTCGGACTGGCGAGCGCTGTGGGCGAAGGCCCCGCGGTACCGTGCGGCCGGGTGGGTCTCCGGCAGCCGGTCGCGGCCGAAGAGCTTCTGGCGCAGGGTGCCCGGGGCGTAATCGGACTGGGCCAGGCCGCGTGCGCGCAGCACCGGCAGGACCTTCTCCGCGAACTCCTCGAAGGAACCGGGGATGACCCAGTTGATGACGTTGATGCCGTCCACGCCGGCTGCGTGCCATTCTTCGATCCGGTCGGCGATCTGCTCCGGGGTGCCCACCACGCGGCTGTTGCGGTGGCTGCGCCAGGCGACGTCCGCCACCACGGGCTCGCGATCCGTGATGGCCTTGGAGACCCATTCCGCGAAACCCTTCTGGGTGTTGGTCTCGAGGTCCTTCAGCGGGGTCTCTGGCGGGTAGACCCGGCCGTCCGGATCCACCAGCGCCGCATGGGCCAGGTATCCCTCCAGCGACGCGTACTGCTCGTACTCCTCCAACTTCTGCTGGGCCTCCTCCTCCGTGTCCCCGATCACGAAGCTGAGTCCCTGGTAGAACGTGATGTCCTCCGGTGCCCGGCCGGCCTCCACGGCTCGGCGCCGGGTGTCCTCGATCTGCTGGCGGGCGATCTCCGGGGTGGTGGCGATGATGAACACGGCCTCCGCGTTGCGGGCGGCGAAGTCACGGCCTGAGGCCGAGGACCCTGCCTGGAACAGCACCGGCGTGCGCTGCGGGGACGGAGAGGGCAGGTGCGGGCCCTCCACGGAATAGCGCTCGCCCACATGGTGGATCTTGTGGACCTTGGCCGGGTCCGAGTACCGGGAGCCGTCCCGGTCCTTGACCACGGCACCCTCATCCCAGGAGCCCTCCCACAGCTTGTAGGTGACGTCCACGTACTCCTCGGCCCAGGCGTACCGCTCGGCGTGATCCGTCAACCGCGGCAGACCGAAGTTGCGCGAGCCGTTGTCCTGCGTGCCGGTGACGATGTTCCATGCGATCCGCCCACCCGAGATGTGGTCCAGCGTGGACAACTGCCGGGCGAACTGGAACGGGTGGGACTGGAACACGTTCGAGGTGGTGGCCAGGCCGATGTGCTCGGTGGACACGGCGAGCGCCCCGAGCAGCACGGTCGGGTCATTGGAGGGGATCTGCAGGCCTTCATTGACGTACACGGAGTAGTCGGCGTCCGCGTCCCCGTAGTGACCCGAGACGTCGGCGAAGAACATGGCGTCGAACTTGGCGGCCTCCAGGATCTTGGCCAGGTTGATCCACGTGTTGACGTCCGTGAACTCGGTCTGACCGGCATCCTCGCGGCGCCACTGGCCGTGGTGGATGTGGCTCGTGGTGTTCATGACGAAGGCGTTGAAGCGCAGGGGACGCGGCGGGGTGTGAGAGGAATTCGGGGTGCTCATGGGGTCTCCTGAGGAGTCGCAGTGTGTGGGGTGCAGCCTGGGCCGCGGCGGTGGGCGCAGAGTGACAGAACCACGTCACTCCGGCGGGGGTGAGGTCACTTTGTGCTGGAGGGGGCGGCCGGGGCGGATCCCACGCGGTAGGAACGTTCCGGTCCGGTCCCGTTGACCTCCCAGCCACCGAGCAGCCGGGCCCGGTAGATCAGGGGGTTGTGGTTGGCCAGCACGCGGGCGTTGCGCCAGTGCCGGTCCAACCGCTTCGTCTGACTGAGGGCGGAGGCCCCGCCCACCTCGAAGAGCTGGGTGGCGGCGGCCAGAACGGTCTTCGCGATGACCTGCTGGGCCTGGTAGACGCGCACGTACAGCTCGTCCACGTCCACCTCCGGCAACTGTTCGCCCGCCGTCAGGGCCGCCTCCTGTTCCAGGACCCCGCCGAGCGCGGTGACCACGGAGTCGTAGGCCGCCCGCGCACCGAAGCCGGCGGCCGAGAGCTCGCCCACCACCTGCAGCACCTGGGAGTCCTCTCGCGGCAGCTCGGCGGTGCCATGGCTGAAGGACCTGCGGCGGCCGCGCACATACTCCGCCCCGTCCCGGACGATCGCCTCGGCGATGCCGGTCAGCGCGGCCAGGTGCAGGAACTGCCAGCTGGCCTGGCCGGTGGCCACGCGGGTGCCGTCATCCAGCCCGCCGGCGTAGACCTCCGCGGCCGCCACCGGGGTGTTCGCGAACACCGTGGTGCCGGAGGCCGTCAGCTGCTGGCCGAAGCCGTCCCAGTCGTCCAGCAGGGTCACGCCCTCCGCGTCCACCGGCACCGTGGCGGCGATCTCCTCACCGGCGGCATCCACCGCGGCCACGATGATCCAGTCGGCGTACAACGTGCCCGTGGAGTAGTACTTGGTCCCGTTCAGCCGCCAGGTCCCCTCCTCGTCCCGGATCAGGGTGGTGGTCCCCTCCCCCACCGAGTTGTTGATCTCCGTAATGGCATTCCCGACGACGGCCCCCGCGCCGAGGCGGCGCAGCCACCGGTCCCGCAGGGCCTCGTCCGGGTGGCCCAGCAGGTTCTCCTGGTTGATCAGATGTGCGCGCAGCGCCTGGACCAGGTTCGAGTCGGCCGCGGCCAGTTCTACGATCAGCGGGGCCTGCTCGGCGAAGGTGAGTCCGGATCCCCCGTACTCCACGGGCACCCGCAGGGCGGTGAACCCGGCAGCGGCCAGGGCTCGCACGGCGCCGCGGTCGATGTGCCGGTCCGCCTCGCGTTGGGCGGCGCTGGCCGCGATCTCGGCGAAGACCGGTGCCAGGCGTTCACGGGCAGCCCGGTAGGCCTCGGAGCCGTGATGGGGACGGGTGGACAGGGTGCACAGGGTGGTGGCAGTCATCATGCTCCTGTGGTGGTCGAGGCGGGGGTGGAGTTGCGGGCCGTGGAGTGGAATGGCGGGATGGCACCGTTGATGCGGTAGTTGCCGATCGCCTGGGTGCGGTAGATCAGCGGCGTGTGGCTGGCCACGGTGCGGGCGTTGAGCCAGTGCTGGTGCAGCTGCTTCGAGGCATCGGTGGCCGAGGCGCCTCCGGATTCGAAGATCTGGTTCGTGACGTCCAGGATCAGCTCGGACACCACGAGCGAGGCCTCAGACAGCGCGATGTTCGCACGGGCATGCGCCTCGAGGACCACCGGATCCTCCAGGTCGGTGTGGCCGCGGACCTGGCGGTAGGACTCCTCCACGGTGGCCGCCGCGCCCCGCACGATCTGCCGGGCGGCGGTGACCTTCGCGGAGACGGACCCGATGACCTGGTGCACCAGCGGGTCCTCTGCCGGCGTCTCGGCCGTCGCGTGGTCATAGGTACGACGCCGGCCCCGGACGAAGTCGGTGATGTCCGCCAGGGCGGTGGTCCCGATTCCGGCCTGCGTGGCCGTCAGGACGATCCACAGCACCGTGTAGGCCAGCACGCCTGTGGGCACGTTGAACTCCTGGGTGCGCTGGGCCTGCACGGGGACGTTGTCGAACGTGGTGGTCCCGGAGGCCGTGAGCCGCTGGCCGAAGCCGTTCCAGTCGTCGATGCGGTGCACTCCTGGGTCTCGGGCGTCGACGATCGCGAAGACCGGCCCGTTCTCCTCCAGCCCGGGGCGCACGGCGGAGACCAGGAGGTAGTCGGTGAAGATCGCCCCGGTGGAGTAGAACTTGTCTCCACTGATCCGGGCCACCTCCGTGGTCCCCGTGGCAGCGGCCGATTGAACGGTGTCCGGGTCCGCGTCGATCCAGTGCACGGGGCGCTTGCCGGCGGACGGCGGCAGCTCCACGAGTGCGTTGCCGAAGATCCTGCCCGCGGCCACCTCGGCCAGCCACCACTCGGAGACCGCACCCTGGGACTCGTTCTCGTGCTGCTCGGTGAACATGAAGTGCCCGTGCAGGGCCTGGGGCAGGTTGGGATCCGCGGCGGCCAGACCCACCAACAGGTCCGCCAACTGAGGCAGGCTCGCCCCGATGCCGCCGTACTCGCGGCCCAGGCGGGCCCGGGTGAAGCCTGAGCCGCGCAGGTACTCGATGGCTGCGAAGGCCAGTTCGTGGTCCTGCTCGCGCTGGGCGGCTCCCGCCGCGACGGCCGCGAAGACCGGGGCGAAGTGCTCAGCGAGTTGGACGTCCGTGGGCCCGTCCGGCCCGGTGGCCGCGCGCAGCTCCTCGAACGTGGGCAGCGAACCGGACGGGCCGACGTCGTGGGGGTGTGTACCGGCGGTGTCTGCGGTGGTGTTCGTCATGGCAGTCCCTCATCATCCATGGCACTCCGGAGACGCGAGGTCAGGAACGTGGCGTCGCCAGGACCTTCACGGTCTGGAGGACACGCCTTCTCGGTGGTGCCGTACTTGCCCCGCGGCGGTCGCCGGGGGCCGAATCATCACCTGGAGCACCCCACTACGGAGAGAGGGTTGCCGTCCGGCCAGCCAGGGCTTCGCACCGGATCTCGTGATTCCGAGGTCAACACTAGGGAGGTGGGCCGGGCTCGCCAACCATGACGTCATGAACTGTTCCGTGCCGTCATCTCTCCGCCCGAGAGGGCCGATTCACGCCCCAAGCGGCACCAACCGCTCCACTGTGACGGCTGATGACGTGGGAGAGTCATCCGCTTGACCGGGTACCCCACGCCACGCTCCCCCACCCCTGCCGTGAGTGGTCAATTGCGGTGGCGCTTCAGCGGCGGACCGCCACTCGAACTGACCACCCACGGCGGGGTTGTGCAGCGGGGTTGTGCGGCAGGGTTGTCAGGTGCCGAACGACTTCACCAACCGGGCCGGGGCCGTGAGCCGATAACTCGTCTCCAGCCATTCGGCGGCCTCCGCCCAACCTTCGTCCTCGCCCTCCGCCGCCGGGTCCAGATCCGAGAGATCGAGGGCGAACCATCCGGAGGCACCGAGGTAGGCCGGCCGGAACGCCCGGGGATCCTGGGCCAGGACGTCGGCGTCTGACCCCTCGGCCCGGATCACGAGGGCCCGGGGGAACTGGAGATAGCTGCGCCCCTCCTCGCCGGGGATCCCACCGGGTGGCAGCCGCGAACCGTCCGCCGCCGTCTGCGGGGAGCCGGAATCGCTGCCCTTGACCGAACTCCCGTAGTAGGCGAACACCTTCTGGGTGAAGAAGGCCGGCCGGCCGTGGGACACCTTCATCCGGGCCTTGGGGAGGGCCAGTGCCAGGGAGCGGACGCGCTGGAAGTGAGGGTCGCCGTCGTCGTACATCTGGGGATGAGCCATCGCCCCAGTGTCCTGCGGTGCTACGGGGCCGGTGAAGTCCTCGGTCCCCGCCGCCCCCGCTGAGTGGTCCATTGCCGTGGTGTTCCGAGCCACGAACCCCACAACAACTGACCACTCACGGCAACTGACCACTCAGGGCAGCTGGGGCGCAGCGCGAACCGCACACCCGCCGGACCGCCCTCAGGCGACGTAGGCGGGCTCGGCCCTCTTGACCCGGCCGATGACCCACATGGTCACCGGGGCGAAAACGATCTCCACCAAGGACTTGAAGAGGAAGCCCACGAGCACGTAGTTGAGGAAGGTCGGCAGGTCAGTGATGCCGATGACGCCGGCCGCGATGGAGCAGAAGATCAGGGTGTCCAGGAACTCGCCCACCAGGGTGGAGACGGCCAGCCGGCCGAACAGCAGCTTCTCGCCGGAGCGCCGCTTCATCCGGACCATGAGCCAGGCGTTGGCGAGTTGGCCGATCAGGAAGCCGAGCAGGGAGGCCAGCACGATCAGGGGCACGGGGGCCAGGGTGCGGACGAGGGCGTCCTGCCCGTCATACCACTCGGCACCCGGCAGGGCGATGATGATCCAGAAGCAGACCGCCGCGAAGACCGAGAGCGCGAAGGTGGTCACGATGGCCCGGCGCGAGGCCTTGAAGCCGTAGACCTCGGAGACCACGTCCCCCACGATGTAGGCCAGGGGGAAGAGGAAGAAGCCACCGTCCATGACGATCGGCCCGAACATGATGCCCTTGGAGGCTCCGAGGTTGGACAGGATCAGCACCACGGCCATGATGGCGGTGAAGATCGCGTAGAGCCCGGTGCTGGTGGGGGCGAAGCGGGCTGCGGAGGCAGGGGCGGTGTTGTTCACGGGGATCCTCGGGTGGTGGTTCGCGGGGCCGGCACCACGAGGGCAGGCCTGCTGTATTAGCACTCACTGCATCCGGACGCGGCGGTTCGGTCTCTCTCGACCCCGCTCACACCTGCTGCCCCAGGTGACGCCCGAACGGTCCCCCATTCTTCCACAACGGGGCAGCGTTCCCCCCGATGGCCCGACCATCCCCGCGCCGATCCCTACGGCCATAGCCATAGCCCCGCAGACTGTCTATCATTTTGTTGACAATCTTGTTCAATATCCAAGCCACCCAGAAGCACCGCGTCTGACAGGAGCACGTCCATGACCGAGCGCATCCGCGACATCGCCCACCTCTCCACGGTGGAGCTGTACACCCCGAAGTTCGAGGAGTCCCTCTGGTTCTTCCGGGACCTGCTGGCCATGCGGGAGGTCGGACGCACCACGGAGAACGGTGAGGAGTCCGCCTACCTGCACTGCTGGGACGACTACGAGACCTACTCCATCAAGCTCACCGCCAAGTCCCACGCCGGCGTCGGCCGCGTGGCCTGGCGCGCCCAGAGCCCCGAGGCGCTCGAGCGCATGGTGGCCCGGATAGAGGCCACCGGTCTGGGTGAGGGCTGGGTGGACGGGGAGATGGGCCGCGGCCGCACCTTCCGCTACCGCAATCCGGACCAGCACCTGATGGAGGTGTACTTCGACACCGAGTGGTACGCGGCGGACGACACCGACCGGCCGGCCCTGAAGAACCAGGCCGCCAAGTTCCCCGGCTTCGGCGCCAACGCCCGCCGCCTGGACCATATCAACTACCTGACCTCGGACATGGCCGGCGTCTGCGACTTCACCGAGAACGTGATGGGCGGCTACACCACCGAGTTCATCCAGCTCGACGACGGCGACGTGGGCGGACACTGGTTCACCTTCGGCCAGAAGTCCTATGACATGGTCTACTCCGATGACTGGACGGGCACCCCGGGCCGCCTGCATCACCTCGCCTTCGCCTCGGACACCCGCGAGGACATCCTCAAGGCCGCGGACATCTTCCTGGAGAACGGCGTCTTCATCGAGTACGGCCCCTACAAGCACGCCATCCAGCAGGGCTTCTTCCTCTATGTGTGGGAGCCGGGCGGCAACCGGATCGAGCTGGCCAACCAGGGATCCCGTCTGATCCTGGCCCCGGACTGGAAGCCGATCCCGTGGTCCCAGGGCGAGCGCGCGAAGGGCCAGGCCTGGGGCATGAAGACCATCCCGACCTTCCACACCCACGGCACCCCGGTGGTCGAGGACTCGGACGCCACCGCCAACCCGCACGGCTGAGCCACCAGATCCCAGAGTTACGATCACGCTAGTCGCCGGGTCCCTCGGCGTTTCTCAACGGCTAGCGTGCTCGTAACCCCCGGGGGTGGGGTCAGAAGCCGATCTCGGCGCGCTGCTTCATCTCCGCCGCATGCTTGGCCTCGGCCTTGAGTAGCACCTCGGCCGCACGGGACCACGGGACCACCGCGACGCCGTCGTCATCGCCCAGCACCAGGTCACCGGGGTTCACCACCACGGTCCCGACGGCGGCCGCCACCTCGGCCTGGAACGGCCCGTTGCGGTAGGGACCGGCCGGTGTGGTGCCCCGGGCGAAGACCGGGAACCGCATCTGCTCCAGGTCCACCGCGTCCCGCACACTGGCGTCCAGCACGAAGCCGACGCAACCGCGGGCCATGGACCGGCCGGCGATCAGCTCGCCGATCAGCGCGCGGTGGGTGGCGCCCTGGCCGTTGACCACCAGCACGTCGCCCGGCTCCAGGGTGGGGATGACCTCGTGGATGCCGAGGTTGTCCCCGCCGGCCACCGTCACCGGGACGGCGCGGCCGGCCATGCGGACCCCGGCAGAGGGCCACACCGACTGGATGCCGGAGTCCACCACGTTGAGGCGGTCCATGGCATCGCCCACGTTGGCCACCGGCAGGGCGGCGAAGCGCTCGATCAGTTCGGATTCGGTCAGCTCAGCCGGCTCACTCACAGGGAGGCCACCACGTTCGGCACCAGGCGCATGAAGGCCTCGGCCTGGCGGATCTCCTTGTTGCCGGTGACCTTGCGGGCATGGTTGCCGCGGTGTTCGGCGCGCTCGGCGTAGTACGTCTGCAGGTAGGCCTGGGCCTTCATCTCCGCCATGGCGGCCTTCTTCTGCTCGAACACGGAGGTGATGTCCACGAAGACGGAGGGCACGAATCCGCACAGTTCGGGCTGATGCGGCTCGAAGACGAGGAACTCGCTCGGAGGGGCGGTCTTGAACCCGGACTCCACACCGGCACCGGAGGTCATCAGCCGGGCCTTCTGGACCATCTGGTAGGCCACCGGGTGGTCCGGGTTGAAGGGGTCCTGGTCCGGGTGGGTCAGCACCACGGTCGGGGCGAAGTCGCGCATCAGCTCGGCCAGGCGCTCGATGTCCGAGTGGTCGTTGACCAACGGGTAGTCGCCCAGGTCGAAGGCTTCGAAGGAGGCACCGAGGTGCTGGGAGGCGCGCTCCGCCTCGCCGTGGCGGATCTTCTTGACGTTCTCCTCGGTCTGGCCCTCCTCCTGCCACAGCACACCGGACTCTCCGCGCTCACCGTAGGTCAGGGCCACGACCTTGGCCTCGCCTCCGGCCTGCACGAAGGCGGCCACGGCACCCGCCGCGCGCCAGACGAAGTCGGCGGAGTGGGCGCCGACCACCAGGAGGCGGCCGGCGGAGCGGTCAAGGGCGGGGATGGTGGTCATCAGGGGTCCTTTCGGGACGGGGGGGGTGGGGTTGCACCGGCCGAGTCGAGAATCACGACGGCGGCCGGGCGGGTTCTCAGCGCAGGTGCGCCGGGGCATCCGGCAGGGGTTCGGCCCCGGCCAGGTATCGGGAGTTGTGGACGGTCATCAGCCGGATCTCGGAGTCCGTGTAGCCCTCGGTCAGCATCAGGTCCGCCACGATGCCGAGGCCGTCCTCCACGGGCGGGTTGAAGGGCTGGCCGAGGTCCGTGGAGATCACGGAGTGCTCCACGCCGGCCCCGCGGATGTTCGCATGCCAGGTCTCCCAGGAGACCTTTCCGGTCAGCGGCGTGGTCAGGCACCGCTCCAGGAAGACACCCTGCTCGGCGAGCGCACGCTGGGAGTCCAGCCCCATGCGCTGGGACGTGAACTCGGGGTGGGTGACCACGATCTTCTCCACCCCGGCCGCCCGCGCTGCGGGGACGAGCGCCGAGGACTCATCCGTGTGTAGGTGTCCGGTGGCCAGGACCATCGAGTGCTTCGCCATGACCTGCAGCACCTGGCCGGTGGCCCGCGTGGGCGTTCCATCCGCCTCGAGCACCTGCACCGCCTCGGCCCTCATCCCGGCGTCCTCCAGGTCCTGCTGCAGCCGGGCCCACATCGGAGGGGTGGCCCCCTCCGGCTCCTCGGCGAGGCAGGAGCGCTGGTTGTCCGAGTCCACGGTGGGGAACCAGACCACCTTCGCCCCGCCGCGGCCGGCGATCTCCACGGCCACGGGGTTCATGCCGCCCACCGAGGCGTTCAACGTGATGGCGCCCAGCGCCTGGACCTCGGGGACCGTGGCCCGGACGTGCTCGGCACGCTCCGCCGTCGGGACGTAGTGGGACTTGATGACGAAGCCGGCCAGGCCCAGGTCCCGGAAGCGCGCCGCCAGGTCCAGGTCACTGATCCGCCGCTTCATCACGTCTGGGGCCACGTGAACGTGCAGGTCATAGGCCCCCTGGACGAGAGCCCGGGCGCGGGCGGAGGGCACCGGATGGTCAGCTGGCTCGGTCATGCCCTCAGCGTAGACAATTGCCCGCAGGATTGCCACCAAAATTGTTGACAATCCAACCGTCTATGACCATAGTGAACAGGGTCGTGATGCAGTTCACAGACCAGCGCACAACGTGACCAGATCCGAGAAAGGCTGGGCTCCTTGTCCTCGACCCCCTCTCCCACCAACTCCACCCTCAGCGCCAACGCCGCCCCGCGGCCGGGCGGCGCGATGGCCCCCACCCCCGCCGAGCAGCGCAAGGTCCTCGGCGCCAGCTTCATGGGCACCGCCATCGAGTGGTACGACTTCTTCATCTACGGCTCGGCCGCCGCACTGATCTTCGGCCCGCAGTTCTTTCCGAGCGAGGACCCCATCGCCGGCACGCTCGCGGCCTTCGCCACCTTCGCGGTCGGGTTCATCGCCCGTCCCATCGGCGGGCTGGCGGCCGGCCACTTCGGCGACCAGATCGGCCGGAAGAAGATGCTGCTGATCACCATGCTGGTGATGGGAGGTGCCACCGTGGGCATCGGCCTGTTGCCCAACTTCGAGACGATCGGCGTCTGGGCACCCATCCTGCTGGTCGTCCTGCGCTTCATCCAGGGCCTGGGCGTGGGCGGTGAGTGGGGCGGCGCCGTGCTGATGGCCGTCGAATACGCCCCGCGCAACCGCCGCGCCCTGTTCGGCGCCTTCCCCCAGATGGGGCTGCCCGTCGGCATCATCGTCTCCAACCTGGTGTTCATCCTGGTGACGGCGACCCTGGCACCCGAGGCCTTCCAGGCCTGGGGCTGGCGGGTGCCGTTCCTGCTCTCGGCCCTGTTGATCGTGGTGGCCCTCTACCTGCGGTTCAAGGTCGAGGACTCGCCGGTCTTCCAACAGACCCAGGAGAAGGACCAGGTGCACCGCTTCCCGCTCGGCGAACTGCTGCGCCACCACGGCGGCACCACGGTACTGGCGGGTCTGGCCTCGGCCGCCTCACCGGCCATCGGCTACCTCTACTCGGTGTACATGCTCTCCTATGGCACCGAGGCCCTCGGACTGCCGCAACCCACCATGCTGTGGCTGATCGTCGGCGGTGCCGGCATCCACCTGGCCACCGTGCTGCTGGGGGCGGTCCTGGCGGACCGGTTCCGGCAGAAACCCGTCTTCGTGGCCGGAGCGGCCCTGGTGGTCCTGGGCGCGTTCCCGTTCTTCTGGCTCGTGGACACGGCCCAGCCCGTGCTCATCCTGCTGGGCTTCGGCCTGGTCCTGCTGGCCCAGTCCCTCATGGCCGGCCCGCAAGCGGCCCTCGTGGCAGAGCTCTTCCCGGCCAACATCCGGTACTCCGGGGCCTCCACGGCCTACCAGATCGGCTCGATCGTCGGCGGCGGCTTCGCCCCGCTCATCGCCACCAGCCTGTACGCGAGCTTCGGCGCCTCCTGGCCCATCTCGCTGTACATCCTGGCCCTCGGCGCACTGGCCCTGGTGACCATCCTGCCGCTGAAGGTCGGCCGGTTCGACGCCTCCTGGGAGAGCTCGCGGTAGCTGCGGGGGCCGGTGTTCCGCGCGGCGGAAAGACACCTCGGCAATGTCAGCACGGGCGGCCACAATGGACCGGACCCAGACCATCTGTCCACACCGACCGGAGGAACCATGACCACCCAGCCCCTCGAGGACCTGCGCCAGACCCTCGCCGCGGACGGCTACATCCTGTCCATCGACGAGTCCGGCGAGCGGATGGATGCACGGATCAGCGCCGAGGACGGCGTCTGTGGCGACTGCCTGGTGCCGAAGAACCTCATGACCCTGATGATCTCCAACGCCACCGGCACCCAGGCGGATGCCATTGACCTCACCTACCCCACGGAGATCGGCGACGACGGCCAGCTCCTCTGAGCGGTCACCGCACCCCCGGCGGTGCCGGCCGCCGAACCCCCACAGGCCGCCGAACCCCCACAGGAAGGGCCCCGGAACCTTGACGGTTCCGGGGCCCTTCCCGTCTCGCACCCTCCGGCCCGGGAGCACCCGCGGGCCGGAGGAGACCTTCAGCTACGGCACCGGACGGGCCTCACTGCTCCACCCAGACCCGGTCATACAGGACTCCCGAGTTGACCACCAGGGCGGGGATCGGGGTGGTTAGCCCGGGTCCGTGGACGCCCTCGCGGACCACCTGGGCCGGGGAGAAGGCCATCCCGAAGGGCCCGTAGGCCTCATCCGAGATGATCTTCGCCGCCTGCCGGTACAGCTCGGCGCGCTCGTCCTGGTCCACCGTGGAGGCGGCATCCAACAGCACCTGGTCCAGCTCCGTGTTCAGGTTCTCCTCAAGGGCCTGCGTGGCGGACTCGGCCCCGTCCGGCAGGGGGGTCCCGCTGAAGGGGGAGGTGGAACCGAACCGTACCTGCACGCCGATCCCGGCGGCCGGTTCCCAGGCACCTGCAGTCTGGAGCATGGACTCCCATTCACCGGACGTGAACTTGGTGATCACATCCCCCAGGGGCTTGGAGTCGATCGTGACATCGATGCCGGCCTCCTGCCACTGCGTCTGCAGGGCGGTGGTGACCTGGCGGGCGGTGACGATGTCCGTGGTGCCCAGTTCCACGGTCAACCCGCCGAGCTCCTTCACCAACTCCTTGGCCTTCTCCACGTCATAGGTGCGGTAGCCCTCGACCTCCGGCTCGTAGAAGAGCCCGCCCGAGGCCGTGAAGGACTGGGACATATCCCCCTGGCCACCGAACAGGCCCTCGTTGATCGCCTCGAAGTCGGTGGCGTAGTAGATGGCCTCCCGCGCCTTCTGGTCATCGAACGGGGCCTGCCGCGTGTTCAGCTGGATCACGTACGGCGAGGTCGGCGCCCCGAGGGTGGTGGTCAGGTTCGGGTTCTCCTGGGCCTGATTGATCAGCGTCACGGAGCTCAGCCCCTCGATCACGTCACCCTGCCCGGCCTGCAGTGTCTGGTAGAGCACCTGGTCACCGCCGACCGACTGGAAGGACAGCTCGTCCAGGTAGGGCAGCCCCTCCTTGAAGTAGTCCTCGTTCTTGGTCAGCTCCAGCCGTTCCGAGAGCCGGTTCGCCTCCACGGTGAACGGGCCGGCGGCCACCGGGGCCTGCCCATAGGCCTCCGCACCCATCTCCTTGTAGGCCGTGGGTGAACCGATCAGGTTCAGGCTCGTGGAGGGCATGGCATTGACGAACGCCCCGTTGGCCACGGAGAAGTGGACCTCGAACGTGAGGTCGTCCACGGCCTGGATGGCTCCGAGACGTTGCTCGATCACGGCCTCGTCCACATCCTCCGGCAGGGCCGCGTAGAGGTCCTCCAGGAACTGCGGGTCCAGGTCCGGCATCTCGCGCTCGAGGTCCAGTTCCAGCTGAGGGGCACCGGTACTGCCGGAGCTGAGGTGCCGGATCCAATTCCAGACCACGGCCTCAGCATTCAGCGGGGTGCCGTCCGAGAAGGTGATGCCCTCGCGCAGCTTCACGGTCAGGGTGAGACCGTCCTCGGAGAACTCGTAGCTCTCAGCCTGGTCCGGCACGATCTCGGCGTTCTCACCGTTCTCATCCGCCTCCAGGCTGAACAGGCCGCCGAAGATCGCGTAGTTCTGCGGCACATTGGCACCGACAGTGTTGGAGATGGACGGGTCCAGCCCGGTGGACCAGCCGCCGGCGAAACCGGCGTCCAGGAGCACTGTGAGGTCGCCGCCGGCCTGCGGCTCACCGACCTCGGCGGCGGCCTCGTTGGTGCCGCCGTCCGGCTCCGGGCCGCCGCAACCGGCGAGGACGAGACTGAGGCTGGCCGCCAGGGCCAGGGTGCCGAGGAGACCGCGGCGCGGAACCTTCGGGCGGGTGGTGGTGTTCATGACGACTCCCAGGTGGACGGTGATGGAGATTGGCCCGGTGTGAGGTAGATCACCACGGGTTGCTGGGAAGTCTCCCGCAGCCCGAGGGAAGGCTCTATGCACCTTCCGTCGGGTAGAAGGCGCTAGGCCGTGGCCGCCGCGGCAGCTGCCGCCGGGTGCCCGTTGGTGGGCCGCCCCTGGTCATCGAGGGGGAAGTGGCAGGCCACCTGACCGCCGCCGTCGCACGGGGTGAGGACGGGCTCGACCTCGGCGCAGACGGCCTGGGCCAGGGGGCACCGGGTCCGGAACCGGCAGCCCGAGGGCGGGTCCAGTGGGCTGGGCACGTCCCCGGGCAGGGTGACCGGCCGCTTGACGATGCCGGTCTCGGGGTCCAGCCCGGGGACCGAGTCCAGGAGGGCGCGCGTGTAGGGGTGGCGGGGGGTCTCGTACATCCGGTCCGAGGGGGCGATCTCCGCCAGCTGCCCGAGGTAGAGCACGGCCACCCGGTCACTGACCTGCTTGACCGTGGCCAGGTCATGGGCGATGAACAGGTAGGACAGCCCCAGTTCCACCCGCAGTTTCTCGAACAGGTTGATCACCTGGGCCTGGATGAGCACATCGAGGGAGGAGATCGCCTCGTCACAGATGATCACCGCAGGGTCCAGGGAGATGGCCCGGGCGATGGCCACCCGCTGCGCCTGACCGCCGGAGAGCTCCATGGGCCGGCGCCGCAGATAGAGGTCCGCGTCCAGCCCCACCAGCTCCAGGAGCTCGCGGACCTTGGCCCGCCGCTGGTCCCGAGTCAGCGAGCGGTGACTGTCCAGGGGTTCGGCCACCACATCCTCGATCCGCCACCGCGGGTTCAGCGAGCTGAAGGGGTCCTGATAGACCATCTGGAAATTGGCCCAGACCTTCTTCAGCTCCTTGCGGTCCAGTTCCGTCAGGTCCCGGTCCTGGAACATCACGGTGCCGGACTTCGGCCGATCCACCTGGATGACGGCGCGGGCCAGGGTGGACTTGCCGGAACCGGTCTCCCCCACGATCCCGAGGGTCTCCCCCGGCATCAGGTCGAAGGAGATGTCGGACACCGCGTGGACCACGCCCTCCTTCACCCCGCCCGGGCCGCGACTCTCGAACTCCTGCACGATGTTCCGCACGGACAGCAGCGGTTCGCTCATGGTTGCGTCTCCTCTCGGGGTTCCTCCGCGGCAGGGGCAGAGGCAGGGGCCAGCGCCCCGGTCACCGGGTTCCAGCAGGCATACCAGTGGCCGGGTTCGTGTTCCTCCAGCGCCGGCGCGGTCTCGCAGGTCTCGGTGGCGCGGACACACCGAGGCCGGAACGGGCAGCCCTCGATCCGCTGGGTGGGATCCGGCGGATGGCCGCCGATCACCGTCAGTGCGGAGTGCGAGGGCCGGGACACCTGCGGGATCGCCTCCAGCAGCGCCCGCGTGTACGGCATCCGGACGTTGGAGAAGAGCTCGGAGGTCTGGGCCTGCTCCACCACCTGCCCGGCGTACATCACCAGCACCTCGTCCGCGTAGCTGGCGGCCAGCCCCAGATCGTGGCTGATCATGATCACGGCGGTGCCCAGTCGCTCCCGCAGGTCCACGAGCAGTTCCATGATCTGGGCCTGGGTGGTCACGTCCAGGGCCGTGGTGGCCTCGTCGGCGATCAGGACCTTGGGGTCCGAGGCCAGGGCGATGGCGATCATGACGCGCTGGCGCATGCCGCCGGAGAGCTGGTGCGGGTACTGGTGGAACCGCTTCTCCGGCGCGGGCAGCCGCACCAGCTTGAGCAGTTCGATCGCCCGCTCGGCGGCCTGCCTGCGGCCCAGCGGGCGGTGGGTGCGCACGGATTCCACGATCTGCGCCCCCACGGACATGGTGGGGTTCAGGGACCGCGCCGGGTCCTGGAAGACCATGGAGATCTCCTGACCCCGGACCATCCGCATCTTCTTGTCGCTCAGGCCCACGAGTTCCCGGCCTTCGAGGTCCGCGGAACCGGAGACCTTGGCGCTGGGTGGCAGCAGGCCCATCAACGCACGGACGGTCACGGACTTGCCGGACCCCGATTCTCCGATGATGGCCAACATCTTCCCGGGCCGGACGTTGAAGGAGACGCCCTTGGCGGCTCGGATGCGCCGGCCGGCCCGGGTGAACGTCACGCGTAGGTCGCGGACCTTGAGGATGGGCTGGTCCCCGGCACCGTCTGCAGGGGCCGGTTCGGGTGTCATGGTCATGGTCGTGCTCATCGCCCACTCATTTCGTCACGGACGTTCTCACCCAGCAGGTTGAAGGACAGCACCGTGGCCAGGAGGGCCAGGCTGGGCCACAGCACCAGCAGCGGGGTTGCGGACATGGACTGCTGCCCCTCGAAGATCATGTTGCCCCAACTGGGTGCCGGTGGCGGGATACCCAGCCCGAGGAAGCTCAGGGCACCCTCGGTGACGATCACGATGCCCATGCCGAGCATGGCGAAGTTCAGCATCTGCGGCGTGATGTTCGGTGCCACGTGCCGCAGCAGGATGCGCCAGGCCGGGCTACCACTGAGCTCTGCGGCCTGCAGGTACGGCATGGTCATCACCCGCAGGGTGGCCGAGCGGGCCACGCGGGCCACGGCCGGGATGCTGAACGCGGTCAGCGCCAGGACGGTATTCGGCACGCTCGGCCCCAGCGCCTGGGCGATGAAGATGGTCAGGACCAGGGAGGGGAACGCGATGAACACGTCCAGCACGCGCATGATCAGGTTGTCCATCCGCCCACCGACGTAGCCGGACAGCGCACCGATGCCGCCACCCACCACGAGGCCGATGACGTTGACCGAGAGCGCCACGATCAGGGAGGACTGACCGCCGTGCAGCAGCCGGGCCAGCACGTCATTGCCGTTGATGTCCGTGCCCAGCGGGTGTCCCGGGCTTCCCGGGGGCAGAGCGCTCTCGAGCACGCTGCCACCCACTGGCGAGGGGACCGGAAACACGTACGGGGCCACGAAGCAGGCCAGCAGCAGCAGGGCCACGAAGGCCAGCGGCAGGCCGACCACCAGCCGCTGTCTGATCCGGCCCCAGCGCAGGTCGGAGTCGTCATGGGCATCGGTCGGGACGGCGAGCAGCGCGGGGGCTTCAGTGACTGCCATAACGGATCCTTGGGTCGAGGACGGCGTACATCAGATCGACGACGAGGTTGGCCAGGACGGCCACGGCGGCGAAGATGAACACGCACATCTGCACCACGGCGGTGTCCGCGGACATGGCGCCCTCGAGCATCATCATGCCCATCCCGGGCATCGCGAAGATCTGCTCGATGATGACCGTGCCGCCCACGAGCGTGCCGATGTTCAGGCCCACGATGGTCAGCAGGCCGAAGGAGGAGTTCCGGAAGGCGTGCAGCCAGAGCACGAGGCCCGGGCGGACACCCTTGGAGCGTGCGGTGTCCACGTAGTCGGCGGAGTTCATCTGCTCCACGAGGTCACCGCGCAGGAAGCGCGTGTAGAAGGCTGCCAGGGGGACCGCGAGGGCCAGCACGGGCAGGATCACCGACCGGAGGTTGGGTATCAGTCCGTCCTCCAGCGGGACGAATCCGATGGCCGGCAGCATCCGCAGGGTGATCCCGAAGACCAGGACCAGCAGCATGGCCAATACGAAGTTCGGGACGGCCAGCATGGTCATGGCCACCACCATGGTGGCCCGATCGAACAGTCCGCCGGGCTTGCGGGCGGCCATCAGGGCCACCGGGATGGCGATGCCGAGGGAGACCACGAAGGCGAGGATGACCAGTTCCAGGGTCACGGGTGCCCGGTCGGCGATCATGGACGCCACGGACTGCCCACTCACCGACGACTGTCCCAGGTCACCCCGGAACAGGGCGAACAACCAGCCGAAGTAGCGCTCCGGAGCGGGCCGGTCCAGGCCCATGCGCTGGCGCACGGCCTCCACCTGCTCCTCGGAGGCGTCCATGCCGGCCTGGTTGCGTGCCGGGTCTCCGGGCATCAGCTCCAGCAGGATGAAGACCAGGACGCTGATGGCTAGTAACAGCGGGATGGTCATCAGCAGCCGCCGGCCGAACAGCCTCAGCAGGGGCGAACCACTGCCCTTGGAGCTGCCTCGGCCACTGCGCGCGCGGTCCGGTGCCGCTGGACCCTGTGGCCCTTCCGGTGCGGGGCGGGTGGCGGTGTCCGTCACTGCTCCACCCACACGCGCTCATAGATGACCCCGGGGTTGACCGCGAGGGCAGGGATCGGGGTGGTCAGCCCGGGTCCGTGGACGCCCTCGCGGACCACCTGGGCCGGGGAGAACGCGATGCCGAAGGGACCGTAGGCCTCATCCGAGATCATCTTCGCCGCCTGCTGGTACAGCTCGGCGCGCTCGTCCTCGTCCACTGTGGCCGCGGCGTCCTGGATCACCTGGTCCAGCTCGGTCTGCAGTCCCCCCTCCAGGGCCTCGGCCGCGGTGGCCGCGCCCTCCGGCAGCGGTGTTCCGCTGTAGGTGGAGGTGGACCCGAAGCGGACACCCACGCCGATTCCCGCGGCGGGGTCCCAGGCGCCGGCGGTCTGGAGCATGGACTCCCACTCCCCTGTGCCGAACTTGGTGATCACGTCCCCCAGGGGCTTGGAGTCGATCGTCACGTCGATCCCGGCCTCCTGCCACTGGGTCTGCAACGCCGTGGTCACCTGACGGGCCGTGACGATGTCCGTGGTGCCCAACTCGACGGTCAGTCCGCCGATCTCCTCGACGAGCTCCTGGGCCTTCTCCGGGTCATAACTGCGGTATCCCTCGACCTCGGGTTCGTGGAACAGGCCGCCCGAGGCGGTGAAGGACTGACTGACGTCCCCCTCGCCGCCGAACAGACCCTCGTTGATCGCCTCGAAGTCGGTGGCGTAGTAGATGGCCTCTCGTGCCTTCTGGTCATCGAATGGGGCCTGCCGCGTGTTCAGCTGAATCACGTACGGCGAGGTGGGGGCGCCCAGGGTCGTGGTGACCTGGGGATTGGACTGGGCCTGCTGGATCAGGGTGAGGGAGCTGAGCCCCTCGATCGCGTCACCCTGACCGGCCTGCAACGTCTGGTACATGACCTGGTCTCCCGCGATGGACTGGAAGGACAGCTCGTCCAGGTAGGGCAGCCCCTCCTTGAAGTAGTCCTCGTTACGGTCCAGGTCGAGCCGCTCACTGATGCGGTTCGCCTCCACGGTGAACGGGCCGGCCGCCACGGGAGCCCGGCTGAATTCCTCGGCGCCCTGTTCCTGATAGGCCGTGGGCGAGGCGATCAGGTTCAGGTTGTTGTACGGCATCGCATTGACCAGGGCACCGTTGGGGGTGGCGAGATGAAGTTGGACCGTCAGGTCATCCACGGCCTGGATGGCTCCGAGACGCTGCTCGATCACGGCTTCGTCCACGTCCTCCGGCAGGGCTGCGTAGAGGTCTTCCAGGAACTGCGGGTCCAGGTCCGGCATCTCGCGCTCGAGGTCCAAGTCCAATTGGGGGGCACCCGTGCTACCGGAACTGAGGTTGCGGATCCAGTTCCAGACCACGGCCTCGGCATCCAGCGGGGTGCCGTCCGAGAAGGTGATGCCCTCGCGCAGCTTCACGGTCAGGGTGAGCCCGTCCTCGGAGAACTCGTAGCTCTCGGCCTGCTGGGGCACGATCTCGGCGTTCTCACCGTTCTCGTCCGCCTCCAGGCTGAACAGGCCGCCGAAGACCGCCGAGTTCAGGGACTGGTTCGCCCCCACCGAGTTGGAGGTGGCCGGGTCCAGGCCGGTATCCCAGCTCCCGGAGTATCCGGCGTCCAGCAGCACCGTGAGGTCGCCGCCGGCCTGCGGCTCACCGACCTCGGAGGAGGTGTTGACGTTGGTCCCGCCGTCGGATCCGCAACCGGCCAGGACGAGGCCCAGGCTGGCCGCCAGGGCCGCGGTTCCCATCAGGGCCCGGCGTGGGCGAGGCTGGCGTGGGCTGTGCTGGCGTGGAATCAGGTTCATGGTGGCTCCCCACGATGGTGGATGTCTGGACGATGGGTGTGAGCTACTGCACACCTGCTCTCCGCTCAGTCTGTCCGAGTCAGCGGGGCCCTCCCACGGGAGTTCCACCGGGCGAAAGTCAGTCCCGGCCCAACCACCGCAGGGCGTTGCGCGAGCTGATATCCGCCCACTGATCCGCGGGCAGGTCCATCTCTTTCAGGGTCTTGGCGGCGGGGTCCTCGCGCAGCATGGCGGGGAAGTCGGAGCCCACGAGCAGCCGGTCGGCCCCCAGCAGGTCGATGAGGTAGCGGATGGTCCGGTGGTCGAAGACCATCGAGTCGTAGTAGAACCGCCGCGCCATCTCCAGGGGCGAGGGGCCGTCGTCGGGCATCACGGCCCGGTCTTTGTCCACCGGGCCCTCGTTCCAGGCCCCGCCCCAGAAGTAGTTGGCGCGCGGCAGCATCATGGCGAAGCCGCCCGCGGCGTGGGAAAAGGACAGCCGGAGGTCTGGACAGGCCGCTGCAGTGCCCCCGAGCACCATGGAGGCGGCCGCGAACATGCCCTCCACCCCCACCACATAGGTGCCCATGGCGGAGGCCGGCAGCCGGGACATCGGCGAGGGCATGGCATGGACGAACACGGACAGGCCCAGGCGCTCGGCCTCCTGGAAGAACCCGAGGAACCTCTCGTGGCCGATCGAGTCCCCCAGGATGTTCGAGGCGATCTCGACGCCGGCCAGGCCACGTTCCTGGATGGCCGCCAGCTCGGCGGTGGCCGCCTCCGGGTCCTGCATCGGCACCATGCCCAGGCCCACGATCCGGTCCGGAGCGTAGCCACTGAGCTCGGCGGTGACATCGTTGACATGCTGCGCCAGGGCGAGGCCGTCCGCCGGCGGCAGATCGTACTTCAGCAGCGGAGGCATGGGACTGACCACCTCCAGGTCCACACCGGAGGCATCCTGTGCCTCGACCCGCCGCTCGGCGTTGAAGAACACCTCCTTGGCGCGGAACCGCATCTCGCCGAAGGCGAGCGTGCGGTCCGTGGACCCGGTCACCGCCTCCATGGACGGGAAGCACTCTGGGGCATGGTCCGGGTAGTGGCCGGGGAGCAGGTGGGCGTGGGCGTCGATGAGCATGGCAGTCCTTGTCTGGTGGATCGGCTTCAGGCCGTACGGCCGAGGTGGGGCTGGACGGTGATGTGGATGGCGCTGCGGTCCTCCCGCTCGCCGGCCAGCGTCTCGATCGCCTCGGCCACCTGGTCCAGCCCGAAGGTGTGCGTGTGGAGTCTCTCCAGCGGGAAGCGCCCGGACTCCAGCAGGGCGATGGCCTTCTCGTTGGCGGCGGCGTCCACCCCGAAGGCACCGCGGACGGTGAGCCCGCGATTGATGAGCAGGTCCGTCTTCAGGGGGATCTCGCGGCCGCCCTTCAGCCCGGCCAGCACCACCCGCCCGCCGTGGCGCACCACCGTGAGCGCCTCCGTGACGGGGCCGGCGGCCATGGGCGTCAGGTCCAGTGAGACGTCCGCCATCCGGCCGCCGGTGATCTCGGTGACGGCCTCGACGATGTCACGGCCGTTCGGTCCGTCCACCACCACCGTGTGGTCCGCGCCGAGCTCCTCGGCCACGGCGAGCTTGTGCCGGTCCGCCTCCAGGCCGGTGATGATGATGGTGCGGGCGCCAGCGGCCTTCGCCGCCATCACCGCTGCGAGCCCGCGTTGACCGGCCCCGAGGATGACGATGGTGTCTCCCATCCCGACCTCACCCAGGTCCACGGCCCAACGGACTCCGGCCCCCAAGGGGTTGTACATGGCGGCGATGTCGATCGGCAGGGACGCATCGATCTGGTGCATCACCGCGTTGGGGGCCAGGTACAGGTACTCCGCAAAGCCGCCATAGAGCGCCGGCTCCACATCCAGCGGCGTGACACCGTGGCCGTTCTGCTTGTTGCGGCAGGCCTGATAGCGGCCCACGAGGCAGTCGGAACAGGAGCGGCAGGGCACGATCACCTCAAGGGCCACGCGGTCCCCCACCGTGACGCCCCAGCGCTCGGCGGCGCGCTCACCGATCTCCTCGATGATGCCCAACGGCTCGTGCCCGGGGATGAAGGGGGCGGCCGCCTTGCCGTGCAGGTGGCCCCGGAAGATCTCCACGTCCGAGCCGCAGATGCCGTTGGCCTCCACCCGCAGCAGCCCGTCATCCGGGCCGATGACCGGCCGCGGAAACTCGCGGACCTCCATGGTGCGGGGACCGGTCTGGACGGCCGCGCGGACGGTGTCCGGCAGGTGGTCGTGGAGTCGCAGGGTCATGAGGCACCTTTCAGGGGGAACTACAGGTCGGTCGGATCGTGCGGTTCGGGCGGATCGTGCGGTTCGAGCGGTTCAGGCTGTGGGCGCGGCGCCCACCGGCACGGGCCGGCCGGACCAGTCGGCGAAGTAGCGCACCACCATGGAGATCCCGGCGTTGCGGGACCCGGCCACGGCCACGATCATGGACGCCGGATCGGCGATGGTGCGCTGGAAGCTCTCGGGATCGACGTTGTCCCCGGGGAACCGCACACCGTCAGCGGCGTGATCCTTGCCCACGGCGGCCAGCTGGCCGGTGGTGCGCCCGGAGCGTTCGGTCAGCCAGGCCGCCACGTCCGCCCGGGAGAAGCCCGCCCGCGCCAGCTGGTTTGCGTGCTCGGGGCACAGGACCACGCCGGCCATGGCATTCCTGAAGATCCAGGGGCCGGAGCGGCCGATGGTGTCCGCGAAGTCGGCGAGCAGCTGCTCCGGGTCCGCCGTGTGCCGGTTGTCCACGAACTCGGACGTGCGCAACAGGGTGGAGGTCACCGCGTTGCCGGCCACCCCCAGGTCCTCGGCCAACGGGGCCCAGGGGCTCTCCTCCTCGTTCTCCGCCAGGCAGATGGACCAGCGCCCGGGCAGGCCCTGGGTGGCCTGCTCCAGCTCGTGGGGGCGGATCCCGTAGGCGTTCCGGACCGTCAGGCCGATGGCGCGGGCCACGGTGGCGTTGGCCCGGAACCCAGGGCCGAACACGCCCCCGGTGCTGTTGAATCCCAACTCCTGCCGGATCGGCCCATTGACGATGATCAGTGGAGCGGGCCCGGACGTGGACTGCCACCCACCGCCGGCGGTGGTCCGCTCGGCGGCGAGGGCCTTCCAGGCTGCGAGGACCACCGGAAAGTACTCGGGCCGGCATCCGGCCATGGCCGCGTTGATGGCCAGCAGCTCCACGGTGACCGTGCGGTCCACCTGCTGCAGGTGGCTCAGGACCTCCTCCGCCGGCCGGTCCCCGGCCGCCAGGAATCGGTCCACCAGGTCCTGGGTGGCCGGGACCAGGGGGAGACCGTCAGACCAGCCCTGCTCATAGGCGTACTCGATGGCTCGCTGGGCGGCCACCGGATCAAGCGCCTCGGTTCCCGCCTGCGAGCCCGCCGTACCCGCCTGCGTACCTGCCGCGGTCATGCGCCGGACCCCGTCAGGGTGGCCACGATCTGCGGCAGCAGCTTCCTGGCCCGGGCCCGGACCTCGTCCTCGGTCAGCACGGCCATGGGGTGCTGCGTGGTGATCCACTCGTAGTCCGGGGCTCCCTGCACCCCGGCCATGGTCCGCCCCGTGACGTCGAAGGCGTCCGTCAGCACCACGGCGGCCGGCAGCCCGGCCCGCTCGAAGTTGATCCCGTCCGCCACGGCGGCTGCGCTGCACGAGCCGCAGTCCCCCACCCCGGTGATCACCACGTCACTGTCCGCCCGGTACCGCGAGATGATCTCCTCGCCCACGGGGACGGAGAAGTTCTGCTTCGTCTCCACGATCCCCACGGAGGCTGCGCCGTGCTCAGCGATCAGCAACTCACCCACGGCCTTCAGGAACAGCAGGGCATTGTGCTTGGTGTTGTCCAGCAGTCCGATCCGGGCCCCGGACAACTGCGCCGGCCGGGCGGCGAGCGCGGAGTCCGCCCTGGCCTGTGGTCCCCGCCCGGTGGGATCCAGAATCATCTGCGTCATGACGGCCTCCTCGTTCTCAGTGCTCAGTGCTCGTGGACGATGATGCCGCGGATGTTGCGGCCGGCAAGCAGGTCCTCGTAGGCCGTGTTCACCTCGTCCAGGGTGTACTTGCGAGTGATCAGTTCCTCCAGCTTGAGATCCCCGGAGCGGTACAGCCCGAGCAGCTTCGGGATGTCATACAGCGGGTTGCAGTCGCCGAAGAGCGCACCACGGATCTGGCGCTGATAGCTGATGAGCATGCCGGCGTGAATGGTGACCGCCTGCTCGTTGAGGTGTCCCACGGAGGTGATGGTGAGCTTGCCGCCCTTGCCCGTCATCGCGATGCCGGCGTTGGCCATCTCCTGGGTCACCACGTCCGCGGTGATGATGACCTTGTCCGCCAGTTGCCCCCACGTGGTCTCCACCACGAAGTCATGGGCCTCCTGTGCCGTGGCGAAGGCGTGGGTGGCGCCGAACAGCTCGAGCGCGGAGTCCCGCTTGAAGGCCACGGGATCCACCACCACCACGTTCTTGGCGCCGGCGTAACGGGCGCCCTGCACGGCGTTGGACCCGACTCCCCCGGCTCCGAAGATCACCACGGTCTCCCCGGCCCGCACCTCGGCGGCGTAGACGGCGGAACCCCAGCCGGTGGGGACGCCGCAACCCACGAGGGATCCGAGCTCGAACGGGATGTCGTCCGGCAGCGGGATGGCCGCGTACTCGGAGACCACGGTGTACTGGGAGAAGGTACCCAGGGTGCAGAAGCCGCCCACGTCCTCCCCCGTCTCGTCATGGAACCGGAACGAGTCGTCCAGGAACATGCCGGTGCCGGCGTTCAACCCCTTGACGCACATGTTCTGGTGGCCGGTGGAGCACGGCCGGCAGTAGCCGCAGGCGGGGATGTAGGCGCAGACCACCCGGTCCCCGGGCTTGACCCGGGTGACGCTCGGTCCCACCGACTCCACCACGCCGGCGCCCTCGTGGCCACCGACGATGGGGAACCGGACCGGGGCGTCCCCAGCGGTGATGTGGTGGTCCGAGTGGCACAGGCCCGCGGCGTAGAGCTTGACGCGGACCTCGTGCTCCTTCGGTGGGTCGACCCGCAGCTCGGTGAGCTGCCAGCCCTCGTGGGGGCCGCGGGCCAGTGCCGCCCGCGTGGTGAGCGCCTGGACGGAACCCTGGTCGGTTGCTGCTGTGGGAGTGGTGATGGCCATGGTGTTGATCTGCCTTTCGGTTCAGTTGACCGGGCGGGTGGCGCCCCGCAGGGAGACGGTCTTGGTCTGCGTCCAGTTCAGGACAGAGTCAGCGCCCATGGTCCGTCCGAAACCGCTGGACTTGTAGCCGCCGAAGGGACCGCCGATGACGCCGGCGCCCAGGGCGTTGTTGACACCGACCTGGCCTGCCTGCAGCGCCCGTGACATCCGCACCGCGGTGCCCACGTCCTCGGTCCACACTGAGGCCACCAGCCCGTAGTCCACGCCGTTGGCGACCTCGATGGCCTCTTGTTCGTCATCCACGGGGATGACCGAGAGCACGGGACCGAAGATCTCCTCCTGGGCGATCTTCATGTCCGGGGAGACATTGTCGAAGAGGGTCGGGTTCACGAAGTACCCCTCCCCGAAGTCCTCTCCGGAGGGGGTGTCCCCACCGAGGACGAGGTCCGCCCCGCCGTCCCGCCCTGCCTCGATATAGCCCATGACGCGCCCGTGCTGCTTGCCGTTGATCAGTGGACCCATGTTCACCTTCTGGTGCCACGGCCCCACGGTGACCTGCTGCATGGCGGTGGCCAGCCGTTCCACCACCTCCTGGTGGATGCTGCGGTGGACCACCACGCGAGACCCGGCCGCACAGATCTGACCGGTGTTCAGGGTGATTCCGGTGGCGATGGCCTGGGCCGCCGTGGCCAGATCCGCGTCCGGGAAGATCACCTGCGGGGACTTGCCCCCCAGCTCCAGGTGGAGCGGGATGAGATTCCGGGCGCAGGCCTCCATCACGGTGGAGCCGGTGGCCGGAGAGCCGGTGAAGCCCACGCGGCGGATGCCGGGGTGATTCGGGATGGCAGCGCCGGCCTCTGCGCCGAGCCCCGTGACCACGTTGATCACGCCGGCAGGGATCCCGGCGTCCATGGCCAGCTGGGCGAGCGCCAGGGGTGCCAGCGGGGCGTCCTCGGCCGGCTTGATGACGATGGTGTTCCCAGCCGCGATGGCCGCGGCCACCTCATTGGTGAACATCGGCCCCGGGGCATTCCACGGGATGATGGCGCCGACCACCCCGTAGGGCTCCCGCAGGGTGAACCCGAGGACGTCCGGCGAGTACGTCGGCAGGGACAGGCCCTGGACCTTGTCCGTCTGTCCGGCGATGAACCGGATCATCCCCGCCAGAGGCGAGGGTCCCCAGTGGGGGCGCCCGACGTCCCGGGACTCCAGCTGGTCCAGGACCTCGGCGTTCTCCTCCACGAGGGCCGCCCACCGGAACAGGAGTCCGGCCCGGGCTGTGGCGTTCGTGTCACGCCACCCCGGCAGGGCCCGCTCGGCGGCCTGGACGGCCGCGTCCACGTCCGCCGCGGCGCCCCGCGGGATGCGGCTCAGGACCTCTCGGTTGGCGGGGTTGATGACCTCGAGGGTCTCGCCGGAGGCGGCGGGGACCCATTCCCCGCCGATCAGTTGGACATTGTCCGCCAACAGGGGGGTCTCGAGGGTGGCCTGGGGGTCGATCACTGCAGTCATGGTGTCCTCTTCGGTCTCGTGATGGCTCGGCTCGGGCCGGCTCAGTGCTCGATGGTGATGATGCCGCGGATGTTCTTGCCGTCGAGCATGTCCTGGTAGCCCTGATTGACATCCGCCATGGTGTAGCGGTTGGTGATCAGCTCGTCGAGCTTGAGCTTTCCGGCCTGGTACATGCCGACCAGCCGAGGGACATCATGCAGGGGATTGCAGGCACCGAAGATGGCGCCCTGGATACGGCGCTGGAACCCGATCAACATGCCGGGGTGTTCCCGGATGGAGCCGTTGCCCACAGCGGTGATGGTGACCTGCCCGGACTTGCCGACGATGTTGATGGCGTCGTGGATGACCTCGTCATGCAGGCTGCCGACCGTGATGATGGCATGGTCTGCCAGCTCACCCCAGGTCGCCTCGATGACGAACTCCGTGGCCTCCTGCGCAGTGGCGAAGACGTGCGTGGCCCCGAACTCCATGGCCTTGTCCCGCTTGAACTGCACCGGGTCCACCACCACCACGCGGGTGGCGCCGGCCAGGGCTGCGCCCTGCACGGCGTTCATGCCCACGCCACCGGCCCCGAAGATCACCGCGGTCTGTCCCACCTGGACTCCGGCCGCGTGGACGGCCGAGCCCCACCCGGTGGGCACGCCGCAGCCGACGAGGCAGGCCACGTCGAACGGCAGGTCCTTCGGGATCGGGATCACGGAGTACTCGGAGACCACCGAGTACTGGGAGAAGGTCCCCAGCACACAGAGCCCGCCGAAGTCCACGCCGTCCTGGTGGAACCGGAAGGTCCCGTCCGGGAACTCACCGGTGGCGGCGTTCTTCCCGGAGTCACACAGATTCTGCTGTCCGGTGGAGCAGTAACGGCATGAGCCGCACGCGGGGATGAAGGAGCACACCACGTGGTCCCCCACCTGCACGCGGGTCACGCCCTCGCCCACGGCATCGATGATCCCGGCGCCCTCATGCCCGCCCACCACGGGCATCCGCATGGGCGCGTCGCCCTTCTGGATGTGGTCGTCGGAGTGGCACATGCCAGCGGCCATCATCTTGATGCGGACCTCGTTGGCCTTCGGCTCGTCCAAGTCGAGTTCGGTGACTTCCCAAGGCTGACCGGGCTCACGGCAGACGACCGCTTGAGTCTTCATCCCCATGGGGACCCCTTTCTGGCAGATGGCGCCGTGGAACGGGCACCGGTGGCGGGTTGGGCGCATCGCCTGACCCGGGGTCCGGTGATGCGGCTGCCTCCACCGTGCTCGGTCCGCCCCACGGCTGCCATCCCCTTTCCACCGCACGGAAGAACTCGACGTGATGGGGCTCACTCTCCATGAGGAGTGATGGCCATCACCCGTTGTCCTTCTACGGTGCGGAAGCACGCATGACGCACCCTGCTCTCCGGGATTGACTACGGAGTGACCACACCGTCAGTTGCCAGTCCACTGGCCAGCAGAGATCAAGGACGCCCCGTGATCAACAAGTTCCGTACCGACCTCCACGAGGACCTGGACGCCGTCTGGGACGGCGCCTCGATCGCCGTGGGTGGCTTCGGCAGCTCCGGCCGCCCCGACGCCCTGCTCAACGCCCTCTCCGATCTGGGCAAGACCGACCTGCACCTCTATGTGAACAACGTGGGGGACGACTTCACCGGCATCGGCCGCCTCGTCATGGAGGGCAGGGTCCGGCGCCTGACGGCGTCCTTCCCCGTGCTGCCCGAGTTCTACGACGAGTACTTCGCCGGCCGCGTGGAGCTCGAGCTGATCCCGCAGGGCACCCTGGCGGAGCGCATGAGGGCCGGCGGGGCCGGCGTCGCCGCCTTCTACACCCCCTCGGGAAGCGGGACGATGCTCGCGGACGGGACCTTTCCGGCGTCGTACTCCGAGGGTCAACCGGAGATGCTGCTGCCGGCCAAGGAGGAACGGGTCTTCGACGGCCGGCCCCATGTCCTCGAGTACGGGATCACCGCCGACTTCGGGCTCGTCAAGGCCCAGCAGGCCGATCCGAAGGGCAACGTCCGCTTCCACCTCTCGGCACGGAACTTCAATCCTCTGGCCGCGATGTCCGGCCGCACCACCTTCGTGGAGGTCGAACGGCTGGTCCAGGCGGGAGACCTGGATCCTGATGACATCCACCTGCCCGGGGTCTTCGTGGACCACGTGGTGATGACCGCTGCACCCATCCCGGCAGACCTGCCCCGGCGGGCCGCCTCACTGACGAAGGGCTGACCATGTCCATGACCGAAACCGAACTCCCCCGGCTCGCCGGGCGCAGCCGGGATGAGATCGCTCAGCGGCTCGCCGCCGATCTCGTGGACGGCTACACCGTCAACCTCGGGGTGGGCATTCCCCTGGCGGTGCCCCAGCACATCCCGGAGGACCTGGAGGTCTTCCTCCACTCGGAGAACGGCATCCTCGGCCTGGGACCGGCTCCGGAGCCAGGCACCGAGGACCCTGACCTGACCAACGCCGGCAAGATCCCGACCAGCATCCTGCCCGGCGGCGCGATCGTGGACTCGGCCCTGTCCTTCGCCATCATCCGCGGCGGGCACCTGGACGTGACCATCCTCGGGGCACTTCAGGTCTCCGCGTCGGGGGACCTGGCCAACTGGTACGTCCCCGGGCGCAACCCGGCCGTCGGAGGGGCCATGGATCTCGTGGCCGGCACACCGCAGGTGTGGATCTGCATGGAGCATGTGGACCGGCAGGGCCGGCCCAAGCTGGTGCCCGAGTGCACCTTCCCCCTGACCGGCCGCGGCGTGGTGACCCGGGTCTACACCGATCTGGCGGTCTTCCACGTCCTGGACGGCCGGCTGACGCTGGTCGAGTGCGCCCCGGGCATCACCCCGGAGGAGGTCCGTGCGCGCACCGCGGCGGACTACGCCGAGGCAGTCCCTGAATGACCGCCGGGAACACCCCGAGCACGACGCCGGCCATCCACTCCGCGTCCGGCTCGCCTTCGCTGCGGCGCTGGCAGGACCTGGCGGGGATCGACGTCCACGTGCACGTGCACCGTTCGGTGGAGGACCGAGCCGCCCCCGCCGGCTCGGACCAGCAGGGCCAACAGATGGGCGAGTACTTCGGCATCGGCACCATGCACGGCTACACGGTCCCGGAACTGGCCGCCCACTACCGCGAACGGAACATGGCCGCCGTGGTCTTCACGGTGGACTCGGTCTCGGCCACCGGTGAGGAGCCGGTGCCGGGCAACCGGGAGATCGCCGAGCAGGCCGCCGAACACCCGGATGTGCTGGTGCCGTTCGCCAGCATCGATCCCGCCCGCGGCGCTGCGGGGGTCCGCGAGGCACGGATCCTGGCGCGTGACTACGGGGTGCGCGGATTCAAGTTCCACCCCGGGGTGCAGGGGTTCTTCCCGGATGACCGGCGGGCCTACCCGCTCTATGAGGTCATCGAGGAATACGGGCTGATCGCGTTGTTCCACACCGGCCAGACGGGCGTGGGCGCCGGGTCCCGCGGCGGTGGCGGGGTTCGCCTGAAGTACTCCAGCCCCCTGCCGATCGATGACGTGGCGGCGGACTTCCCGGATCTGGACATCATCATGGCCCACCCCTCCTTCCCCTGGCAGGACGAGGCGCTGTCCATCGCCCTGCACAAGCCGCGGGTCTACATCGACCTGTCCGGCTGGTCGCCGAAGTACTTCCCGGCCCAGCTCGTGCAGTACGCGGACACCCTGCTCAAGCACAAGATGCTCTTCGGCTCCGACTTCCCCGTCATCTCTCCCGAGAAGTGGATGGAGGAGTTCGCCAAGCTGCCGATCCGGGACTCCGTGCGCCCACTGATCCTGCGGGAGAACGCCGCCCGCCTACTGGGACTGCCCACCGAGAGCAACAACGACACCGACACCGAGGGGAACCGACCATGAGGGATCTGAACGGACGGGTCGCCGTCGTCACCGGCGGCAGCAGCGGCATCGGCCGCGGCATCGCCCTGGCCTGCGCCCGCGCGGGTATGACCGTCTACGCCACCGGCCGTAGCGAGAGCCACCTGGCCGAGACCCAGGAGGAGTTCGCGGCCCACGGCCTGGAGGTTGCCACCCTGGCCGTGGACGTCACGGACCTTGCCGCCATGCAGGCGGCGGCCGCCAGGATCGAGGCGGAGCAGGGTCGGGTGGACCTCCTGGTCAACAACGCCGGAATCGGACTGACCGGACCTGTGGCCGCGGCCAGCGCCGCGGACTGGGACTGGGTGATCGACGTCAACATCAAGGGCGTCGCCCACGGGATCCAGGCCTTCCTGCCCGCCCTGCGGCGCCACGGAGCCGGCGGCCACATCGTCAACACGTCCTCCATGGCCGGGTTGATGCCCGTGGTGGCCGGGCTGTACTCGATGTCCAAGGCCGCCGTGATCGCACTCTCCGAGGCCCTGCACATCGAGTTGCTGGAGGACAACATCGGGGTCTCGGCCTACTGCCCCGGGCCCACCCACTCGAACATCGCCTCCTCGGTGGCCAAAAGGCCCCGGGAATACGGTCCCTCGGGGTACTCCGCGCCGGGGCCGGAGGCCACCGCGTTCCAGCGCACCCAGCCGTACATGAGCGCGGAGGAGGCCGGCGAGCGCGTGCTGGAGGGCGTGCGCCGCGGAGACATGTTCATCCTGACCCACCCGGAGTTCAAGGACGGAGTGGCGGAGCGGCACCGGGCCATCGAGGACTCGTTCCCGGAGGAGCCGATCGACCAGGAGCGCCGGGACGCGATCCCGTTCCTGCTCTCCTCACCCGTCTACGCTCCGGCCGCCCGGGCCGGAGGCTGACGCAGCGGGAAGGCGCTCAGTCCCCCGCCGTCGATGGGGATCGCCTGCCCGGTGACATAGCCGGCCTCCTCCGAGGCCAGGAAGGACACCAGGGACGCGATGTCCGCCGGTCGGCCGACGCGTCCCACCGGGATGTTGCGGCCTCGCTGTGCCAGCGTCTCGTCCACGTCCAGATCAGCGGAGGGGTCCAGGATGGCCCGGCTGGTGGCCACCAGTCCCGGACACACGGCGTTGACGGTGATTCCCCAGGGGCCCACGTCCATGGACAACGCACGGGTCAGCCCGATCACCGCGGCCTTGGACGCCGAGTACGCCACGGAGAACGGCGCAGCGGTCAACCCGGCCATCGAGGAGATGTTGACGATCCGGCCGTACCGGGATTCTCGCATCAGGGGCACCGCCGCACTGCACATGGCGTAGGTTCCACGCACGTTGACATCGATCAGCAGATCGAAGGCCTCGTCCGGGACCTGCTCCACGTCCTGGCGGTCCACGCCCTGGGGCGCGGCGGCATTGTTGACCAGGATGTCCAGCCGGCCGAAGCGATCCCGCACGGTGTCCATCACGCGGGCGACGTCTGGGCGATGGGAGATGTCACACAGGACCCCGACCACCTCGGCCCCCTCCGCACGGAGGCCCTCCGCGAACTCCTCCAGGCCGCTGGGTGGCACCTGGCCGAGGACCCGCTGGCGGTCATTGGCCACCCCGCGCGGCTCCAGGTCGGTGATCACCAGGGATGCACCCCGGGCGGCGAGTGCCCGGGCGATCCCCTGGCCCATGCCGTCCGGCTTGCCACAGCCGGTGACCACGGCCACCTGTCCGGCCAACGGCGCCTGGCCGGCATCGAGCCCCTCCTGACGGCCGCCCTCGGGGGGCGGAACGTCTGCGCGGGTGGGTGCGTCCATGGTGACTCCTCTTCCTGCCGGGCCCGGACGGGAGGTCCGGACGGTGGGTCCCTGCCGAATCTAGGCACGCCACCGGCCCCGGTGAAGCCCGATTCCCCCGGGTGGAAGGAGAGGACGGCGGTGGGGCCAGGCAGTCTTCCACGAGGTGGAATTCCTCCGATCCGTCCGGAGTACGCTTCCACGATGGAGGTCCCGGGCCCGCCGCCGGTGCGGCCCACACCGTCTGAACAGACCGAGGAGTCCCGATGACCGAGGACATTCCACTCGCGGAGCAGCCCACCGCCGCCGGACGGGTCCTGTCCGTCCTGGACGTCTTCGACTCCGATCATCTTGAGCTGACGCTCAGCGAGATCGGCCGGCGGTCCGGCCTGACCCTGAGCACCACGCACCGGCTGGTGGGGGAACTCCACGCCTGGGGTGCGCTGGAAAGGTTGCCGGACGGTCGGTACACCGTCGGCATGCGTGTCCTGGAGCTCGGGACACTGGAGCCGCAGATGCTCCAGCTGCGGGACGTCGCCCCGGCCTATCTGGCCGACCTGCAGGCTGCGGTGAACGCCAATGTGCACCTGTCCGTCCGAGCCGGCCATGACGTGGTCTACCTGGAGTCCCTGCAGCGCGCCTCCGGGGCTCCGGTGCTGAGCCGGCTCGGGGGGCGCTGGCCCCTGCACACCACGGCCACCGGCCTGGTGTTGCTGGCCTTCGCCCCGCCGGAGGTGGTGGATGAGGTCCTGGCCTCGCCCCTGCGCCGCTTCACGGAACACACCGTCACCGATCCGGACGTTCTGCGGCGGTTGCTGGCAGAGGTGCGCCGGACCGGGCGGTCCGAGCTGCACGAGTCCATCACCCTGGGCGCCTTCGCCGTGGGAGTGCCGGTGCGCGGCCCCCTGGACCGGCCGATTGCCGCCCTCAGCCTGACCCTCAAGCAGGGCGGCCCCACCACCGCCCATCACGTGCTCCCGGCCCTGCATGCCACCGCCCGTGCACTCTCCCGCGCCGTGGGGTCTCCCTCCGCGCCGGACTCCCCGCCCGGTCACGCTCCGGGCCGCGCCGGCAGACTCGGATCCGTCGGCCCGGGACACCTCGCATGAGCCGCCACCCGGACGTGATCGTGGTGGGGGCCGGCGGCGCCGGCGCCCCGTTCGCCGCCAGGATCAGCGAGGATCCGGGGCGATCAGTCCTGGTACTGGAGGCAGGGCCCGTCCCCCGCGCCCCGGGCGATTTCCCCGCCGATGTCCTGGACGCCACCGCCCTGCCCACGGTCAACGGGCCCGGGCCGCACTCCTGGTGGTACCGCTCCGAGGTGTCCCCCGGCCGGGACTACGACGTCGGCCGGGGCCAGGGCGCCGGCGGCTCCACCGCAGTCAACGGAGCCTACTTCGTCAGGCCCCGGATCACGGACCTGCGGCGCTGGGCGGCGGCCGGCAACCCCGCGTGGGCGCCGGAACGGGTCCTGCCGGTACTGGCCCGGCTGGAGCGGGACGTGCAGTTCGGGGATGCCCCCGGTCACGGCGGCAGCGGCCCCGTGCCGGTGGACCGCAGGGCCTTCGCCCCCTCGCCCCTGGCCGCGGCTTTCGCGGAGGCGGCCTCCGCGCAGGGGCACCGGGCCCTCCCAGACCTGAACGATGTCCACGTGGGGTCCGGCCACGGGGACCTGCCCCTGAACGTGCAGGACGGCATGCGCATGAACACCGGCCTGACCTACCTGCTCCCGGCGCTGGGCCGCCCCAATCTCACGGTCCAGGGCGGGTCCCGTGTGCTGCGGGTGTTGATCAGTGGCGGTCGGGCCACCGGCGTCGAGGTCGAGTCCGGTGGCCGGGTGCACCGGATCAGCGCCGGGGAGGTCGTCCTGGCCGCCGGGGCGGTCCGTTCCCCGCACCTGCTGATGCTCTCCGGCCTCGGCCCCGCCGATGACCTCACTGCGGCTGGGGTTCGCCCGGTGGTGGATTCCCCCGGGGTGGGCGCCTCCTGCTCCGACCATCCGGACATCACCGTGCTGGCCCCTCTGTCCCAGCCCCTGCGGCCCGGTGGGCGGGACCCACTGTTCTCCTGGGCCCTGAACTGGTCCGCGGAGGGTTCCCCCGGACAGGCAGAGGGCACGGGCGGCCTGGAGGTACTGCCGATGTTGCGCCCCTTCCCCGTGTTGGCCGGGGCTGCTGAGGGATCGGAGCTGCCGGTCATCGTGGCGCTGCAGGGGCCCTCCGGCCGGGGCCGGTTGTCCTTGGATCCGGTGGACCCGAGGCAGGGCCCCCGGGTCCACTACCGGCATCTGGAGAGCATGGTGGACCGGCGCCGGATGCGTGAGGGCGTACGCACCGCCGTGGACCTTCTGTCCTCGGATCAGCTCGGACCGTGGGTGGACACCGCCGCCTGGGACCGCTCGGTGTTCGAGGAGGATGCGCCGTTGGATGCGTGGATGTCCGATCATCTGGGCACCGCCGTCCACCTCTCCGGGACCGCGCCCATGGGCCCGGAGTCCGCCCCGGGGACGGTGACGGACCAGTGCGGACGCGTCCACGGTGTGCAGGGCCTGCGGGTGGTGGACACCTCCATCCTGCCGGACGTCCCCAGCAGGGGGCCGGCGGCCACAGCCGTCCTGCTGGGCGAGCACCTCGCTGACCTCATGCTGGGGACCGGCGGGTGAGAACGCCGACGTCAGCCGCTCCATATACCTATCCACATAGCGCTGGTTCGCGCTAAGCTGATGTGACCCCCGTCACCATGAAGGAGTCGCCAGTGACCTCGTCGTCGAAGCCCACTGCCGCTGGCCGCGTCCTGGCCATCCTGGACACGTTCACGGACCGTCATGACAGCCTGACCCTCAGCTCGATCGCCCGCCGCGCCGGCCTCACCCTGCCCACCGCTCACCGCCTCGTCGGCGAGCTCACCGAGTGGGGTGCCCTGCACCGCCAGGCGGACGGCGAGTACACCATCGGCCTCAAGGTCCTCGAACTGGGCTCGCTGGCCGGACACCGCCTGCGGCTCAAGCAGCTGGCGCACCCCTACCTCCACGGCCTCCACCACGCCACGAACACCAACATCCACCTCTCCGTGTCCATCCAGCAGGACGTCCTCTACCTGGAGTCGATGCTGACCCCGGGCGGCGCCCCGGTGACGAGCCGGTTCGGCGGCCGGTGGCCCATGCACGCCACCGCCACCGGGCGCGTGCTGCTCGCCGCAGGCACCCCGGAGGAACTGGAGGCATCACTGCGCCAGCCACTGATGGCCTACTCGCCGCACACCGTCACCGATCCGGACGAGCTCCGTCAGCTACTGGCCGAGATCCGCCAGCGTGGCGTGGCGGTGGCCTATGACCAGATCGCCACGGGCGTCATGGCCCTGGCCGCCCCCATCACCGGCCCGCATGGGCGCGCCGTGGCGGCGGTGGGCATCACCGCCCCGAAGGACCGCTTCACCGCCCACCAGCTGATCCCGCCCCTGATGACCACCGCGCGCAGGATCTCCACCGCTCTCAACGGTCCCGACCCGGACCTCGCCGAGCACGAGCTGCGCTCGGCCTAGACCTCGGGTCACCGCCCGTCACACAGCGCTGATCGGGAACTGCAGCCGGGAAGACCACGGGCCGGGCCGCCGTCGAGAGTTCGACGGCGGCCCGGCCCGTGGTGGTCCTGCCCCGCCCTCCGTTGGTCCACGGAGGGCTCAGGCCTGGATCAGATCCGCATCAGACCTGACCGGCACGGCGCCAGGAGCCCTCGTAGTTGTCCCGCACCTCGGACGAGTACGGCACCGGGGAGACCGTCACGTTGACCTCGATCTGGCGGTGACGCTCCACCGTGGTCTTGCCGGAGCCGCCGTCGGGCTCGCCCCAGATGACCTTGAGGCGGTCGCCGACCTGCACGGAGGGGTCCACCACGGCCAGGGAGAGCGCGGTGCGCTCATTGGCCGAGTAGCCGGTGAACATGGACAGCCCCACGACCTTGCCGGACTCATCCACCACGGAGTCGAAGTTGGAGGAACCGTAGTTGGCGTTCGGCAGGTCGAAGAACTTGTAGCCGATCTCGCCCTTGCCGTACATGGAGGCGTGGATGGTCGCCATGTCAGCGTCGTCCCAGGCCAGTGTCACCTTGTGGCGCTGGGTGGAGGGGTCGACCTGCTCCAGGGCCTCGCGGCCGATGAAGTCGTGATCGAACTTGATGAAGTTGCCGTAACCGAGCTCCCACGGGGTGGTGTAGTAGTCCTCGATGTTGTCCGAGACGAAGGACCCGGCGATGGCGTTGTTCGCCTCGTAGGAGTCCGCCCCGAGCCACGCCCGGTAGTCGGCGAGCATGCCGTCTCCTGAGTAGATGGCCGGCAGCGGCGAGGGGATCCACCCGGACTCCAGGGTGTTCGAGGAGTAGGCGCGGGCGCCCACAGCGGTCAGATCGAACTCGGCACCGGCCTCCATGATGGCCTCGCGGACCTTGTCATAGTCCTGATAGTCACCCCACAGCTCGAGTCCGGGAGCGCCGGCCATGCCGTGACGCAGGGTGCGCACGCGGGCGCCGGCCACGTTCATGGTGTCCATGTGGAAGAACTTCAGCTGCTCCACGGGGCCGCCATTGACCTTCTCGATGACGTCCCAGGCCTTCGGGCCCTGGATCTGCAGGCGCCAGTACTCACGAGACACCGACTTGCCCATGGGGCGGGACGGCGAACGCCGGTCCTCGATGAGCTCGACGTCATAGCCGCCGGTCTCAGCGTGGAACTTCAGCCAGTTGGTGGCCGGAGCCCGCCCGACGTAGGTGAACTGGTCCTGCTCCTCGTGGAACAGGATGCCGTCACCGATGACGTGGCCGGCCGGCGTGACGGGCACGTACTGCTTGGCGCGGTTGACCGGGAAGTTCTCCAGCGAGTTGATCGCGGTGTAGGAGACGAGCTTCTTGGCGTCCGGCCCCTTGATGATCAGGTTGTCCATGTGATGGGTCTGATCGAACATCACGGCGGACTCGCGCCAGGCGATGACCTCATCCCGCCAGTTGGTGAACTCAGGGGCCACCACGGGATAGACATAGGCACCCACCTTCGAGTTCCTCATCATCTCCACGGGGTTTCCCGCAGCTTCCATGGCCTGCTGCAATGACTTCCGGTCCGGCATGACTGACTCTCCTGCTGTTGGGTGCACGACTGCCCGTGCGGCGAAAACTAATACCTATGAGCATAGGTATCAAGTGTGATGCAGGCAACACCTGCGGCGCGGAAATTGCCGCATCGACCTATTTCGAGCCAGCGGCGCCGACGTTGCGCATGGCGAAACCGCCTCCGTCCACAGCCAGCACCTGGCCGGAGATCCACCGGGCCTGATCGGTGGACAGGAACACCGCCGCCGAGGCGATGTCCCAGGGGGATCCCTCGGTCTGCAGGGCCACGTTCTTCCGGCGCGTCTCCCGCTGCTCCTCGCTCATACCGCGGGCCGCGAAGGCGCCCCAGATCATGCCCACCCGGATGCAGTTGACCCGGATCCCCTCCGGGGCCAGGGAGGACGCCGCCCCGATGGAGAGCTTCTCGATCCCGGTCTTGGCGATGGAGTAGGGCATGGCCGGCCCGCGGCCCTCCGCCGCACCCGAGGAGACGGTGACGATCGAGCTGCCGGGCGGCAGGTGGGGCCGTGCGGCGACCATCAGGCGCCAGGCGGCCTTGAGGTTGAGGTCGAAGGTGCGGTCCCACTCCTCCTCGCTCGTCTCGAAGACGCTGACGGCACCGCCGCCGCCGATGGTCGTGGAGACCACATCCAGCCGGCCGAAGTGCTCCTGCGCGGCATTCACCGCGTTCTGGGTGGACTCCTGGTCGAGCAGGTCCACCGCGAAGGTCTCGGCCTCTCCACCGGCGTCCCGGATCGCCTGCACGGTGCGGGCCCCCGCCTGCTGATCCCGGTCCAGGACAGCCACGCGGGCCCCGGCGAGATGGTACAGCCAGGCCAGGGCGAAGCCCACGTTGCCCAGCGGCCCGGACAGTCCGCCCCCGGCCACCACGGCTGTCCTGCCCTCGAGCCATCGCTCAGGAGGGCTGGCCAGGGCGTCGGTGAGGGGCGCGGGGAATTCAGACTCTGGCACGGGGATCTCCATCCGGAAGCGGCGTTGCGGTCAGGCCCATCGTCGCCGGTGGCGCATGGTGAGTCCGTTCCCCTTTCACCGGGCGGAAAACCGCCTCAGCACTCCGGGAGGTTCACCGCCACGTTCACGGCGAGTCCGCCGCGGGAGGTCTCCTTGTACTTGGACATCATGTCCCGCCCGGTGTCCCGCATGGTCATGATGGCCTCGTCCAGGGACACCCGGTGGGTGCCGTCCCCGGCCAGGGACAACCGGGCCGCGTTGATGGCCTTGACCGAGGCGATCGCGTTGCGCTCGATGCAGGGGATCTGCACCAGGCCGGCGATGGGGTCACAGGTCAGCCCGAGGTTGTGCTCCAGGCCGATCTCCGCCGCGTTCTCCACCTGTTCAGGTGTCCCGCCCAGCACGGCGCACAGCGCGCCGGCGGCCATGGAGCACGCGGAACCGACCTCGCCCTGGCAGCCGACCTCGGCCCCGGAGATCGAGGCGTTGCGCTTGAACAGCGTCCCGATGGCCCCAGCGGTGAGCAGGAACTCAACCACCCGATCGTCATCGCAGTCGCGGAACATGTCGAAGTAGTGCAGCACGGCGGGGATGATGCCGGCGGCGCCGTTGGTGGGGGCGGTGACCACCCGGCCGCCGGAGGCGTTCTCCTCGTTGACGGCCAGGGCGAAGAGGTTCACCCACTCCATGGCCCACAGGGTGTCCTTGGTGTCCCCGGCCGCCTCCTGCTCGCGTAGCCTGCGCCGCAGACCGGGCGCACGCCGCTTGGCCAGCAGCACGCCCGGCAGCACCTCCTCGCTCCTGCTGCAGCCGTTCTCCACGCACTCCTGCATGACGGCCCACACAGCCAGCAGCGAGGTGCGGATCTCCTCGTCGGTGTGCCGGGTCAGCTCGTTGGCGTGCATGACCTCGGCGATCGAGAGTCCGGACTCCCGGCACCGCTGCAGCAGCTCGGCGCCGGTGGAGAACGGGTGGGGCTCGGGGATCTCCGGCTCCGCGTCAGTGCCGGCCTGGTCCAGCGCC